>NZ_JAXUAK010000003.1:0-304080 GCF_046535855.1 Puerhibacterium sp. TATVAM-FAB25 | reverse complement strand
GCCGCCGCCGGGGCGGTGTTCCTGCGCGGGCCCCGCCTCTCTTCGGGGGGGGCCCCCCGCGGGGGGGGGGGCCCCCCGCCCCCCCCCCACCCCCCCCCGCCCCCCCCCCCCCCCCCGCCTCTCTATCTCGGCGGCGCAGGTCTCGGTCTCAGCGTCAGACGGCGGCGTCCTTGAGCCGGACCGCCGGGTCCAGCGCGCGGTCGACGTCCACCCGCAGCGGCTCGTCGCGGTTCATCAGCCGCCGCACGGCGCCCACCTCGCGCGGGGAGTCGACCAGCAGCACCGCCCGCACGAGCGCCGTGCGGTGGCCCTCGCCCGTCGAGCGGGGGTGCCGGTCGAGGGCCTGCTCGAGGTAGAGGGCCGCCCAGGGCCCGCCCGACGCCGGGTCGCCGCGCAGCGCGACCTCCTCGACGCCGCTCGGCAGGCCGAGCAGCGCCAGGTCGTGGCCGAGCTGGCGGGAGAACACGTACGG
This sequence comes from Puerhibacterium sp. TATVAM-FAB25, assembly GCF_046535855.1. NCBI lineage: Bacteria > Bacillati > Actinomycetota > Actinomycetes > Micrococcales > Promicromonosporaceae > Puerhibacterium > Puerhibacterium sp. TATVAM-FAB25. Next base: position 303,608 of record NZ_JAXUAK010000003.1, on the reverse strand, counting down.
CGCGTGCCGCGGCACGGGCGCCAGGCCCAGCCGCGCCCGCAGCTCCTCGGGGTCGGCGGGCGACTCGTCGACGCCGAGCAGCGCGCGCACCGTGGTGTCGGGGTCGTGCAGCGCCGCCGACCAGTGCCCGCCCGGCACGGGCCCGAACACGGGGTGCTCGCGCGTGGCGACGTCGCCCACCGCCCAGATCCGCGCCAGCGTGGCGGCGCCGAGCCGGCCGGCCGCGTCGGTGGGGGAGGCGCGGCCGGTCAGCCGGCCGGCGGCGTCGACGCGCAGCCCGCCGCGCGCGTCGAGCGGCAGGGTGCCCGCGAGCCAGCGCGAGGCCGGCCGGGCGCCCACGGCGGCGAGCACGACGTCGGCCGGCAGGTGCTCGCCCGAGGCCAGGGTGACGCCGCCGGCGTCCACGGCGGCGACCGGGGTCCCGGTGCGCAGCCGCACGCCGGCGGCGGCGTACCAGGGCACGAGGTGCGCGCCGACCGCGGCCCCGAGCTGGCGGTCCAGCGGCACGGGCGCGGCCTCGACGACCGTGACGTCCGCCCCCGCGCCGGCGGCCACGCCCGCCAGCTCCGCGCCGATCCAGCCCGCGCCGACGACGACGAGGCGCAGCCCGGGACGCTCCGTCAGCACGGCGCGCAGGCGGTCGGCGTCGGCGGCGGTGTGCAGCGTCCAGGCGGTCTCCCAGCCCGGCGGGCGCACGGGCTCGGACCCGACGGCGAGGACGACGGCGTCGGCGACGAGCCGCTCGCCCGACGCCGTGGTGAGCGCGACGGCGTCGGGCTCGGGCTCGAGGCGCACGGCGGGGTCCGCGAGGCGCACGTCGTCGGCGAGCTGCTCGACGTCGACGCCGAGGTCGTCGCTCAGCCACACCGGCTCCGGGCGCGTGAGCAGCTCCTTGGACAGCGGCGGCCGGTCGTACGGCGCCAGCCCCTCGGCGCCGAGCAGGGTGATCCGCCCGTCGAACCCGTGGGCGCGCAGGGCCGCCACGGTCTGCGCCCCGGCGAGGCCGGCGCCCACGACGGCGACGCTCCGGGGGTGCGGCAGCGACGGCGGGACGGGCAGGGTCGGGTAGCGGCGCGGGGCGGGGCGGACTGGCACGCCGTCACGCTAACCCCCGGACGCGGTCGCAGGTCAGGTGAGCGCCGCCGTCCGGCGCGGGAGCGGGCGGGCGGACCGGGCCCGCGGGCGGACGGGGGCCACGGCCGCGGCCGGTAGGCTCGACGCCGTGGAACCCCGACCGACCGCCCCGGGCCCGGCCTGGCTCCCCCGGGCAACGGCCGGGGGAGCGGACCCCGTCCCCGGCAGCCCCTCGGGCGCCGCGGCGCCGTCGCCGGCCGGGCCCACGGGCTCCGCCGACGCCACGGACGTCCCGGGCGGCCCCGAGCGCGCCCGGCCGACCCCGCCCGCGGCCACCCCGGCCCCGGAGGCGGGCCCGCTCCCGGCGACGCCCGGGGGCACCGTGCCGCACCACCGCGCCCCCGTCCGTCGCCCGTACCGCGGCCCCCACCCCAAGGCGTCGCTCACGACCGCGATGCTCGGCGTCCTGCTCACCGGCGCGATGGGCCTGCTGGTCGGGGTCCGCGCCGGCGCCGTGACGATCGCCGTCACCCTCGCCGTCGTCGGCACCTGGCGCGCGCTCGCGCCGCGGGCGAACGCCGCCGCGGGCATCGTGGTGCGCAGCAAGCTGCTCGACGTCGCCACCTGCTGGGGCCTCGCGGCGATGATCCTCTTCCTCGCGCTGACCATCCCGCTCCTGGGCTGAGCCGCCCTCGGGCACCCGGGCCGAGCGGACGCCGGGCGCGGGGGCCCGCGGACGCGACGAGCCCCCGCCGTCCGGGGACGGCGGGGGCTCGTGCGTGCGCGGCGCGGGGCGTCAGCGCGGCGGGGTGACCCCGCCGTCCTCGCCGTCCCGGCGCTCCTCGGCCAGGGCCTCGGCCTCCGCGGCCTCGACCTCGGCGTCCGTGGCGGCGTCGCGCGGGGTCTTGCTCACGACGACGGCGTCGGCGGTGTCTCTCGACGGGGTGACGGCGTACCGTTCCGCGTCGTCGTCCGCGTCGTCGTCCGCGTCGTCCACGAGGTCACGCTCCGGGGCGTCCGCGTCGGCCGTGGAGGTCCCTGCGACCGTCCCGGCGACCGCGGGCGCCGGCGAGAACGCGCGGTAGAACAGCGCGGCGAGGGCGCCGCCCACGAGCGGGGCGACGACGAACAGCCACAGCTGACCCCAGGTCCAGCCGCCGCCGAACAGCGCGGAGGCGAAGGAGCGGGCCGGGTTGAGCGACGCGTTGGTGACCGGCCACGCGAGGATGATCAGCGCGGCGAGCACCAGGCCGACGAGGACCGGCGGGTACGGCGTCCGGGCGCGCTTGTCGCCGCCGGTGGCGAGGATGACGCCGACCAGCACGGCCGTGACGATCACCTCGACGAGCAGCGCGGCCCACAGGGAGAACTCCGTGGCGCCCTGCGCGGCGGTGGACAGCGGCGAGTGCTCGCCGTAGCCGTTGGCCGTGCCCTGCATGATCTGCGCCTTGCTCTCCATGCCGAGCGCCGCCGGCAGGGACTCGGGGACGAGCGACCAGAGCACCAGCGCGCTGACGGCCGCGCCGACCAGCTGCGCCGCGACGTACGGCAGCACGTCCCGCCAGGACGCGCGGCCGCCCAGCGCCAGGCCGAGGGTCACCGCGGGGTTGAAGTGACCGCCCGAGACGTGCCCGACGGCGGCGACGCCCGCCATGAGCAGGACGCCGCCGGCGAGCGCGACCGTGAGGATCGACCCCTGGTTGAGGAAGTTGAAGGCCGCGGTGCCGACGATGCCGAGGACCAGGACGAACGTGCCGAAGGCCTCGGCCGCGAGTCGGGAGGGCATCGAGTACGAGGGCTGCACGGGGGTGGCGACCCCGGCGGCGGTGGCGCCGCTGGGCGCGGCGAAGTCCTGGGACATGAGGATCCTTGGAGTCTCGGCGAGTGCTTTCGTGGGCACGGTACCGGTCCATGCTGGACGAACGCCGGAAATATGCCGGTCCGCTCCGCGATGCGGCAGCATCTCGCGGAATTCGTCCGGAGCTGCTGTCGCCAGGTCTCGACGCGTGGGCCACAGTGGCCTCATGACGACCGTACCCGTGAACGTCACCGTCACCGGGGCCGCCGGCCAGATCGGCTACGCGCTCCTCTTCCGGATCGCCTCGGGCGCCATGCTCGGGCCCGACACGCCCGTGCGGCTGCGGCTGCTCGAGGTGCCGCAGGCGGTGAAGGCGGCCGAGGGCGTGGCGATGGAGCTCGACGACGGCGCCTTCGAGCTGCTGCACGGCGTCGACATCAGCGACGACCCGCGCCGTGCCTTCGACGGCGCGAACGTCGCGCTGCTGGTCGGCGCCCGCCCGCGGTCGGCGGGCATGGAGCGGCGCGACCTGCTCGAGGCCAACGGCGGGATCTTCGGCCCGCAGGGCGAGGCCATCAACGCGGCGGCGGCCGACGACGTGCGGGTGCTCGTCGTCGGCAACCCGGCCAACACGAACGCGCTGATCTGCGCCGCCCACGCGCCGGACGTCCCGAAGGACCGGTTCACCGCGATGACGCGGCTCGACCACAACCGGGCGCTGTCCCAGCTCGCCCACCACGCGGGCGCGCACGTGTCCGACGTGCGGAAGGTCGCCATCTGGGGCAACCACTCCGCCACCCAGTACCCCGACGTCTTCCACGCCGAGGTCGCGGGGCGCCCGGGCGCCGAGCTGGCGGCCGACCGGCAGTGGCTGGAGCAGGACTTCATCCCGACCGTGGCGCAGCGCGGCGCGGCGATCATCGAGGCGCGCGGGGCCTCGTCGCAGGCCTCCGCGGCGAACGCGGCCCTGCAGCACGTGCGCGACTGGGTGCACGGCACGCCGGAGGGCGACTGGACCAGCGCCGCGCTGTGGTCGACAGGTCAGTACGGGCTGCCGGAGGGCCTGGTGTGCTCGTTCCCGGTCACGGCGTCCGACGGCGCGTGGCACGTGGTCGAGGGGCTCGAGCTCGACGACTTCTCGCGCGAGCGCATCGACCGCTCGGTGGCCGAGCTCGTCGAGGAGCGCGACGCCGTGCGCGCGCTGGGCCTGCTCTGACGCCGAGACAGCGAACCTCGCGCCGAGCCCGAGAGGCGCCTCTCGGGCTTGGCGCGAGGGTTCGTTGTCTCGCCGAGGGAGTGCTCTATCTCGCCGTCGGGCCTCTCTATCTCGGCGGCCCGGCTCGCTGTCTCGGCGACCGAGAGGGCGCTTTGAGTTCGGACGCCGAAGACGTGCGGCAGGGCCCGCCGGACGAGCCGGGAGCCGGTCGGGCGACCGGGCAAAGCGGCGCAAACCGGAGCCTCCTGCCGCGCTCACGCCGGCCCCGCACCCGTCGTGACGCAATCGTGACCCGAGGTCACCCGTCCAGGCTTTGACTTCGAGTCTCGAACACATCACTCTGGTGTGCGGACCGGCTCGTCAGGGGCCGGGACGCCGTGGTCCCGCCCGCGAGGGCGCCGGCACGCTGACGCGCCGGAGGGACCCTCGACGACGAGAGAAGGAGCGCGACGATGCGACTCGGCAAGAAGATGGGCGTGGTCGCCGCGGGTGCGGCGCTGACGCTCTCCCTGGCCGCCTGCGGCGGTTCGGGCGCCGGCGGCGGTGGGGACGAGAGCGCCCCTGCCGGCGACGGTGGCGAGGACGTCAAGATCGGTGTGGCCATGCCCACCGAGACCTCGGAGCGGTGGATCCAGGACGGCAACGCCGTCAAGGAGAGCCTCGAGGAGGCCGGCTACCAGGTCGACCTGCAGTACGCGGGCGACGACATCCCCACGCAGACGCAGCAGATCGACTCGATGATCACCGGCGGCGCCGACGTGCTCATCCTCGCGGCGATCGACGGCACGGCGCTGACGAGCCAGCTCGAGGCCGCGGCTGCCGCGAACATCCCGGTCATCTCCTACGACCGCCTGATCCGCGACAGCGAGAACGTCGACTTCTACGTCACGTTCGACAACTACCAGGTCGGTGTGGCCCAGGCCACGGCGCTCCTGACCGGCCTCGGCCTCACCGACGCCGAGGGCCAGCCGACGGGGGAGAAGGGTCCGTTCAACATCGAGCTGTTCGCCGGCTCGCTGGACGACAACAACGCCCACTTCTTCTGGGACGGCGCGATGGACACGCTCAAGCCGTTCATGGACGAGGGCTCCATCGTCGTGCCCTCCGGCCAGACCGACATCGAGCAGGCCGCGACGCTGCGCTGGCTGCAGGAGACCGCGCAGAAGCGCATGGAGGACCTGCTCACCTCCACGTACTCCGGCGGCACGGAGCTGCACGGCGTGCTGTCGCCCTACGACGGCATCTCGCGCGGCATCATCACGGCGCTCCAGGGCGTCGGCATGGGCCCGACCATCGAGGAGGGCCTCCCGGTCGTCACCGGCCAGGACGCCGAGATCGCCTCGGTCAAGCTGATCCAGGACGGCGTGCAGCAGTCCACGATCTTCAAGGACACGCGCAAGCTCGCCGAGCAGGCCGTCGTGGCCGCCGAGGCCTACGTGAACGGTGAGGAGCCGGAGGCCAACGACACCGAGCAGTACGACAACGGCGTCAAGGTCGTCCCGTCGTACCTCCTCGAGGTCGACACGGTCTACTCGGACAACATCACCCCGCTCCTGGTCGACTCCGGCTACTGGACGCAGGAGGAGATCGACGCCGGCGTCGCCGGCTGACGTCCCCCTCGGGTGCGACCCGCCCGGCGGCTCTCGGCCGCCGGGCGGGCCCACCCCCGCACCACCCGCCCCACCGAAGGAGGAACGAGGGCGCATGAACACCCACGCAACCGCGCGCTCCGGCGCCACCGGGAGGGACCCGCGATGAGCACCATCCTCGAGATGCGCTCCATCACCAAGGAGTTCCCCGGTGTCAAGGCCCTGCAGGACGTCACGCTGACCGTCGAGCGCGGCGAGATCCACGCGATCTGCGGCGAGAACGGCGCCGGCAAGTCGACGCTGATGAAGGTGCTGTCCGGCGTCTACCCGCACGGGACGTACGAGGGCCAGATCCTGCTCGACGGCGAGGAGGTGCGCTTCGGCTCGATCAACGACTCCGAGGCGCGCGGCGTCGTCATCATCCACCAGGAGCTCGCCCTCGTGCCCTACCTCTCGGTGGCCGAGAACATCTTCCTCGGCAACGAGGTCCGCGGGACCGGGCCGCTCATCGACTGGAACAAGGCCAACCACGAGGCCGCGCGCCTGCTCGAGCGGGTGGGACTCAAGGAGAACCCGACCACGCCGGTCGGCCAGCTCGGCGTCGGCAAGCAGCAGCTCATCGAGATCGCCAAGGCGCTCTCGAAGGAGGTGCGCCTGCTCATCCTCGACGAGCCGACGGCGGCGCTCAACGACAACGACTCCGAGCACCTGCTCGACCTGCTGCGCCAGCTCAAGGCCGAGGGCATCACCTCGATCATCATCTCGCACAAGCTCAACGAGATCGCCGAGATCGCCGACTCCACGACGATCATCCGCGACGGGCGCACCATCGAGTCGATCGACATGAAGGACCCCTCCTCGACGCAGGACCGCATCATCCGCGGGATGGTCGGCCGCGACCTGGAGCACCGGTACCCGGAGCGCACGCCGGACATCGGCGACGTGGTCCTGTCCGTCGAGCACTGGACGGTGCACCACCCGACGCAGCCGGAGCGCCTCGTCATCGACGACGCGAGCTTCGACGTGCGCGCGGGCGAGGTCGTCGGCATCGCCGGCCTCATGGGCGCCGGCCGCACCGAGCTGGCGATGAGCATCTTCGGGCGCACCTACGGCCGCAACATCTCCGGCCGGATCGTCAAGGACGGCAAGGAGATCACGATCCGCACGGTGGCCGACGCCATCGACCACGGCATCGCCTACGCCACCGAGGACCGCAAGCGCTACGGCCTCAACCTCATCGAGGACGTGCGCCGCAACATCTCGCTGGCCGGCCTGGGCAAGCTCGCCCGTCGCGGTTGGGTCAACGCGAACGAGGAGCTCAAGGTCGCGGACGAGTACCGCGCCAGCCTCAACATCAAGACGCCGACGGTCATGTCGGTGGTCGGCAAGCTCTCCGGCGGCAACCAGCAGAAGGTCGTGCTGTCGAAGTGGCTCTACACCGACCCTGACGTGCTCATCCTCGACGAGCCCACGCGCGGCATCGACGTCGGCGCGAAGTACGAGATCTACACGATCATCAACCGCATGGTCGCGGCCGGGAAGGCCGTCGTCGTCATCTCGTCGGAGCTGCCCGAGCTGCTGGGCATCTGCGACCGCGTCTACACGCTGGCCTTCGGCCGCATCACGGGCCAGGTGCCCGTCGCCGAGGCCACCCAGGAGCGGCTCATGGAGCTCATGACGCTCGAGCGCGACGCCGGGGCGGTGCCCACCGGCGCCACCGCGACGACCGGCGCCGTCGGGCCTTCCGCCGACGTCGCCGTCGAGTCCTCCGTCAGCCTGCAGAACACCACGAAGGAACTGTCATGACCGCCATCGCCGGCTTCCGCGACCTGGTGACGAGGAACATGCGCCAGAGCGGCATCTTCGTCGCGTTCGTCGCGATCGTCGCCCTCTTCGCCGCGCTCAACCAGAACTTCCTGAGCCCGGGCAACCTCACAAACATCGTCCTGCAGTACTCCTACATCCTGATCCTCGCGATCGGCATGATCCTGATCATCGTCGCGGGGCAGATCGACCTGTCGGTCGGCTCCGTCGTGGCGCTGACCGGCGCCGTGTCGGCCGTGCTGGTGATCCGCAACGGCATGCCCTGGTACGTCGGCGTGCTGGCGGCGATCGGCGTCGGCCTGGCCGTCGGGGCATGGCAGGGCTTCTGGGTGGCGTTCGTCGGGATCCCCGGCTTCATCGTCACCCTGGCGGGCATGCTGCTGTTCCGCGGCCTGACCTACCGGGTGCTCGACAACGTCTCGCTGTCGCCGTTCGGCGGCACGTACTACGACATCGCCAACGGCTTCCAGAACGGCCTGCTCGGCGGGTACGGCGTGGACATCTTCACGCTCGTCATCTTCGGCATCGCCGTGGTCGGCTACGCCGTCGCGCAGTGGCGCGCCCGTCGTGGCCGGATCGCCTACCAGCAGGTCGTCGAGTCGATGCCGCTGTTCGTGCTCAAGATCGTCGCGGTGGCGGTCGTCGTGATGTGGTTCGGCTACCAGCTGGCCAGCAGCCGCGGCCTGCCGAACATCCTCATCCTGCTCGCGATCCTGATCATCGTGTACACGCTCATCACGCAGAAGTCCGTGTTCGGCCGGCACGTGTACGCGGTGGGCGGCAACCTGCACGCGGCCGAGCTGTCCGGCGTGAAGGTCAAGAAGATCAACTTCTGGATCTTCGTCAACATGGGCTTCCTGGCCTCGGTGGCGGGCGTCGTCTACTCGTCCCGCATGAACGGCGCCCAGCCGGGCGCCGGCAACATGTTCGAGCTCGACGCGATCGCGGCCTGCTTCATCGGCGGCGCCTCGACCACGGGCGGCGTCGGGCGCGTGGGCGGCGCCATGATCGGTGGCCTGATCATGGCGGTCATGTCGAACGGCATGCAGCTCATGGGTGTGCCGCAGTCCATCCAGCAGGTGGTCAAGGGCCTGGTGCTGCTGCTCGCCGTGGCCTTCGACATCTGGAACAAGCGCCGCGCCGCCGCGCTGCGCTGATCGTGCGACGCGCGGGCGGACGGCGATGCCGTCCGCCCGCGCTCGTCTGCTCCTAGACTCCCCGGCGTGAGAGGACGGCTGCCGGTGGCTGGCTCCCAGTCCTCGCTGCGCGAGGCGAACCGCGCCAAGATCGTCGAGGCGGTCAAGCAGTACGGCGGCCTGACCCAGGTCGAGCTGACCGGTGCGACCGGGCTGTCGCCCGCCACGGTCTCGACGATCGTCAAGGAGCTGGTGGCGGCGGGCCTGGTCGAGGTCCGCGGCACCGTGCGCTCCGGGCGGCGGGCCCAGCTCGTGACCATCGCGCACCGGCTCGGCCTGGTCGCCGGCGTCGTCGTCGGGCACCGCCACCTGCGCGTGGCGATCGCCGACGCGTCCCACGAGGTGGTGGCCGAGCAGGCGCTGCCGCTGCCCGCGGAGCACAAGGTCGACACGAGCCTCGACCGCGTGGCGCTGCTCGTCGTCGACCTGCTCGAGCGCATCGGCGCGAACCTCGACGAGCTGCTCGGCATCGGCCTCGGCGTGCCCGCGCCCGTGGACGTCGACACCGGGCTGATCTCGGTGCGCGGCATCATGCGCGGCTGGGACGACGTGCACGTGGCGCAGGTGCTGGAGAAGCGGCTGTCGCGCCCGGTGTTCGTGGACAACGACGCGAACCTCGGCGCGATGGCCGAGTCCACGCTGGGGGCCTCGCGGCACGTGCAGGACTCGGTGTACGTGGGCGTGTCGCACGGCACCGGCGCGGGCGTGGTCATCGGCGGGCGCGTGCACCGCGGGTTCGCCGGCCTGGCGGGGGAGATCGGCCACGTGCAGGTCGACCCGGCCGGGCGCGTGTGCGGCTGCGGCAACCGCGGCTGCCTCGACACGGTGGTCGGCGGGCCGGCGTTCCTGGCGCCGTTGCGCGACAGCCATGGCAACCTGACCCTGCGCGACGTGGTGCGCTACGCCAACGAGGGCGACCTCGGCTGCCGGCAGGTGGTGGCCGACGCCGGTCGCGTGGTGGGCCAGGTGGTGGCGGGGCTGGCGACGGCGCTCAACCCGCAGTGCATCGTGGTCGGGGGCGAGCTGGCCGAGACGGGCGACGTGCTGCTCGAGCCGCTGCGCGAGGCGGTGCTGCGGCGCACGCTCGTGAACCGGGTCGCGCCGGTGGAGGTGGTGCCCACGGAGCTGGGCGGCCGGGCCGAGCTGACGGGTGCGCTGCTGCTGGCGCTGCAGTCCACCGACGTGTTCGACCGGATCGACGAGGCGCGAGCCGGGATGGTGGAGGAGGTCGGGTGACGAGGGTGGTCCGCACGCCGTTGCTGTCGGTGCGGCAGGTGAGCAAGCACTTCGGCGCGGTGGAGGCGCTGGTCGGGGTGGACCTCGACGTGCACGCGCACGAGGTGGTGGCGCTCATCGGGGACAACGGGGCCGGCAAGTCGACGCTGGCCAAGGTGATCGCGGGCGTGCTGTCGCCCGACGCGGGCATCATCGAGCGCGACGGCGTGCCGGTGACGTTCTCCTCGCCGTCGGCCGCGTCCGCCCACGGCATCGCCACGGTGTTCCAGGACCTGGCGCTGTGCGAGAACCTCGACGTGACCGCGAACGTGTTCCTCGGCCACGAGCTGCGCACCGGGGGAGGGCTGCTGGCCGACGGCGAGATGGAGCGCACGACGCGGCGCATCCTGCAGAACCTCACCGTGCGCATCCCGTCCGTGCGCACGCCGCTGCACAACCTGTCGGGCGGTCAGCGCCAGGCGGTCGCGATCGCCCGCACGCTCATCGGCGAGCCCAAGGTCGTGGTCCTCGACGAGCCGACGGCGGCGCTGTCGGTGGCGCAGGCGGCCGAGGTGCTCACGCACATCCAGGGCCTGCGCGACATGGGCCTCGGCGTCGTGCTCATCAGCCACAACATGAACGACGTGCGCGCCGTCGCCGACCGCGTCGAGGTGCTGCGGCACGGGCGCAACAACGGCTCGTTCCGCGCCGACGTCAGCCACGAGACGCTGCTGGCCGCGATCACCGGCGCCGCCTGACGCGCGGCGCCGCCCGGCACGCGATGCCGCCCGACGGCGCGGCGCCCACGGGCGCCGCGCGCGGCGGTCAGTGGAAGACGACGGTGCGGTGCCCGTTGAGCAGCACCCGGTGCTCGGCGTGCCAGCGCACGGCGCGCGCGAGCGCCCGCCGCTCGACGTCCTCGCCGATCGCGACGAGGTCGGACACCGCGCGGGTGTGGTCGACGCGCTCGACGTCCTGCTCGATGATCGGGCCCTCGTCGAGGTCGCCGGTGACGTAGTGCGAGGTGGCGCCGATGAGCTTCACGCCGCGCTCGTGCGCCTGGGCGTAGGGGCGGGCGCCCTTGAAGCTCGGCAGGAACGAGTGGTGGATGTTGATGACCCGGCCCTCGAGGTCGCGGCACAGCTCGTCCGACAGGATCTGCATGTAGCGCGCGAGCACCACCAGCTCGACGTCCAGCTCGGCGACGAGCTCGCGCAGCCGCTGCTCGGCCTGGGCCTTGGTGTCCTTGGTGACCGGCACGTGGTGGAACGGCTTGCCGTAGAACGCGGCGAGGTCGGCCAGGTCGGGGTGGTTGCCCACGACGCCGACGACGTCGATCGGCATGCCCTGGCTGCGCTCGCGGTACAGCAGGTCGACGAGGCAGTGCGCCGCCCTGCTCACCAGGACCAGGGTGCGCACCCGCCGGCCGACGACGTCGAGCTCCCAGGTCATCCCGAACGCCTCGAACGCGGGGGTCAGCGCGGCGACGAGCTCCTCGCGGGTGGCCGTCGTCTCCACCTGCAGGCGCAGGAAGAACCGGCCGGACGCCGGGTCGCCGAACTGCTGCGACTCGGTGATGTTGTCGCCGCGGGCCGCGAGCGCCCCGGTGATCGCCGCGACGATCCCGGGGCCGTCGGGGCAGGACACGGTGAGCACCCACTCGGTGCGGGGCGCAGCGGCGGGGACGGCGGCGGGGACGGCGGCAGGGGCGTCGGTCACGGGGCACACGGTACCGGCGCGCCCACGCGTCGCGGCGGCCCGATCCGCTGGGTGGGCGCGGGTGCGCGACGCGCGCGGCGGGCGCCGCTGCGCGGGCCGGGGCGGTCTGGTTCGATGGGCGCATGAGCGAGGCACCCCGCACGCGGATCGCACTGGTCGACGACGCCGACGCCGGCGAGCTGCTCACGCTGCGGCGCGCGGCCTTCGTCACGGAGGCGCAGCAGTACGGCGACCCGAACATCCCGCCGCTGACCCAGACGCTGGCCGAGCTGCGCGAGGACCTGGCGCGCGAGGACGTCGTCACGGTCGGGGCGTGGGAGGGCCACCGCCTGGTGGGCTCCATCCGCGTGGAGATCGAGGGCAACAAGGCGACGCTCGGCCGCCTCGCCGTCGCGCCCGACATGCAGGGCCGCGGCATCGGCACGTCGCTGCTCTTCGCGATCCTGCCGCACCTGCCCGAGCAGGTCGCCGAGATCTGGGCGTTCACCGGCAAGGACTCTCAGCAGAACCTGTCGATGTACGCCAAGCACGGGTTCGAGGCCCAGTACGACGACCCCGCCGGCGAGCTCACCTACACCTACCTGCGGCGCGTGCTGCACGAGGTGGAGGCCCGCGGCGGCAGCGCGCCCGCCTGACCGGTCGCCGGCCGGCCGGCCCGGTCGCCCGGCCGCCCCGAGCAGGCCTCTCGAGCGGCCCGGGCCCTCGGCCGCCCCACGCCGGTGCGCTACCCTGGGCGGGTCGCGACTGGCGCACCCCGGCGGCCTGCCCGCGCCCCCGCACCACCGGTGCGGAGGCCACGGGAACGGTCCCGCCGGGCGGGTGGATCACCACCGGGGAGCGGCACGCTGTGCAGACGACGGGTCGTTCGCCTGGGCCCGGGGTCACCTCGTGCGAGGTGCGTGCCCGGGCGTGCCCGGGCAGGCCGAGCACGGACCGCCTGAATCAGAACGCAGCCTGAGGAGACGCCCATGAGCGCCCGCACTCCCGACCCCGTGTTCGACGCGAGCATCGCCGACGTCGACCCCGAGATCGCCGCCGTCCTCGACGGAGAGCTCGCCCGCCAGCAGGGCACCCTCGAGATGATCGCCTCCGAGAACTTCGTGCCGCGCGCCGTGCTGCAGGCCCAGGGCTCGGTGCTGACGAACAAGTACGCCGAGGGTTACCCGGGGCGCCGCTACTACGGCGGCTGCGAGCAGGTCGACGTCGCCGAGAACCTCGCCATCACCCGCGCCAAGGAGCTGTTCGGCGCCGAGCACGCCAACGTGCAGCCGCACGCCGGCGCGCAGGCCAACGCCGCCGTCCTGCACGCGCTGATCAACCCGGGCGACAAGATCCTCGGCCTCGAGCTGGCCCACGGCGGCCACCTCACGCACGGCATGAAGATCAACTTCTCCGGCAAGCTGTACGACGTCGGCGCCTACGGCGTCGACCCGCAGACCTACCGGATCGAGATGGACGAGGTCCGCAAGAAGGCGCTCGAGCACCGCCCCGACGTCATCATCGCCGGCTGGTCCGCCTACCCGCGCCACCTCGACTTCGCCGCCTTCCGCGAGGTCGCCGACGAGGTCGGGGCCAAGCTGTGGGTGGACATGGCGCACTTCGCCGGCCTCGTGGCCGCCGGCCTGCACCCGTCCCCGGTGCCGCACGCCGACGTCGTGTCCTCCACGGTGCACAAGACCATCGGCGGGCCCCGCTCCGGCTTCATCCTGTCCAAGGCCGAGTGGGCCAAGAAGATCGACTCCGCGGTGTTCCCGGGCCAGCAGGGCGGCCCGCTCATGCACGTGGTCGCCGCCAAGGCCGTGGCGTTCAAGGTCGCCGGCTCGGAGGCGTTCAAGGACCGCCAGGAGCGCACGCTGCGCGGCGCGCAGATCATCGCCGAGCGCCTCGCCCAGCCCGACGTCGCCGAGCGGGGCGTCGAGGTGCTGACCGGCGGCACCGACGTGCACCTGGTGCTCGTGGACCTGCGCCACAGCGACCTCGACGGCCAGCAGGCCGAGGACCTGCTGCACGAGGCCGGCATCACGGTCAACCGCAACGCGGTGCCGTTCGACCCGCGCCCGCCGCGCGTCACCTCCGGCCTGCGCATCGGCACCCCGGCGCTGGCCACCCGCGGGTTCGGCGACGAGGAGTTCACCGAGGTCGCCGACATCATCGCGGTCGCGCTGCGCGACGGCGCCGCGGCCGACGTCGACGCCCTGCGGACCCGCGTCGCGAGGCTGACGGCGGACTTCCCGCTGTACCCGGACCTGCAGCAGCACTGAGGGGAGCGCGACGCATGACGACGACGGACGCCCCCGCGGGGGCCACCGAGGCACGCGTGCTCGACGGCAAGGCCACCGCGGCCGCCATCAAGGCCGAGCTGAAGGAGCGGGTCGCCGTGCTGCGCGAGCGCGGCATCACGCCGGGCCTCGGCACGCTGCTCGTGGGCGAGGACCCCGGCTCGCAGTGGTACGTGGCCGGCAAGCACCGCGACTGCGCGGAGGTCGGCATCGCCTCCCTCCGCGAGGACCTGCCGGCCGACGCCACGCAGCAGGACATCGAGGCGGCCGTGCGCCGGCTCAACGAGGACCCGGCGTGCACCGGGTTCATCGTGCAGCTGCCGCTGCCGAAGGGCATCGACACCAACCGCGTGCTCGAGCTGGTCGACCCGGCCAAGGACGCGGACGGCCTGCACCCGACCAACCTCGGGCGCCTCGTGCTGCGGGTGGGCGAGGAGATCGACTCCCCGCTGCCCTGCACGCCGCGCGGCATCATCGAGCTGGTCGAGCGGCACGGGGTCTCGCTGGCCGGCAAGGAGGTCGTGGTGCTGGGCCGCGGCGTCACCGTCGGCCGCCCGATCGGGCTGCTGCTGACCCGCAAGGCCGTCAACGCCACCGTGACGCTCACGCACACCGGCACCCGCGACCTGGCGGCGCTGGTGCGCCGCGCCGACGTCGTGGTCGCCGCCGCCGGCGTCAAGGGCATCGTCACGGCCGACATGGTCAAGCCGGGCGCCGTGCTGGTCGACGTCGGCGTCTCGCGCGAGACCGACCCGGAGACGGGGAAGTCGCGCGTGGTGGGTGACGTCGACCCGGCCGCGCGCGAGGTCGCCGGCTGGTACTCGCCGAACCCCGGTGGCGTCGGCCCGATGACCCGGGCGATGCTGCTGGCCAACGTCGTGGAGACCGCGGAGCGGCTCGCCGGCTGACCGGCTCACGGCTGACCGGCTCACGGCTGACCGGCTCACGGCTGACCGGCTTGCTGTGCTCCCGCGTGCGGCGCCCCGGGACTCGTCGACGGCTCGATGAGTCCCGGGGCGCCGCGTCGTCTCTGCCTGCGAAGGGGTCCGGCCACGGACCCGGACCGAAGGAGGACGACCATGGTCAGCGTGCGACCCCACCTGTGGTTCGACAGCCAGGCGCTCGAGGCGGCGCAGTTCTACGCCGAGCACATCCCCGGCTCGTCGGTCGACACCGTGCGCGAGGCGCCCGAGGGCGTGCCCGACGCCAAGCCCGGCGCGCCGTTCGTCGTGGAGCTCACCGTCTGCGGGATCCCGGCGATCTTCCTCAACGCGGGCCCGTCGCTGAAGCTCGACGAGGCGTTCAGCTTCTACCTGCGCGTCGACGGGCAGGAGGAGGTGGACCACTACTGGGACCTGCTCACCGCCGACGGCGGCAAGCCGGGCCAGTGCGGCTGGTGCACCGACCGGTTCGGGGTCTCCTGGCAGGTGGTGCCCGTGCAGCTCGAGGAGACGCTCGGCGACTACACCTCCGAGGGCTCGATGCGGGCTCTGCAGGCGATGCTCTCGATGGGCAAGATCGACGTCGCGGCGCTCGAGTCGGCGTACGCGGGCCCGGCCTGACCCGCTCTCCGTCGTGGGTGTCGGGAGGCTCTGAGAGAATCGACGGGTGCCTCAGCTCGTCGTCGCCACCGCCAACGTCAACGGCATCCGTGCCGCCTTCCGCCGGGGGATGGGCGACTGGCTCGCCGCCCGCACGCCCGACGTGCTGCTGCTGCAGGAGGTCCGGGCGCCCGACGCGCTGCTGAACGAGTACCTCGAGGGCTGGCACGTCGCCCACCAGTCGTCGGACCTCAAGGGCCGCGCCGGCGTCGCCGTCGCCTCGCGCCTGCCGCTGCACGCCGTGCGCGTGGGCCTCGGCGCCCACGCCGTCGACGGCGGCCCCGAGCCCGCCGTCGACACCGGCCGGTGGGTCGAGGCCGACGTCGAGCTGCCCGGCGGCGGCCTGCTCACCGCGGCGTCCGCCTACCTGCACTCCGCCTCCGCCGCCCCCGGCCAGGAGCACACGCTGGTGGCCAAGTACGCCCACCTCGAGAAGGTCACCGCGCGCCTGGCCGAGCTCGCCGCCGGCGAGACGCCGGCCGTCGTGGCCGGCGACCTCAACATCGCCCACCGCAACGTGGACATCGCGAACTGGAAGGGCAACCTCAAGAGCGCGGGCTTCCTGCCCGAGGAGCGCGCCTACCTGGACCGCTGGTTCGACGAGCTCGGCTGGACCGACCTGGGCCGCGCCCACGGCGGCGAGGGCCCCGGCCCGTACACGTGGTGGACGTGGCGCGGGCGCGCCTTCGAGAACGACAAGGGCTGGCGCATCGACTACCAGCTCGCCAACCCGGCGCTCGCGCCGGCGGCCGTCAAGGTCGAGGTCGACCGCGCCCCCACGTACGAGGGGCGCTGGAGCGACCACGCGCCCGTCGTGGCGACCTACGAGCTGTAGCGGCACGCTCCCGGGGCTCCCCGGCGACGGGATGCTCCGGTAGGGTGCTACGGAAAGCGCTTGCTGCCACGTCCCACCCAGGAGATCGACGATGCCCTCCGCCCTCACCGACCCGACCCGTCACGACCGGCTGCGGTACGCCGTCGTCGGCGCCGGCCACCGCGCCGGCATGTACGTCGAGGCGCTCGCCGGCGACCACGCCGCCGACGGCGAGATCGTCGCGTGGGTCGAGCCCAACCCCGTCCGGGCCGCCGTGCACGAGGCCCGCGTGGCCGCGGCGGTCGGCGGCAGCCGGCCCGTCTACCACCCCGACGACCTCGAGAAGGCGGTCGACGAGCAGCGCGTGGACCGGGTGATCGTCACCTCGGTGGACAGCACGCACGCCGAGATGGTGTCTCGGGCCGTGCGCGCCGGGGCGGACGTCGTCGTCGAGAAGCCCATCGCGGCGACCGCCGCCCAGGCGCGGCAGATCGCCGACGCGGTCGCCGAGACCGGCCGCGACCTGACGATGACGTTCAACTACCGGTACGCGCCGCGCAACGCCGCCCTGCGCGAGGTCATCGCGGCCGGCGAGATCGGGCGGGTGCTGTCCGTGCACTTCGAGTGGGCGCTGGACACCGTGCACGGCGCCGACTACTTCCGCCGCTGGCACCGCGAGAAGGTGAACAACGGCGGGCTGCTCGTGCACAAGTCCAGCCACCACTTCGACCTGGTCGGCTGGTGGATCGACGCCGTCCCCGAGCGCGTCTTCGCCAGCGGCGGGCGGCGGTTCTACGGCGACGACGCGGCGCACGCCCGCGGGTACGAGCCGACGGCGGGGGAGCGGGCCCTGGTCGAGCGGGGCGTGAACCCGTGGCGCCTCGACGTCGACGGCGACCCGTACCTGTCGGCGCTGTACGGGCCCGAGGCCCGCGCTGTCGACGGCTACGTGCGCGACCGCGACGTCTTCGACCCGGGCATCACCACCGAGGACACCCTGGGCCTGGTCGTCGAGTACGCCGGCGGGCCGGTGCTGACCTACTCGCTGGTGGCGTACGCGCCGTGGGAGGGCTACCGCGTGGTGGTCAACGGATCGCTGGGCCGGGCCGAGCTCGAGGTCGTCGAGAGCGGCTCCGTGGTGTTCGGTGCGGGCGGCAAGGCCGTGCTCGACCCGAGCTTCACCGAGGCGTCCGGCGCCGACGCCGTGCGGCCGAACGGCGCGCGGCTGGTGGTCCAGCGGCACTGGGAGCGCGCGCGGGAGCGGCCCGTCGTCGAGTCCGCGGGCGGCCACGGCGGCGGCGACGCCCTGCTGCTCAGCGACGTCTTCCGCGGCCGGACGGAGCCCGACCCGCTGCGCCGCGCGGCCGGGCTCGTCGACGGGCTGCGCGCGTCGGGGGTGGGCTACGCCGGCAACCGGTCGCTGGAGACGGGCGAGCCGGTCCGGCTGGCCGACCTGGGCCTCGGCGTCGAGCTCTGACGGTGCGCCGGCGGCGCCGTGACGGCGACGCCGGCGCACCGTGGCGCCCCGGGCCGGCGTAGCCGCCGGCCCGGGAACGCTCAGGCGTCGCGGCCCGCGGAAGCCGACGGCGGGGCCTGGAGGAAGGCCGGCGCGGTGAGCCCGGCGTCCGCGAACGCCGCATGGATCCCGGCGGCGACCGCCCCGACCTCGTCGGCCCGCACGAGCGCGATCGTCGAGCCGCCGAACCCGCCGCCGGTCATGCGCGCCCCGAGCGCGCCGGCCGCGAGGGAGGCGTCGACCGACAGGTCGGTCTCGCGGACCGTGACCTCGTAGTCGTCGCGCAGCGAGGCGTGCGACGCGACCATGAGCGGGCCCACCTCGTCGACCCGGCCGTCGCGCACCAGCGCGGCGAACTCGGCCGTGCGCGCCGTCTCGGTGACCACGTGGCGCACGCGCCGGCGCAGCAGGCCGTCCTCGTCGTGCGGGGCGAGCTCTTCGAGGGCCGCGTCGAGGCCCTCGGGGGTGATCGCGCGCAGGTTCGGCACGTCCAGCAGCCCGGCGGCCTCCTCGCACGACGCGCGCCGGGCGGCGTACTGGCCGTCGACGAGCTGGTGCGGGGCGCGGGTGTCGATGACGAGCAGCTCGAGGCCGGCGGCGGCGAGGTCGAACGGGATGGGGGTCGCGTTCTCCAGCGCCGTGAGCTCGGGGCGGCAGTCGAGCAGCAGCGCGTGGCCCGGGTGCGAGCGCAGGGCCGCGGCCTGGTCGAGGCCGCCCGTGGCGGCCCCGGCGATCTCGTTCTCCGCGCGGATGCAGGCGGCGACGAGCTCGACGCGGCCGGCGTCGTGGTCGGCGAGCCCGAGGCCGAGCAGGTCGTCCAGCGCGACGGCGAACGCGCACTCGAGCGCGGCGGAGCTGGACAGCGACGCGCCGAACGGCACGCACGAGTCCACCACGGCGTCGAACCCGCGCACGGCGTGCCCGGCCTGCTGCAGCGCCCAGGCGACGCCGGCCACGTAGGCGCCCCAGCCCTTGACCTCGCCCGGCACGACGTCGCGCAGGCGCAGCTCCCACGGCTCCTCGGTCTGGGCCGAGGCGACGCGCACGAGGTCGTCGTCGCGCAGGCGCAGCGCCACGTACGTGCGGTGGGGGAGCGCGGTGGGCAGGCACAACCCGGCGTTGTAGTCGGTGTGCTCGCCGATGAGGTTCACGCGCCCCGGCGCCGACCACGCCCCGTCGGGCTCCGCCGCGACGGCGATGCCGCCCTGGTCGTCGGCGAAGGTCCGGGAGAACAGCTCGCGCACGCGGCGCGCGCCCTCCTCGGCGGTCCAGGCGGGCAGCCACTGGGGCTCGGTCATGCGGGTCACCTCGTCGTGGGGTCGGGTGCGGCGTGCCTCCGGGTGCCCGTGACGGGTCCACGAAGGGTCGTGGAGGGGGCCGGCCGCGTGCGGTTCGGGTCCCAGTATCGCGGTGCGCGAGGGTGCGGCGCGAGCCCGTGCCGCGAGCGCGTCAGACCGGCTGCACGCCCAGCCGCAGCCCGGCCAGCCCGCGCCTGCGCGCCCCCAGCGACCGGGCCACGTCGCGCAGCACCACGGCGCCGGGGGAGTCCGGCGCGGCCAGGACGACGGGCGTGCCGTCGTCGCCCGCCTGCCGCAGCACCGGGTCGAGCGGCACCTGGCCCAGCAGCGGCACGTCCGTGCCGAGCGCGGCGCCCAGCGACGCGGCCACCCGCTCGCCGCCGCCGCTGCCGAACACCTCGAGCCGCGAGCCGTCCGGCTGCTCGAGCCACGACATGTTCTCCACCACGCCCACGACCCGCTGGTGCGTCTGCGTGGCGACGGACCCTGCGCGCTCGGCCACCTCCGCCGCGGCGGCCTGCGGCGTGGTGACGACGACGATCTCGCTGCTCGGCAGCAGCTGCGCCACCGAGATCGCGATGTCGCCCGTGCCGGGCGGCAGGTCGAGCAGCAGCACGTCGAGGTCGCCCCAGAACACGTCGGCGAGGAACTGCTCGAGCGCGCGGTGCAGCATCGGCCCGCGCCACACGACGGGCTGCCCGGCCGGTACGAACATGCCGATCGAGACCACCTTGACGCCGTGGGCGATCGGGGGCAGCAGCATGGAGTCGACGCGCGTGGGCTGGCGGTCCACGCCGAGCATGCGGGGGATGGAGAAGCCGTAGATGTCGGCGTCCACGACCCCGACGTTCAGCCCGTCGGCCGCCAGCGCGACCGCGAGGTTCGCCGTCACCGACGACTTGCCGACGCCGCCCTTGCCCGACGCGATCGCGTACACCTTGGTCAGCGATCCGGGCTGGGCGAACGGGATGACCGGGTCGCCCGTGCCGCCGCGCAGCCGGGCGCGCAGCTCCTGGCGCTGCTCCGGCGTCATGACGCCGAGCTCGACGGTGGCGCCGGCCACGCCGTCGAGCGCCTCCACCGCCGCGGTGACGTCCCGCACGAGCGTGCCGCGCATCGGGCAGGCGGCCACGGTGAGGTCCACGCCCACGGTCACGCGCGCACCGCCGGCGGATCCCGCGGCGTCGGCGTCGCCCTCGACCTCGGCACCGACCTCGCCCTCGACGTCGATCGAGCGCACCATCCCCAGGTCCGTGATGGGGCGGCGGATCTCCGGGTCGACGACGGTGGCGAGGGCCGCGCGCACGCGGTCGGCGAGGGGAGCGGGCATGCTCCGATCCTACGGCGGCGCCACCGGCTCCCGGCGGGCCGGCGGCACCGCCGTCAGGACGCCTCGGCCTCGCGGTCCTGGCTCTCCTGCTGGCGCTGCTCCTCGAGCTCCTCGAG
This sequence comes from Puerhibacterium sp. TATVAM-FAB25, assembly GCF_046535855.1. Lineage (NCBI taxonomy): Bacteria > Bacillati > Actinomycetota > Actinomycetes > Micrococcales > Promicromonosporaceae > Puerhibacterium > Puerhibacterium sp. TATVAM-FAB25. The sequence goes on along the minus strand of NZ_JAXUAK010000003.1, from coordinate 283,023 downwards.
CAGGTTGCGGATCTCGGAGCGGACGAAGTCGCGCGTCGCCACCTCGCTCAGCGCCAGCCGCAGGGCGGCCATCTCGCGGGCGAGGTACTCGGTGTCGGCGAGGTTGCGCTCGGCGCGCTGGCGGTCCTGCTCGGCGAGCACGCGGTCGCGGTCGTCCTGCCGGTTCTGCGCGAGCAGGATCAGCGGCGCCGCGTACGACGCCTGCAGCGACAGCATGAGCGTCAGCGCCGTGAACCCCAGCGCGGCCTGGTCGAACTGCAGGTGCTTCGGCGCCAGCGTGTTCCAGGCGATCCACAGCGCGCAGAACGCCGTGAGGTAGATGAGGAACCGCGGCGTGCCCAGGAACCGGGCGATCCCCTCGGTGGCCTTGCCGACCGCGTCCTGGTCCACCTGGAAGCGGGGGATGAGCGTGCGGCGGTTCTCCTTCGGGGTGTCGAGCCTGTCCGCCACGGTCACCTCCCTGCCTTCTGGTCGGTCCTCTGACCCGCCTTCTGGTCGGCTCGCCGGCCGGCTTGCTGGCCTGCCTGCTGGTCGGCCCTGCGGCCGGCGCCCTGCGCCGGCCCGCGGTCCGGCGTCCGGCCCCGGTCCTCGACCCGCTCCTCCGCCAGCCCCTCGTCGTCCGACTCGCGCCAGTCGTCGGGCAGCATGTGGTCGAGCACGTCGTCCACCGACACCGCCCCGAGCAGGCGCTTCTCGTCGTCGAGCACCGGCAGCGCCAGCAGGTCGTACGCCGCCAGCAGGCGCGTGATGCGGCCCAGCGGCGCGTCGGCCGTCAGCCACTCGGTGTCCGTGTCGAGCACGGAGCCGACGGCGGCGTGCGCCGGCTCGCGCAGCAGCCGCTGGAAGTGCGCGACCCCGAGGAACCGGCCCGTCGGCGTCTCCAGCGGCGGGCGCACCACGAACACCACCGAGGCCAGGGCGGGCGGCAGGTCCTGCTTGCGGATCTGCGCGAGCGCCGTGGCGATCGTCGTCTCGGGGCCCAGGATCACCGGCTCCGTCGTCATGAGGCCGCCGGCCGTGTCCTCGGCGTACGCCAGCAGGCGGCGCACGTCGCGCGCCTCCTCCGGCTCCATGAGCTCGAGCAGCTCGGCCGCCTGGGCGTCCGGCAGCTCGTGCAGCAGGTCCGCGGCGTCGTCGGGCTGCATCGCCTCGAGCACGTCGGCGGCGCGCCCGGTGTCGAGGCCGGAGAGGATGGCCACCTGGTCGTCCTCGGGCAGCTCCTCGAGCACGTCGGCCAGGCGCTCGTTGTCGAGGGCCGTGGCCACCTCCAGCCGACGGGAGCCGCCCAGCTCGTGCAGCACGTCGGCGAGGTCGGCGGCGCGCAGGTCCTCGTACGCCTCCAGCAGGCGGGCGGCGCCCTGCGTCTGCTCCGCCGTCGCGAGCCCGGTCACCGCGTCCACCGGCACCACCAGCGTCGCCCCGCGCCGGCGCAGGCCCAGCGTGCTCTTGCCGGCCGGCTTGCGGCGCACGAACAGCTGGTCGACCAGCCAGTCGCCCGACCGCTGCCGCGCGATGGCGAGGTCCTCCACGATCGCGTCGCCGGAGCCGTCCTTGAAGGTGACCGTGCGGTCCAGCAGCTCGCCGAGCACGAGCGACTCCATGGCGCGCTGCTCGAACCGGCGCATGTTGAGCAGGCCGGTGGAGATGACCTGGCCGCTGTCGATGGTGGTCACGCGCGTCATCGGCAGGAACACCCGCCGCCGGCCCGGCACCTCCACCACGAGGCCGACCACGCGCGGGGCGCCCTTGGCGCGCACCAGCACGACGACGTCGCGCACCCGCCCGACGAGATCGCCGATGGGGTCGAAGACCTGCGTCCCGGCCAGGCGGGCGACGAAGACTCGGGTACCGGCGCTCACACGGTCACACTACGCGGCGACGCGGCCCCGGACCTGGCGTGTCACCACCGTCGGGCCTGGTCCTGCCCCCGCCGGTTCCGTCGCAGGCTCCGTCGCAGGTCCCGCGCGTCGCCGGTGGTGCCCCCCGGACGTTGTCGGGATACTGGCGCCATGAGCTTCAGCCGACCCCAGCCCGCGCCGCGCGTGCCCACCCCGCCCAAGGGTGACGAGGTGGCCGCCTACGACACCTACCTCGAGGCCCAGCAGGCGGTCGACTTCCTGGCCGACAACAAGTTCCCGGTCGAGCACGTCACCATCGTCGGCACCGACCTCAAGATGGTGGAGCGGGTCACCGGGCGGCTCACCTACGGGCGCGTGGCGCTCGCGGGGGCGATGTCCGGCGCCTGGTTCGGTCTGTTCGTCGGCCTGCTGCTGTCGCTCTTCTCGCAGGGCGCCAGCGCCGTCATCTTCGTCGGCATCGCGCTCGGTGCGGGCTTCGGCCTGCTGTTCTCGGTGCTGTCGTACGCGTTCACCGGCGGGCGCCGCGACTTCACGTCGTCGTCGCAGATCGTCGCCTCGGCCTACGCGATCCTCTGCGCGACCGAGGCGGCCGGCGACGCGAGGGCGCTGCTCGTGCGCTCGCCCAGCGGGCTGGGCCGGGCGCGCTCGGGCGTCCGGGTCGGGGCGCCGGCGGCCGCCGGCGCGACGGTCGCCGGCGCGCAGGCCCCGGGGACGCCGGCCGCGCCCGCGCCGCGGGCTCCGGACCCGCGCTGGACGACGCCGACCGGCGAGCCGCGGTACGGCGCGATGCTGCCGACGACGCAGCCCGGCCAGCCCGGGCAGGGCCCGCAGCAGGGCCAGCAGCAGGGCCCGCAGCAGGGCCAGCAGCAGGGCCAGCCCGCCACCCCCGCGCAGCCGGTCCCGCCGGCGCCGCCGGCCGCCGGCCCGGAGGGCCAGCAGCCGGGGCAGCAGCCGCAGGCGCCCGTCGACCCTTACGCCGTGCCGCCGCAGCAGCCGGCGTCGCCGCGCCCGCCGGTCGACGACGACCCGCGCCCCCGCGACTGAGGTCGCCCGGGCGCGAGGTGGCGCCACCGGCCCGCGCGGCGGCGCGGGGGTGCTCCGGCTCCGCCCCCTGACCAGGACGGCGGTTCGCCGCGGCCTCGGCACCCGCTGCCTCTCGCGACCTCGGCAGCTCGTCGCGACCTCGGCACCACGGGGTGCCGAGCTCGCGACAAGCTGCCGCACTCGTCTCGGGGGTCTTCCTGGGCGCGCTCGCCCGGCGCACCGCACCGTGCCCGGCTGCGTCCACAGGTGTCCGGGAAGCCGGGGCGAACCCCGTACGGCTCACCGCGGGCGACGCCCGGGACGTCGACGCCGCGGTGGCCCGGGCCGCGGCGCGCTTCCCGGCGAGCGTGCGCAGGGCGATGCGGGTCGACCCGCTCCTGCCGCTGCCGTGACGGCGGGAGGGACAGCGCGAGCGAACATGCGTCGGCCGGACCAGGAGGCCGACCGACGGGCGCCAGGGCGCCGCGGGGCTCAGCCCAGCAGGCGCGCCATCCAGGCCTCGACGTCCTCGGGGCGGCGGGGCAGCGCCGCGGAGAGGTTCTCGTTGCCGTCGGCGGTGACCAGCACGTCGTCCTCGATGCGCACGCCGATGCCGCGGTACTCCTCGGGCACGGCCAGGTCGTCGGACTTGAAGTACAGGCCCGGCTCGATGGTGAACACCATGCCCGGCTCGATCACGGCGTCCTGGTACATCTCCCGGCGGGCCTGGGCGCAGTCGTGCACGTCGAGGCCCAGGTGGTGGGAGGTGCCGTGCACCATCCACCGGCGGTGCTGCTGGCCCTCCGGGGTGAGCGCCACCTCGGCCGTGACGCCGTCGGGCAGCAGGCCCCACTCCTCGAGGCGCGCCGCGATGACCTCCATCGCCGCGGCGTGCACGTCGCGGAAGCGGTTGCCCGGCACGGCGACGGCGAACGCCGCGTCGGCGGCGTCGAGCACCGCGCTGTAGATGCGGCGCTGGGTCTCGGTGAACGTCCCGGTCACCGGCAGCGTGCGCGTGACGTCGGCGGTGTACAGCGCGTCGACCTCGACGCCGGCGTCCACGAGCACCAGCTCGCCCTCGCGCACGACGCCGTCGTTGGTGATCCAGTGCAGCGTGGTGGCGTGCTCGCCGGCGGCGGCGATCGTCTCGTAGCCGACGGTGTTGCCCTCGAGGCGGGCGTGGCCGTCGAAGGTGGTCTCGATGACGCGCTCGCCGCGGCGGTGCGCGACGGCGCGGGGCAGGTTCCGCACGACCGCCTCGAAGCCCTCGATCGTGCGGGCCACGGCCTCGCGCATGTGCTCGACCTCGAGCTCGTCCTTGACGAGCCGCAGCTCGCTGGCGGCCTCCACGAGCTTGGCGTCCGACAGCTCCGGCGCGGCCGCGGCCTCGCCGGTGGCGGCGCGCACGTCGGCGGCCTCGGCGTCGACCGTGTCGACGCCGGCCTCGGCGCGGATCGCCTCGACCAGCGTCTCGACGCCCTCGTCGGCGCCGAGCACCACGAGCAGGGTCACGCCGGCGCCCACGTCCTTGGCCAGGCCGTCGCGCAGCTCGTCGACGTGCCGCGCCTCGATGCCGGTGAGCGTGGTGACGTCCTCGAGCGTCGGGCGGGCACCGACCCAGAACTCGCCGTAGCGCGAGTCGGCGTAGAACTCCTCGGTGTCGCGCGCCGCGAGCGGGCGCACGTAGAGGACGGCGTGGTGGTCGCCGCGCGTGCCGTCGGCGCCCGGGTCGCCGGTGCCCGGCTCGACCGGGTGCAGCACGAGCACGGCGTCCGGCTCCTGGTCGGTGCCCAGGCCGGTGAGGTGGGCGAACGCCGAGTGCGGGCGGAACCGGTAGTCGGTGTCGTTCGAGCGGGTCTTGAGCGTGCCGGCGGGGACCACCAGGCGGGCGCCGGGGAACTGCGCCGCGAGCCGGGCGCGGCGGGCCGCGGTGAACGGGACCGCGCGGGAGGGCTCGATGCCGAGGTCGGCGCGGGGCGCCCAGCCGGAGGTGATGAACTCGACGAACGCCTTCGAGCTCGGCCGGTGGGAGCGGTTGTCGCCCCGCTGCTCGAGGGCGTCGGCCTCGCCGGCGGGCTGGTCCGCGGGGGGCAGCTCCGACGTGGGCAGCTCGGACGTGGGCAGCTCCGACGTGGGCAGCTCGGACGTAGGCGTGGTCTCGGCGTCGCTCATGGCGTCCAGTCTCCCACCGCGGGGCAAGCGCCCGGCAGGCATGCCTCTGCCGTGCCGCGCCGGCAGGGGTCAGGGCTGCTCGAACGTGCGCAGCGCCCGGTCCAGCACCCGGTTGAACGCCTCGGGCGCGTCGGTGTTGACGTCGTGCCCGGCCCCCGGGACGACGACGAGGGCCCCGCGGTAGGCGGCCTGCAGGTGGCGCTGCTCCTCGAGGCGCAGCCGGTCGCGCGACCCGTTGACCAGCCACACGGGCACGCGCGTGGCGCGCAGGTTCGCCACGGACGAGCGGCCCGCCAGGTGCGACAGGGAGTCGGTGACCACCTGCCAGCCGGGGCGGAAGGGCCCGGCGTCGTCCGCCCCGCCGATCAGCGCCTGCACGTCCGCGCCGCCCGGCCGGGAGCGCCCGCCCAGCACCGCCGAGCGCCACCACGTCGCCGCGGCCGACGACCGCCGTCGGGCCGCCTGCGACCCCGTGACGGCGGCGTCCGCGAGCGTGCGGTACAGCGCGACCGGCTTGCCCTTGGGGTCGGACGAGCAGCCGACGGCGACGATCCCTGCGAGGTCGGCGGTCTGGCCCCGCGCGGAGCGGCGGGCCGTCCACGCCAGCGTCGTGTACCCGCCCAGGCTCAGGCCGACGACCGCCACCCGCCGGTCGGTCCCGAACGACGCGACCGCCTCGTCGAGCACGTCGTACGCCCGGCGCATGCTGAACCGCTCGTCGCGCAGGGCCCCGTGCGCGGGCAGGTCCACCGCGAGGGCGTCGTGGCCGCGGGCGCGCACGTGGTCGAGCTGGGCGTCCCAGATGTGCGACGAGGTGCGCATGCCGTGCACGAAGACGACGGCGGGCGTCCCGCCCCGCCGGGATGCCGGGACGTCGCCCGGCGAGGTGAGCCGCAGGTCGTTCATCCTGTGATCGTCGCGCGGCCACCGGGGGCACGCGACGGGGCCCTGGGTCGGATGCGGTGAAGCCTCTGTGCCCGCAGGTCGGGCGCCCTTCACTCCCTACACTGTCCGGGTGATCGACCTGCACACCCACTCGTCGGCGTCCGACGGAACCGATGCGCCGGCGCGGGTGGTGGCCGACGCCGCCGCGGCGGGCCTCGCCGTCGTCGCGCTCACCGACCACGACACCACGGCCGGCTGGACGGAGGCCGCCGAGGCGGCGCAGCGGCACGGGGTGGCGCTCGTGCGGGGCACCGAGATCTCCACGCGCGCCGACGGCGTCAGCGTGCACCTGCTCAGCTACCTGCAGGACCCCACGCACCCCGACCTCGTGGCCGAGATGGACGTGACCCGCTCGTCGCGCCTGACGCGGGCGCGGCGCATGGTCGACCTGCTCGCCGAGGACTTCCCGGTCACCTGGGAGGACGTGCTCGCGCACACCGGGCCCGACGCCACGATCGGCCGGCCGCACATCGCCGACGCGCTCGTGACCGCGGGCGTCGTCGCCTCGCGCGACGAGGCGTTCGCGACGGTGCTGCAGGCCGGCACCCGCTACTACGTGCCGCACCACGCGCCCGACGCCGTGGCCACCGTCCGCGCCGTCCGGGCCGCCGGGGGCGTGCCCGTCTTCGCGCACCCGGGCGCCGTCGCCCGCGGCCGGGTCGTGCCCGAGCGCACGATCGAGGAGATGGCCGCCGCGGGCCTGGCCGGGCTGGAGGTCGACCACCGCGACCACGACGCCGCCACGCGCGACCGGCTGCGCGACCTCGCCCGGGCCCTCGGGCTGCTGGTCACGGGGTCGAGCGACTACCACGGTGCGGGCAAGCCCAACCGGCTGGGCGAGAATACGACGTCCCCCGAATCCCTGGCCGTCATCGAGGAGCAAGGACTGTTGGACGTGATCCGCCCGTGAGCAGCCTGATCGACATCGCGCTGTTCACCGAGGTCTTCGTGACCCTGTTCGTCATCATGGACCCCCCGGGCACGATCCCGGTCTTCCTCGCCCTCACCTCCCGGATGGACGCCCGGCAGCGCGCCCGCGCCGCGCGCCAGGCGATCCTCGTGGCGTTCGGCGTGATCGTCGTCTTCGCGATCTTCGGCCAGCAGCTGCTGCACTACATGGGCATCTCGCTGCCCGCGCTGCAGGCCTCCGGCGGCCTGCTGCTGCTCCTGGTCGCGCTCGAGCTGCTCACCGGCAAGGCCGAGGAGCCGGAGCCCGCCAAGGGCGGCTCGGTGAACGTCGCGCTCGTGCCGCTCGGCACGCCGCTGCTCGCGGGGCCCGGCGTCATCGTCGCCACCATGGTGTTCGTCCAGCAGCGGGTCGCCTCCGGCGAGTCGATCGTCGCGCACTGGGTGGCGATCGCCCTGGCGATCGTGCTGGTGCACGTGTGCACCTGGCTGGCGATGCGGTTCGCCGGCGTCATCCAGCGCGTGCTGCGCGAGTCCGGCGTCACGCTCGTGACCCGCATCGCCGGCCTGCTGCTCGCGGCGATCGCCGTGCAGATGATCGCCACGGCCGTCACCGAGTTCGTCCGGACGGCCTGACCCGGCCTGACCCGACCCGGCCCGGCCGGCGCCGCTCAGCGCACCGGCTCGAGCGTGACGGTCACCGTGCCGCCGTCGGGGACGCCCTCCGCGACGCGCACCGCCCGCTTCACCGGCAGCACGTAGCCGCGCTGCTCGTCGCTCGGGAACACCGACGTCGACCAGGTGGTGGCACCGACGGTGGCGGTCACCTTGATCGAGCCGAAGCCGCGGGGCGGCAGCGGCAGCTCCGCGAGCTCGTCGGACTGCTCGGGCGGCACGGTGACGAACCACCACGAGTCGCTCCGCGAGCTCCAGCGCCACAGCGGCGCGGTGAAGGTCAGGCGCACGCCATCACGCTAGCGCGTGGCGCCGACGACGGCGCCGACGACGAGCCGGGCGAGAGCGCCTCGCGGGACGACGACGCCCCGCTCCTGGTCGGGAGCGGGGCGTCGTCGGTGGTGCCGGCGGGCCGGCCGCGGGTCAGTCGGCCTGCGGGGCGGCCTGCTGCTCGCCGCCGGTGCGGCGCCGCGTGCGGCGGCGACGGCGCGGGGCGCCGTCGGACTTGCCCTCCGCCGTCGCGCCGTCGGCGGCCTCGGCCGCCGGGGCCGCGGCCGGCGCGCCGTCCTGGGGGCGCTCGCGGCGCTCGCCGTCGCGGCGACCGCCCCGGCCGCCGCGCGAGCGGCCGCCCTCGCGCCCCTCGCCGGAGCGCTCGCGGCCACCGCGGCCGCCGTCACGCCCGCCACGACCGCCGTCGCGCTCGCCGCGCGGCGTGTGGCGCTTGCCGGTCTCGCCGAGGTCCTCGAGCTCCTCGCCCTCCAGGCCCTCGAGCACCCGCTTCTCCTGCGGCAGGCGGCCCTTGGTGCCCTCGGGGATGTGCAGGTCGGCGAACAGGTGCGGCGACGTCGAGTAGGTCTCGACCGGCTCGGGCATGCCGAGACCGAGCGCCTTGTCGATGAGCGACCAGCGCGGCACGTCGTCCCAGTCGACGAACGTCACGGCGGTGCCCGTGTTGCCGGCGCGACCGGTGCGGCCCACGCGGTGCAGGTAGGTGCGCTCGTCCTCGGGGCACTGGTAGTTCACGACGTGCGTGACGTCCTCGACGTCGATGCCGCGCGCGGCGACGTCGGTGGCGACGAGCACGTCGATCTTGCCGTGCCGGAACGCGCGCAGGGCCTGCTCGCGGGCGCCCTGACCGAGGTCGCCGTGGATGGCGCCGGCGGCGAAGCCGCGCTCGCGCAGCTCGTCGGACACCTTGGCCGCGGTGCGCTTGGTCCGGGCGAACACGATGGTCCGGCCGCGGCCCTCGGCCTGCAGCAGGCGGGCGAGCACCTCGATCTTGTCCAGGGCGTGCGCCCGGTAGACGAACTGCGTGATGTTCTTGACGGTCTGGCCCTCGTCGTCCGGCTCGGCGGCGCGGATGTGCGTGGGCTGCGTCATGTAGCGGCGCGCCATGGACACGACCGGGCCGGGCATCGTCGCGGAGAACAGCATGGTGTGGCGCTTGGCCGGCGTGCGGGACAGGATCCGCTCGACGTCGGGCAGGAAGCCCAGGTCCAGCATCTCGTCCGCCTCGTCGAGCACCACGGTGGCGGCGCGCGTGAGGTTGAGGTGGCCCTGGTTGAGCAGGTCGACCATGCGACCCGGGGTGCCGACGACGACCTCGACGCCCTGCTGGAGCGCCTCGATCTGCGGCTCGTAGGCGCGGCCGCCGTAGATCTGCACGATGCGCACCGAGCGCTTCTTCGACGCCGTCGCCAGGTCGTTGGCGACCTGGACGGCGAGCTCGCGGGTCGGCGCGACGACGATCGCCTGCGGCTTGCCCGGCGCGGGCAGCTCGTCGAAGCCCGGCTCGCCGGGGGCGACGACGCGGTGCAGCAGCGGGACGCCGAAGCCGAGCGTCTTGCCGGTGCCCGTCTTGGCCTGGCCGATGATGTCGTGGCCCTGCAGCGCGACCGGCAGCGTCATCGCCTGGATCGGGAACGGGTGGGTGATGCCCACCGCGGCGAGCGCCTCGACGATCTCGGGGCGGACGCCGAAGTCGGCGAACGAGACGTCCTGCGCCTGGATGGCGCTCACGGTGGTCGCGGTCTGCTCCGCGGCGAAGTCTTCTGTGGTGGTCACTGTGCCCTCGGTCGGTTGTCGGCGCGGGGCGCGGCGAGCGCGCGGCGGCTTGCCGCCGGCGTCGGCGCACCGCACCGGGTGGACGGCAGCCGATCGCGGAAGGAACGTCGCGGGGCTGGCCGGTCGCGGCGCGAGCCGTGCCCGGGCCGCCGCGGGTGGTCTGCACGTGACGACCGGGCAACCGTGGTACGGCGCCATCCTACGCGACGGGACCCGAGGCGACCGTATCCTGGCCGCGTGAGCGACGAGCGCAGCAGCACGGGGCCGACGACGGCGGGCGCGCGCGACGGCGCCCTGGCGGAGCTCGTGGGCCTCGCCGCCTACGTCGAGCTGCGGACGTTCGGGCTGCTGGCGGCGCACGCGGTCGGGGCCCCCGACCTGGCGGGCGCGCAGCAGCTGGCCCGGGTGGCCGGCCGGGTGCTGCGCCGGCAGGAGGAGCTCCTCGCGGTGGGCACCGCGCAGGGCGCGGACGACCTGACGCTCATGGAGCCGTTCCGGCACGTCCTGGACCCGTTCGACGAGCGCACGCCCCCGTCGTCATGGTGGGAGGGCCTGCTCAAGGGCGTGGTGGGGCACGGCGTCGCCGGCGACCTGTGCCGCCTGCTGGCGCGCGGGCTGCCCGCGCAGGACGCGGCCGCCGTCGGCGCCGCCATCGGCGTCACCGACCGCGAGCGGGAGCAGGACGACGCCGCAACCGTGCTGGTGCGCGGCGCCGCGCAGGCCGACGCGGTGCTCGCGTCCCGCCTGGCGCTGTGGGGCCGGCGCGTGGTGGGGGAGTCGCTGACGCTCGCGCAGACGCTGCTGGCGGAGCGCCCGGCGCTGGCGGGCCTGGCGCGCGAGGCCGCGCGACGCTTCCAGCAGCAGGACGCGGCGGGCGTCGACGTGACCGCGTGGGTGCTGAGCGAGCTCACGGCCGAGCACACCCGCCGCATGGACCGCATGGGCCTCGCGGCCTGAGCCTCCCACCCCTGAGCCTCCCACGCCTGAGCCTCCCGCCCCTAAGCCTCCCACCCTGAACGAGGCGCGGTCGCCGGGCCGTCGTGAGGGCGCCGCACCGACGTCGTGGGACGTCGCCGAGACACCGCAGGCCCACCCGGACGTCCCGGGCGGGCCTGCGGTCGGGCGCGGTGAGCGCGCGTCAGAGCGAGCCGAAGCCCACGCGGCGCTGCTCCTCGGGCCCGACCTCGACGTACGCGAGCGTCGCCGTCGGGACGACCACGCGTCGGCCGCGCGAGTCGGTCAGCTCCAGCACGCCGTCGGACAGGGCGCTCTTGACGGCCGCGGCGACCTGGTCGGCCGTCTCCTCGACCTCGAGCACCAGCTCGCGCGGGTGGTTCTGCACGCCGATCGTGACTTCCACGGTGACTCCTTCGGTGGGCGCCCGGGTGTGCTGAGCGCGAGTGGCCAGGGGCGGGGTCGATCCTAGTCAGCGCGTCGCGCGGCGCCCCTGCCGGGCGCGGCGGTTTCGCCGAGGGCCGATCCGGCGGGTGCCGCGCGAGGAGCGGGGACGGCCGCCGGGCGTGCCCTCGGGGTGCCCTCGGGGTGCCCTGGGGATGCTGCAGCGCGCCGCCCGGGCGCGCGTGCGGCCGTGTCGGTGGGACGTGATCGGATACTGCGCGTGACGACGATCTCCGCCCCGCCCGGCCCCCTCGGGAGGCGCGCGCCCGCCCCCCGGCTCGTGCCGCCGCGGCAGGGCGCGGCCGACGACGTCACGCTCGACGCGACGCAGCGCGCCGCCGTCGAGGCAGCGGCCGAGCGGCCCGTCACGCTCGTCGTCGGCGCGCCGGGCACGGGCCGCACCACGGTCGCGACCGCGGTCGCCGTCGAGGCCCTCACCGCCGGCGGGCTGGAGCCGTCGCGGGTGCTCGTGCTGTCGGCCTCGCGCCGCTCGGCGGCCCGGCTGCGCGACCGCGTCGCCGCGGCGTCCGGCCGCACGATCGGCGCCCCCATGGTGCGCACCGCGGCGTCGGCGGCGTTCGCCGTGCTGCGCACGCGCGCCATGGCGCTCGGCGAGCCGTCGCCGACGCTCGTGTCCGGCCCCGAGCAGGACCTGGTGCTGGCCGAGCTGCTCGCCGGCCACCTCGCCGGGGACGGCACGCCCCTGGAGCTCCCGGCGGGCCTGCCGGCGGAGTCGCTCGGGCTGCGCGGCCTGCGCCAGGAGCTGCGCGACCTGCTGATGCGCGCCGCCGAGCGCGGCCTGGGCCCGGCGGACCTCGCCGAGCTGGGCCGGCGCCACGGCCGCGACGAGTGGGTGATGGCCGCCCATCTGTACGAGGAGTACCTCGACGTGACGACGCTGCGCGTCGGCACGCCCGACTCCGGCGCGCGGTACGACCCGGCCGCCGTGGTCGACGAGGCGGCGCAGGCGCTGCAGGCGTGGGAGGACGAGGTGCCCGGCGTGCCCCGCCCGGCGTGGGACCTCGTCGTCGTCGACGACTACCAGGAGGCCACGGTCGCCACGGCGCGGCTGCTGCACGTGCTGCACGACGCCGGGGCGCGGCTGGTGCTGCTGGCCGACCCGGACTCCGCCGTGCAGGGCTTCCGCGGCGCGACGCCGGGGCTCGTCGGCCGTGCCGCCGCGCCCGCGCGGCCAGGGGCGGTCGGCGCGTTCGGCGCCGACGTCGTCGTGCTGGGCACGGCGTGGCGGCAGCCGGCGGCGCTGCGGGAGGTCACCCGCACCGTGACCACGCGCATCGCGACCGTGTCGGGCGCGCTGCACCGCGGCGCGGCGCCGCGGCCCGCGGAGGGCGGCGGGAGCGACGGTGGTGTCGACGCCGCGGCCGCCGAGGCGCCGGGCCCCGGCGTCGCCGACCCGCCTCCGTCCGGCGTGCGCGTCGCCGTGCTCCCCGGCCTCGCGCAGGAGGCCGCGTACGTGGCGCGCGAGCTGCGCGCCGAGCACCTGCTGCACGGCACGCCGTGGGAGCGCATGGCCGTCGTCGCCCGCTCGGGCGACCGGCTGGCGTCCCTGCGCCGCGACCTCGTCGCGGCCTCGGTGCCCGTGGCCCTGCTCGGCTCCGACGTGCCGCTGCGCGACGAGCCGGCGGTCGCGCCGCTGCTGGCCGCCCTGCGCGTGTGCGCCGGCGCGGCGGACGGCCCCGAGGAGACGGACCGGAGCGAGCGCGAGCCGGTCGAGGGCGCGGACGTCGAGGGCGCGGACGTCGAGGGCGCGGACGTCGAGGGCGCGGCGGCCCGCGGCGCGGACGACGACGGCGCGCTGCCGCCGGACCTCACGGGCGGGGACGTGTCGCCGTTCCCGCTGCTCGACCCCGGCACCGCGGCGCTGCTGCTCACCTCGCCGGTCGGCGGGCTCGACGCCGTGGCGCTGCGCCGCCTGCGCCGCGCCCTGCGGGCCGAGGAGCTCGCGGGCGGCGGCGGGCGCACCTCCGACGCGCTGCTGGTCGAGGCGCTGGGCGACCCCGCCCGCGCGCAGACGCTGCCGCCGGCCGTGCGCCGCGGCCCGGTGTCGGTCGCCCGCGTGCTGGCCGCCGGGCGGCAGGCCGTGCAGGAGCCCGGCGCCACGGCCCAGACCGTGCTGTGGGCCGTCTGGGCCGCCACCGGGCTGGCCGAGCGGTGGCGGGACGCGGCGCTCGCGGGCGGGCCCGCGGGCGTGCGCGCCGACCGCGACCTCGACGCCGTGCTGGCGCTGTTCCGCGCCGCCGAGACGTACGTCGACCGCATGCCCGGCGCGCCGGTCGCCGCGTTCGTCGACTACCTGGGCTCGCAGGACCTGCCCGCCGACTCGCTCGCCGCCTCGGCCACCGGCGTCCGCGCCGTCGAGGCGCTCACGCCGGCCGGTGCCGCGGGCCGGGAGTGGGACTTCGTCGTCGTGGTGGGCGTGCAGGACGGCGTGTGGCCCGACCTGCGCCTGCGCGACTCCCTGCTCGGCTCGCAGGCGCTGGTCGAGCTGCTCGCGGGCCGCTCCGACGACGCGCGCGGCCTCGGCCCGGAGGCGCGTGCGCAGGTGCTGGCCGACGAGCTGCGGTCGTTCGCCGTGGCCACCTCGCGCGCCCGGCGCCGGCTGCTCGTCACCGCCGTGGAGGACGCCGAGGAGGCGCCGAGCGTCTTCTGCGACCTCGTCGCGCCGCCCGGCGACGACGAGGAGATGGACGACCGGCGCGTCACCGTGGGGGCGCCGCTCGACCTGCGCGGGGTGGTGGCCACGGCCCGCGCGGCGCTCGTCGGCGCGGTGGCCGCCGACGGCGGCGCGAGGTCGGACGGCTCGCCGTCGGTCGCGGTGCCGTCGGTCGCGGTGCCGTCGGTCGACGCCCCGCACGACCCGGCCGCCGTCGCGGCCGTGCTGCTGGCCGACCTCGCCGCCGCCGGCGTGCCGGAGGCCGACCCGCGCACCTGGTACGGCGTCGCGGCGGCGTCGAGCGAGGCGCCCCTGTGGGCGCCGGACGCCACGGTGCCGGTGTCGCCGTCGAAGGTGGAGACCGTCACCACCTGCGCCGTGCGCTGGTCGCTCGAGGCGGCCGGCGGCACCAAGCCCGACGCCACGCACCAGACGCTCGGCACGCTCGTGCACGCCATCGCCGAGGACCTGCCGCGCGGCTCGCTCGCCGAGCTGCGCGCCGAGCTGGACCGGCGCTGGCCGCAGCTCGCCCTGCCCGACGGCTGGCCGTCGCGCCAGCTGCGCCGGCGGGCCGAGCGGATGGTCGAGCGGCTCGCCGCGTACCTCGCCGCGGCGGGGGAGCCGCTGCTGGTCGAGGCGGAGTTCGACCTCGAGGTGGGCCGGGCCCGGCTGCGCGGCAAGATCGACCGCGTGGAGGCGGCGGGCGACGGCGCGGTGGTCGTGGCCGACCTCAAGACCGGCCGCAGCGCGCCGAGCAAGGCCGACTCCGCCGAGCACCCGCAGCTCGGCGCGTACCAGCTCGCCGTCGAGGGCGGCGCGCTGGACCTGCCCGAGGGCATCCGCAGCGCCGGGGCGCAGCTCGTCTACGTCGGCACCCCCACGGTCGCCCCGACCGTGCGGGAGCAGGGCGCGCTGCGCCCGGAGCCCGACGGGTCGAGCTGGGCCCGCGCCCTGGTCGAGGGCGCCGCCGGCACCATGGCCGCGGCCCGCTTCGACGCCCATCCCAACGACCTGTGCGCGATGTGCCCGGTGCGCCGCTCGTGCCCGCTGCAGCCCGAAGGACGGAGCGTGATCGCGTGAGCACGTCCCCGCTGGACCCCGCGTCCGACGACGCCGCCGACGGCGTGGCCCGCCCGGACCTCGAGGCGCTCGACCTGGCGCTCGACCTGGCGCTCGACCTCGGGTCGCCGGCCGCCCCGCGCGCCGTGCCCGACTGGTCCGCGCTCGAGCTGCCCGGGGACGCGCCGGCCGGCCCGCTGGCCGTGGTGCCCCCGGCCGGCGCCCGGCCCGCCCCGCGCCTGTCGGCGCGGGAGATCGCGCGCCTGATCCGCCGGCCGGAGCCGACCGACGAGCAGGTGGCCGTCATCGAGGCGCCGCTCGAGCCGACGCTCGTGGTGGCCGGCGCCGGGTCCGGCAAGACCGAGACCATGGCCTCGCGCGTGGTGTGGCTGATCGCCAACGGGCTGGTGCAGCCCGAGCAGGTGCTCGGCCTGACGTTCACCCGCAAGGCCGCCGGCGAGCTGCAGCAGCGCGTCCAGCAGCGGCTCGCCCAGGTCAACCGCGAGCTCGGGCGGGCGGCGTCGAGCCTGGACCTCCTGGCCCGGCCCACCGTGGCCACCTACAACGCCTACGCCGCCTCGCTGGTCACCGACCACGGGCTGCGGCTCGGCGTCGAGCCCGGCTCCCGGCTGCTGGGCGAGGCGAACCAGTGGCAGCTCGCCGCGCAGCTCGTCGAGTCCTGGGACGGCGACCTCGGCACCGACCGGGCGGTGTCCGGCGTCGTCGGGGGCGTCATCGCCCTGTCCGGCGAGCTGGGCGAGCACCTCGTGCCGGTCGACGACGCCCGCGCCTGGCTCGACGACGTCCTCGAACGGCTCGAGGCGCTGCCGCTGGGGCCGCGGCAGCGCAAGCGCACGGCCGAGGTGGAGAAGCTGGTCCGCGACCTCGCCGAGCGCCGGCGCCTGCTGGACCTCGTGGAGGAGTACCGGCGCCGCAAGCGCACGGCCGACGCCATCGACTTCGGCGACCAGATCGCCTTCGGCGCCGAGCTCGCCCGCTCGGTGCCCGCGGTCGGCGCCGCGGAGCGGGCGCGCTACCGCGTCGTGCTGCTGGACGAGTACCAGGACACCTCCTACGCCCAGGTCGAGCTGCTCGCGGGGCTGTTCGGCGGCGGCCACGCCGTCACGGCGGTGGGCGACCCGCACCAGTCCATCTACGGCTGGCGCGGCGCCTCGGCGTCGGGGCTCGCGCGCTTCCCCGACCGGTTCCGGCGGGCGGACGGCGCCCCGGCCGGCGTGCTCAACCTGTCGACGTCCTGGCGCAACGACCGCGCCGTGCTCGACGCCGCCAACGTGGCGGCCGCGCCGCTGCGCACGGCGGCGTCCGGCCCGACGACCGTCGAGGTGCCGCCGCTGGCGCTGCGCCCGGGCGCGGGTGACGGCCGCGTCGCCGCCCACGTGGCCACCACGCTGGAGGAGGAGGCCGAGGCGGTCGCGGAGTTCGTCGCCGCCCGGTGGCGCCCCGGCTCCCACCCCGACGGGCGGACGACGGCCGCGGTGCTGTGCCGCGCCCGCTCGCAGTTCCCCGCCGTCGAGGTGGCGCTGCGCAAGCGGGGCCTGCCCGTGGAGGTCGTCGGCCTCGGCGGGCTGCTGTCCACCCCGGAGGTGGTCGACGTGGTCGCGCTGCTCGAGGCGGTGCACGACCCCTCCCGCGGCGACTCGCTGGTGCGGCTGCTCACCGGCCCGCGCGTCAACCTCGGCGCGGCCGACCTGCACGCCCTCGGCTCGTGGGCGCACGACCTCGCCCGGCAGGACGCGCCGGCCGGGCCGGGCGCGGCCGGCGGGCCCGAGTCGATCGACCCGCAGGCCCTCGACGCCGTCGACGAGCTCGACGACCCGGTGATCGAGGGCGACGTCGTCGACCACCGCTCGATCGTCGACGCCCTCGACGACCTGCCCGCCCCCGGCCGGCCCGCCCGCGACGGGCGCGTGCTGACCCCGGCCGGCCACGCGCGCCTCACGGCGCTCGCCCGGCTGCTGCGCGGGCTGCGCGGGCTGACGTACCTGTCGCTGCCCGAGCTGGTGGTGCAGGCCGAGCGCGCGCTGGGGCTGGACGTCGAGGCGGCCACCGCCGACGCGCTCGCCACCCTCGTGCCGGGCGCCGGCGACCGCGTCAGCCTGCGCGGCCGCGAGCACCTCGACGCGTTCCGCGACGTCGCCGCCACGTTCGCCCAGTCGGCCGACGTCGCCACGCTCGGCGCGTTCCTCGCCTGGCTCGGCGTGGCCCAGGACCAGGAGCGCGGCCTCGACATGCCGGTGCGGGAGCCGGACCCGGACGCGGTCCAGGTCATCACCGCGCACGCCGCCAAGGGCCTCGAGTGGGACGTCGTCGCCGTGCCCGGCCTCGTCGACGGCGTCTTCCCGACCCTCGCCGAGTCGCCGAACGGCGGCCGCGCGGACAGCGGCTGGCTCAGCAGCCCCGGCGCGCTGCCGTACGGGCTGCGCGGCGACGCCGAGGACCTGCCGTCGTTCCGCTGGGACCTCGCCGCCGACACCAAGGACCTCATGGTCCGGCGCGAGGAGTTCCGCGCCGCCTGCGGCGAGCACGTCCTGGCGGAGGAGCGCCGCCTGGCGTACGTGGCCTTCACCCGCGCCCGGCGCGAGCTGCTGCTGACCGCCCACTGGTGGGGCACCGGCAGCAAGCCGCGGCGCGTGTCGCCGTTCCTCGCGGAGCTGGTCGAGGCGGGGCTGGTCGACGCCGACGGCTGGTCGGCCGCGCCGGACCTCGCGGACCTCAACCCGCGCGACGCCGAGGAGGTGACCGCCGCCTGGCCGGCGCCCGACGACGGCGGCGCGGGCTCGCCGCGGCAGGTGCTGCGCGCCACGGCCGCGCTCGTGGACGCGGCGGCGGCCGCGCGCCCCGGCGTCGGGCCCGGTGCCCTCACCGCTCCGTCCGGCGTGCTGCGCGACACGGCCGGGCACGACCTCGTCGAGCTCGCCCGGATGCTGCTGACCGAGCGTGCCGAGCGGGTCGGCCAGGAGGTCGAGCTGCCCGCGCACGTGTCGGCCTCCGGCCTGGTGCGGCTCGCCACCGACCGCGAGGAGTTCGCGCTCCAGCTGCGCCGCCCGGTGCCGTCCCAGCCCACGGTGCACGCGCGGCGCGGCACCCGGTTCCACGCCTGGGTCGAGCAGTACTTCACGTCGTCGTCGCTGGTGGACGTGGAGGACCTGCCCGGCGCCGAGGACGCGGAGCTGCCGGGCGACGTCGAGCTCGAGGAGCTGCGCGAGCGGTTCCTCGCCTCGGAGTGGGCGGGGCGCACGCCGGTCGCCGTCGAGCAGGACGTGGAGACCCCGGTCGCCGGGGTCATGCTCCGTTCGCGCATCGACGCGGTGTTCCCCGACCCCGACGGGGGCCCGGGCGCGGTCGTCGTCGTGGACTGGAAGACCGGCCGGCCGCCCGCCGACGCCACCGCGCAGGCGGCCCGCGAGGTGCAGCTCGCCGTCTACCGGCTCGCCTGGTCGCGGTGGACCGGCCTGCCGGTCGAGAAGGTGAGCGCCGCGTTCTGCTACGTCGCCACGGGGGAGACGGCGCGGCCGCGGCGGCTGCTCGACGAGGACGAGCTGGAGGCGCTCATCGTGGGCCGCTGAGGAAGGTCAGGCGGTGCCTGTCGCCGCCCGAGGCTGCGGCTCTGCTCCGGGCGGGTGCCTCGTCCCTCGGCCCCCACCCTCCGCGGCACCTCCGCCTCAGGCGGTGTCGTCCTCGCGGGTGGCCTCGTCCAGGTCGGCCAGCATCGCCACGGCGTCCTCGACGACGTCGGGCAGGTCGTGGCGCACCCCGTGCAGCAGCCACCGGGCGAGCGCCAGCTCCCCGACGAGCAGCGCCCGGTCGACCAGCCGCGAGTCGTGCAGCTCGGTGCGGCGCAGCTGGTAGGCCTCCATGATCGAGTCGACCGCCTCGGGCGGGGCCGCCACCAGCAGCCAGGCCAGGTCGTCGGCCGGGTCGGCCACGCGGGCGTCCGACCAGCCGGTGATGGCCGCGACCCGGCCGCCCAGGACGAGCACCTGCTCGGCCGCCAGGTCGCCGTGCACGACGACGGGCTGGAACCGCCACAGCGCCACGTCCTCGAGCGCGGCCTCCCAGCGTCGCAGCAGGGCGGCCGGCACGCGGCCGGTCGCGGCCGCCTCGTCGAGCTCGGCCAGCCGCCGGTCGCGGTACTCCGCGACCGTGTACGACGGCATCCCGCACGACTCCACCACGCTCGGCGGCACCTCGTGGATCGCGGCGATCGTGCGGCCGAGGTCGGCCGCGAGCCCGGGACCGGGCGTGAGGGACTCGATGTCCAGCGGGGCGCCGGCGATGTGCGGGTGCACCACGGCGCGCCCGCCCTCGGGCAGGGTCGCCGACCCCGCGACGCGCGGCACCGCGAAGGGCAGCACGCCGGCGTCGTGGTAGCGGTGCAGCCCCTCGAGGAGCTCGACCTCGGCCTCCAGCGCCGCGCCGGCCATCGTCGTCCGCGGGGCGCGCACCTCCCACGACGTGCCGTCAGCCGCGGTCACCACGGCGACGTCGTAGTCGCCGGGCGCGTCGACCGGGCGGACGGCGCGGGCGTCCAGGCCCGGCACGGCCGCGGTCGAGAGCGCCGCCAGGGCGAGCGGTGAGCGTGGCACCCGCCCACCGTAACCGCGGCGGCGGGGTGCCCGGGACCGGAGCGGCCGCGTGTCGGCACGGTGCCGCCCGGGGGCGGTCGTCCGCCGGGGGAGACCGGTGCCGAGGGTTACGGTCGGCACGTGAGCATCCCCCTCGACCCGGTCCCCGCCCTCGACCTGCCCCTCGCCCGCGCCCTGCACGACCGCGCCGCCGACCACCGCACGGAGGCCGACCTCCTGGACCGCCTGCTGGCGGACCCCGGCGCGCGGGCCCTGGTCCTGCTGGGCGACCGGGTCGCGGCGACGCCCGACGGCGCGGACCTGGCGCTGGTCGCGCCCGCGGCGCTCCGGGCGGCCGCGGAGGCCGCCGCCCCGTCGGGCGCGGGCGCCGCCGAGGGCGCCGCGCCGCTCGGCGCCCCGCTCTGGACCTATCTCGGCGAGCACGCCGGCACGTCCTACCTGGCGCTCGTGCTGCCCGCTGCCGACAGGGGCCCAGGCTCGGGCGCGGAGCCGGCGCCCGAGGCGCTCGGCCTGCCGGCGCCGAGCGCCTGGCTCGGGCTGCGCCGCCTGGAGGCCCTCGACGCCCTGGAGCAGGGCCTGGCCACCGAGGCGGTGGCCCTGGCGAACTGGCACGCCGTGCACGCCTTCTGCCCGCGCTGCGGGGCCGCCACCGAGCCGGCGCTGACCGGGTGGGTGCGCCGGTGCCCGGTCGAGGACCGGGAGCTCTACCCACGGACCGACCCGGCGGTGATCATGGCGGTCGTCGACGACGCCGACCGCATCCTGCTGGGCCACGCCGCGCACTGGCCCGAGGGCCGGTTCTCGACGCTGGCCGGGTTCGTCGAGCCCGGGGAGAGCCTCGAGCAGGCCGTGCGCCGCGAGGTCGCCGAGGAGGCGCGTCTGGTGGTCGCCGACGGCCCGGGCGACGTCGTCTACCGGGGCTCGCAGTCGTGGCCGTTCCCGGCCTCGCTGATGCTCGGCTTCCACGCCCGCGTCGCCGGCACCGGCCTGCCCCCGCGGGTCGACGAGGTGGAGCTCACCGACGCCCGGTGGTTCACGCGCGACGACCTGCTCGGCGCGGTGGAGGCCGGCGAGGTGCTGCTGCCCGGGCGGCTGTCGATCGCCCGGGCGCTCATCGAGGAGTGGTACCGCGGGCGCCTGCCGGACTGACGCCCTGGCGCCGTCATGAGTACGGACACGCCGTGCGGATCTCGGTCCGCACGGCGTGTCCTGCACCTACGACGGTGTACCTACGACGGGGAGGGTCAGCGGCCGAGCGCCGCCTTGACGTCCTGCAGCGACGGGTTCGTCGCGGCGCTGCCGTCCGGGTAGACGACGGTCGGCACCGTGCGGTTGCCGCCGTTGACCTGCTCGACGAAGGCCGCGGTCTCCGGCTGCTCCTCGATGTCGATCACCTGGTAGCCGATGCCCTCGGAGTCGAGCTGCGTCCGCAGCCGCCGGCAGTAGCCGCACCACGTCGTCGAGTACATCGTGACGGTGCCCGGCGCGGGCAGTGCGGGCTGGGCGGCGGGCTGGGTGGCGGGCTGGGTGGCGGGCTGGGCGGCGGGCTGCGCGTCCGGCTGGCCGGTCGGCTGCGTGGTCGGCTGCGTGGTCGACGTGGTCATGCGGGTCCTCCTGGACTGTCTCGGGGTGACGGCGGGCGCCCGGCGCGCCGTGCTGCGCCCGGCGGGGACTGTGCACGACGCGGGGCCCGTGTCGGGACCGGCTGCAAGAATCGCACCGATGTCCACGCAGACCAACACGCCGGCGGTCCCCGCTATGCCCACCCCGTCCCCGCGGTCGTCCGCGCCGTCGTCCGCGCCGTCGTCGCTGGTGGCGGCGCCGACGTCACCCGACGCGATCCTCGAGGCGCTCGACCCGGAGCAGCGCGAGGTGGCGCTGGCGCTCACCGGCCCGGTCTGCGTGCTCGCCGGCGCGGGCACGGGCAAGACCCGGGCGATCACCCACCGCATCGCCTACGGCGTGCGCACCGGCGTGTACAAGCCGACGTCGGTCCTCGCCGTGACGTTCACGGCGCGTGCCGCGGGGGAGATGCGCACACGGCTGCGCCAGCTCGGCGTCGCCGGCGTGCAGGCGCGCACGTTCCACGCCGCCGCCCTGCGGCAGCTGTCGTACTTCTGGCCCCGCGTGATCGGCGGCGCGCCCTCGCGGATCATGGAGTACAAGGCCCCGGCGGTGGCGGAGGCCGCCCGCCGGCTGGGGATGAGCGTCGACCGGGTGGCCGTGCGCGACCTGGCCAGCGAGATCGAGTGGGCCAAGGTCTCCCTCGTCGCGCCGGACGACTACGAGCAGCGCGCGTCGACCGAGGGGCGGCCCGCCCCGGCCGGCTACGACCTGCAGACCGTGGCCCGCCTGGCCACCGCCTACGAGGACGTCAAGAACGAGCGCGGGGTCATCGACTTCGAGGACGTGCTGCAGATCCTCGCCGGGATCCTCGCCGAGAACCGCGCCGTGGCCGAGGAGGTGCGCAGCCAGTACCGGCACTTCGTCGTGGACGAGTACCAGGACGTCTCGCCGCTGCAGCAGTTCCTGCTCGACCAGTGGCTCGGCGGCCGCAAGGAGCTGTGCGTCGTCGGTGACCCCTCCCAGACGATCTACTCCTTCACCGGCGCCACGCCGCGCTACCTGCTCGACTTCCGCCGCCGCTTCGCGGGTGCGCAGGAGATCCGCCTGGTGCGCGACTACCGCTCCACGCCGCAGGTGGTCCACCTGGCCAACGAGGTGCTGCGCCGCGGCCGGGTCTCCGGCGCGCTCGAGCTGCGCGCGCAGCGCCCGGCCGGCCCGCCGGCGAGCTTCACGGTGTACGACGACGACGAGGCGGAGGCCGCGGGGATCGCCGCGCGCGCCGGGCGGCTGATCGCCCAGGGCGTGCGGCCGAGCGAGATCGCCGTGCTGTACCGGACCAACTCCCAGTCGGAGGCCTTCGAGGCGGCGCTCGCCGACGCCGGCATCGGCTACCAGGTCCGCGGCGGCGAGCGGTTCTTCCAGCGCAAGGAGGTGCGCGACGCCGTCGTGCTGCTGCGTGGTGCCGCCCGGTCGTCGGACCCCGACGTGCCGATGCCCGAGCAGGTCCGCGACGTGCTGACCTCGGCCGGCTGGTCCGACCAGCCGCCCGCCGCCCGCGGCGCGGCGCGCGAGCGCTGGGACGCCATGCAGGCGCTCGTGGCCCTCGCCGACGACCTGGCCGCGGCGGGCACGCCCGAGGCACCGGCCACGATGGCCACGCTGGTGGCCGAGCTCGAGGAGCGCGCCTCGGCGCAGCACGCCCCCACGGTGGAAGGGGTCACGCTCGCGTCGCTGCACGCCGCCAAGGGCCTGGAGTGGGACGCCGTGTTCCTGGCCGGCATGAGCGAGGGGCTGATGCCCATCTCCCTGGCGGAGACCGACGACGCGGTGGCCGAGGAGCGGCGCCTGCTCTACGTGGGCGTCACCCGCGCGCGGGTGCACCTCGAGGTCTCGTTCGCCCGCTCGCGCAACCCCGGCGGCCGCGCCGGCCGCAAGCGCACGCGGTTCCTCGACGGGCTGTGGCCCGACGACGAGGCCGACCGGCGGGCGCGCGCGCCGCGGGCCCGCAAGGGGCAGGCGCGCGAGCTGCTGACCGGCGAGCACGACCAGGCCCTCTTCGACGCGCTGCGCGAGTGGCGCCGCGGGGTGGCGAGCGAGACCGACAAGCCGGCGTTCACGGTGCTCTCGGACGCCACCCTCGCCGCGATCGCGGAGGTGCGCCCCACCTCGACGGCGCAGCTGGCCCGGGTCAACGGGATCGGCCCCGCGAAGATCGACCGGTACGGCGCCACGATCCTCGAGATCGTGGCGCAGGCGGCGGGCTGAGCGGGCGAAAAAACTCCCGCGAGAAAAAACCTCGAAAAAAGATGTGGCCGCTGAGGGGCGCCGGTCTATGCTCGGGGAGTCCCTGACGGAAGGGGTGCGGGCCGAGAGGCCGGCGCCCGAGCAGAGTGAGGAGGTGGGTACAGCGATGGAGAGCTTCAACAGCACCGTGTCGGCGAACGTCCCGGGCATGCCCCTGCAGGCTGCCGCGACCGCCGGCTTCCGTGTGCGCCCGTTCGGCGACGTCCTGCTCGCGGCCGGTGAGTCCGGCAAGCGGCACACGTCTGCCTTCTCGCGGCGCGCTCGCGGCGGCCGCGTCGATATCACGCTCTCGCTCGTACCCGACTCCGTCCCCTGGGTCAGACCGGTCTAGCACCGGATCCAGGCCGCGGAGTCCACTCAGGACCCGCGGCCTTCGTCTTCCCGGCGAAGAAACGGCCCCACGAGGCCGGCCCTCCGGATCCCTGGCACCACCAGGGGTCCACCGCAGGTCCTGGACGCAAGAACCGACGTTCATCCCACAGGACCTCACGGAGGACACCGTGCGACTCGCACACCTGCTCGACGAGCGGCACCTGGAGACGGCTCCCGGGACCGCTGCCTGGACTCCTCACCAACCCCTGGCCACCGCCGACGCCGACCGGGCCGCGCTCGACACCATGCTGCCCTGCCGCACGAACGACGCGGAGCTCTGGTTCGCCGAGCACACCGCCCAGGTCGAGCAGGCGAAGGCGCTGTGCCGTACCTGCCCGCTGCAGGCCGGCTGCCTCGCCGGCGCGATCGACCGCGCCGAGCCGTGGGGCGTGTGGGGCGGCGAGGTGTTCGTCGACGGCGTCGTCGTGGCCCGCAAGCGCGGCCGCGGCCGCCCGCGCAAGACGGACACCACCGCGCCCTCCGCGCCCGCCGGCGTCGCGCAGCCCGCGTCGTCCGCACCCGCGGCGGACGACGCGGTCACGGCCGCCTGACCCTCAGCCCGCCCGGCGACCGCCGGACGGGCTGAGGGTCGTGCACCCGCACCGCGGGTGCGGCCCCAGCGCCGCCGCCCGGGGCACCGCCTCGGGGAGCGCGACCTCGAGCAGCGCACCGGCCGCCGCCGGCCGCAGCCCGTCGAGGTGCGCGAGCACCTGCGCCGCCGCGAGCGCGGCCGCCGCCGCGGCCAGCGTCGTCTCCTGCGGCGCCTCCACGAGCTCGCGCAGCTGCGCGGCGAGCGCCGGCCACGCCGGGTCGGCGTCGGACCGGCGCAGGTCCGCGCACCGCGCGCACGCCGTGACCCCGGGCAGCACGAACGGCCCGACGACCACGTCGGCCTCGCGCACCACCACCGGCAGGTGCGCCACTCCCTGGGCGACCAGCCGCCCGTAGCGCGCCGGCGCCGCCGCCCGCGACTCCACCAGCACGGCCACCTCCGGCGTGCCGTCGTCGAGCACCCGGGCCCGCGGTGCCGCACGGCGCAGCCGCTCGCGCAACGCCTCCGCGCGCGGGCGGCCCACGTCCTCGGCCTCGTAGCCGCCGAGCCCCAGGTCGGTGACCTGGACGGGGGAGCGGTCCGCGGCGACCAGCGTGCCCACCCCGGCCGTGGCGAGGTGCAGCGCCACGGCCGCGCCCAGCCGTCCCAGCCCGGCGACGGCCGCGGTCCGCCGGCCGCGCGCCGCCACGACGGCCAGCCCGCCGCCGTCGGGCAGCAGCGCGCCCAGCACGGGGGCGTCCGCCGTGCCGGCGTCCGGGCCCGTCTCGGCGCGGTGGTCGGCCGCGCCGCCCGGCCGCTGCAGGAACCCGCCGCGCCGGAGCACCGCGGCGATCTCGTCGCGCCGCTCGTCGGCCACGCCGTGCCGGGCGGCCGCCGCGGCGGGCCCGGCGTGCCGGCGCGCGGCCAGGTCCCGCAGCCAGGCCACCTCGGCGCGGTCCAGCCCGGCGAGGCGCAGCGCCCACCGGGGGTCCGTGCCGAGCTGGACCTCGCCGTCGCCGCGGTCGAGCACCACGGTCCCGGGGCGCAGGCGCACGCGGTCGAGGTCGGTCGCGGCGGACGAGCCGGCGCGCACGGGCAGGACGTCGGGCATGCCGCCAGGCTCGCAGGTGCGGCGCCGGCCCGTCGGGCGTCGTCCACAGGCCCGGGAGCGAGCCGACGGGAGCGGGGACGCGCCCGCGGTCGAGGCTCACGAGGACGTGCATGAGGAACCGGACGGTGTGGTGACCACCACATCCGCCCTGTTCTCGGCTACCGTCGTGACGTGGCCCGAGACGTGCGGTCGGTCGTCGAGGTGCGCCGCAGCCGGCGGCGCACCGCGACCGTGAGCGCGTACCGCGACGGGGACCGCACCATCATCGCCATCCCGGCGCGGTTCTCGCACGCGCAGGAGCAGGAGTGGGTCGCGAAGATGCTGGCCCGGCTCGAGGACAAGGAGCGCCGGCGCCACCCGTCCGACGACGAGCTGCTGGCCCGGGCGCGCGAGCTGTCCGAGCGGTATCTCGAGGGCCGGGCGCGGCCGACCAGCGTGCGGTGGTCGGCCAACCAGGGCCGTCGGTGGGGGTCGTGCACCCTCGTCGACGGCTCGATCCGCATCTCCACCCGCGTGCAGGGCATGCCGTCGTGGGTCATCGACTACGTGCTGCTGCACGAGCTGGCGCACCTGCTGCACCCTGGCCACGGGCCGGAGTTCTGGCGGCTGCTCGAGGGCTACCCGCGCACCGACCGGGCGCGCGGGTTCCTCGACGGCGTCGCGTACCGGCAGGAGGCACCAGCCCCGGACCTGCCGCCGGAGCACGCCGCGGGCCGGCCGACCCCGTCGCTCGCCGGGGACGGGGCGCGGCGGGCGCCCGCCGGCGCCGCCGGCTAGCACCGGCCGGCGAGCCCCGCCGGCGCCGGCGGTCAGTCCTGCCGGTCCGGCGATCCGCCGTCCGGGCCCTCGGCGCCGGGCTCGCCCGCGTCGGCCGCACCCGCGTCCCCGGCGTCGGCGTCGCCCGCGGCGAAGATCTGCGCGAGCGCCGCGTCGACGTCGGGGTGCGCCGTGGACTGCGCCTCGCGCCGCGCGAGGTATCCCGCCGGGTCGTCGAGGTCGACGGGTCCGGGCAGCAGGTCGGGGTGGTCCCAGACGGCGTCGCGGCCCTCGGTCCCGCCCGCGAGCGCGACCCGGGAGAACAGCGCGGCGGCGTCGCGGGAGCGGCGCGGGCGCAGCTCGAGGCCGACCAGCGAGGCGAACGTGTGCTCCGCCGGGCCGCCGGCCGCGCGCCGGCGGCGCAGCATCTCGCGCAGCGCGACGGCGTGCGGCAGGTGGGGCAGCGCGGCCTGCGCGGTGACCTCGTCGACCCAGCCCTCCACGAGGGCGAGCGCGGTCTCGAGCCGCAGCAGGGTGGCCTTCTGGTCCTCGGTGGGCTGCAGGCCGAACACGCCGCCGCCCGCGAGCGCCCGGCGCAGCGCGTCGGGGTCGGACGGGTCGACGTCGCGGACCTGCTGCTCGAGCGCGTCGAGGTCGATGGTGATGCCCCGGGCGTACTGCTCCACCAGGCCGAGCAGGTGCGCCCGCACCCACGGCACGTGCGCGAAGAGCCGGGCGTGCGCGGCCTCGCGCAGCGCGAGGAACAGCCGCACCTCGTCCGCCGGGGCGTCGAGGCCGTCGGCGAACGCGGCCACGTTGCTCGGCAGCAGCACCGTGCCCGGCCCGGGCAGCAGCGGGAGGCCGACGTCGGTGGCGCCGAACACCTCGCGCGAGAGCGTGCCCGCGGCGTGCCCCACCTGCATGCCGAAGACGGCGGACCCGAGGCGGCGCAGCAGCTGCGCGGGGTCCAGCCCGCCGAGCCCGCCGCCCAGCCCGCCGCCGACGCCGAGCGGGCCGAGCGCCCCGGCGGGCATGCCGGGCATCTCGATCGACAGGTCCATGCCGCCCGGCATCTGGTCGGCCAGGACGGTGGCCAGGGCGTCGGCCATGGACGAGGCGACCGGCGCCACGAGCGCGTTCCACGCCGGCAGCGTGGCCTCGACCCACTCGGAGCGGCTCCAGGCGTGCTTCGGCCCGCCCGACGGCGGCAGACCGGTCGCGGCGTCGAGCCACAGCTCGGCGACGGTGAGCGCCTCGGTCACCTCGCGGACCTGGCCGCCGGTGAGCGACGGGTCGCCCTCGGCGACGGCCACCTGGCGCGCCAGGTCGTGCGCCACATCGGTGTTGACCGGCCCGTCGCCCGGGGTGGCGAGCATGCGCTGCACCTGGGCCAGGGCCTGCTGCACCGTCGCGGGGTCGGGCATCCCGGCCCCGGCCAGCGCCGCGGGGTCGAAGCCCTGGGCGCGCATCTGGGCGAGCACCTCGTCGGCGCGGTCGCCGAAGAGCTGCTGCAGCATCTCGCGCAGCATGCGCTCGTTGTCGGCGCCGTCTCCGGGCTGGTCTGGGGTCATTCGCGTGCTCCTCGGGTCGTCGACGGCCGTGCGCGCCGCGGGCGGGGCTCCCCGCGCCGTCGTCACTCACCGTAACCAGGCCAACGGCGGCCCGGGGCGGCCGGTGCCGGCTTTCGCCCACAGCGCAGCGAGCGGCGATGATGGGCCGGTGACGTCCACCGACCACGGCCTCAGGCCCCTGCTCCCGGACGACGCCGAGCCCGCCGTCGTCCCCGCGCCGCCGGCGAGCCCTCGCACGGTCACCCTGGCGGTGTCCGCGCTGGCCACGGCCTTGCTCGGCGCGGCCGCGCTGGTGCTGCCGACGGCGTACGCGGTGCGCATGCCGGGCCCCACGGAGGACACGCTCGGCACCCAGACGGTCGGCACGGGCGACGACGTCCGCGAGGAGCAGCTGGTCGACGTCGAGGGCGCGCCCACCTACCCGTCGACCGGCGAGCTGCGGCTGACCACGGTCTCCGTGGGCGGCGGCCCCGTGAGCGACGTCTTCGCCGCGGACGCGCTGCTCGCGTGGGCGTCCCCGGCGCGCGCCGCCCTGCCGGCCTCCGTCGTCTTCCCGCAGGAGGTCACGCGCGAGGAGCAGGAGGAGCAGAGCGCCGCCCAGATGACCAGCTCCCAGGAGGCCGCCACGGCCGCGGCCCTCACCGAGCTGGGGTACGACGTGCCCGCGACACTCACCGTGGCGGGCGCGGTCGAGGACGCCCCGGCCGCGGAGGTCGTCGCCGCCGGCGACGTCATCCGCAGCCTCGACGGGCAGGCCGTGGCGAGCTACGCCGAGCTGCTCGACCTGCTGTCCGGTGTGACCCCGGGCGACCACGTCGTGCTCGGCGTGGAGCGCGACGGCCAGGAGCGGGACCTGGCCGTCACGACGACGGAGGGCGACGGGCGCGCGGCGCTGGGCGTCTACGTCGCCGCCGACTACGACTTCCCCCTCGACGTGACGATCAAGATCGAGGACGTCGGCGGCCCGAGCGCCGGGCTGATGTTCGCCCTGGCGATCGTCGACGAGCTCACGCCCGAGGACGAGCTGGCCGGCGCCGTCGTGGCCGGCACGGGCACCATCGACGTCGACGGTGCGGTGGGGCGGATCGGCGGCATCGTGCAGAAGCTGCGCGCCGCCGAGCGCGACGGCGCCGACTGGTTCCTCGCGCCGGCCGACAACTGCCCGGAGGTGGTGGGCGCCGTGCCCGACGGTCTGCGCGTGGTGAAGGTCGCCTCGCTGGCCGAGGCGCGGGACGCGATCGAGGCGATCGGCGCGGGCGAGGCCGACGGTCTGCCCACCTGCTCCTGACGGTCGTCCCGTCCTGACGGTCGTCCGGCGGCGCCGACGGCGCCGTCGTCGCCGGACGGAGTCCAGGCAGCGCCCCGACCGGGCCCCGCCGGCGGTCCGGCGGCGTCCCGACGGCGTGCTGCCCGCCTCCCGGACGGCGCCTTCCCGGGGCGCCGAGGGCCGCCCGCGGCGAGATCGTGACGAGTTCGTGACCGTCGGGGCTGACCTGGCGGGGGATCGGTGGGAACCTGGGAACCACCAGGGGCGTTTCCCTGGGAGGTCCTGTGTCCGGCGGTGCCTCGCGCGCGAGGTGCCCCGCCGGAGCCGGGCCGTCCGAACCGAGCAAGCCCCCGAGTGAGGTGCCCGTGTCCTTCGCCCCACCCCGTCGTCCCGGACCGCCGTCGTCACGGCGCCGCCGCAGCCCGATCGTCGTCACGGTCGCGGTGCTGGCGGCGGTCGTGGCCGCGGTGCTGATCCTCGCCCAGTTCTGGACCGAGGTGATGTGGTTCGACGCACTCGGGTTCGAGCGCGTGGTGTGGACCCAGTGGATCGCCCGCGCCGTGCTGTTCGCGATCGGGTTCGTCCTCATGGCCGGCCCCGTCTACTGGTCCTTCTCGGCCGCCTACCGGGCGCGCCCGGTCTACGCGCCGACGACGCCGGAGCAGGCCACGCTCGACCAGTACCGCGAGGCGGTCGAGCCCCTGCGCCGCGTCGTCACCATCGCCGCGCCCGTCGTCGTCGGGTTCTTCGCCGGCGTCGCCGCGTCCGCGCAGTGGCGCACCGTGATGCTCGCGATCAACTCCCAGCCGTTCGGCACGCAGGACCCGCAGTTCGGCATCGACCACGGGTTCTACGTGTTCCAGCTGCCGGCGCTGCGCTTCGCCGTCGGGCTGCTGATCTCCGTCGTCGTGGTGTCCGCCATCGCCGCGCTGGTGACCCACTACCTGTACGGCGGCCTGCGGGTGGGCCCCGTGCCGCCCGGCACGCCCCGCACCACCCGCGCCGCGCGGATCCACCTGGCCGTCCTGGCCGCGCTGTTCATGATGCTGCTGGCCGCCAACTACTGGCTGGACCGCTACTCCGTGCTCACGGCGTCGGGCGAGAAGTTCGACGGCGCGTCGTACTCCGACGTGCACGCCGTCATCCCGTCCAAGGCGATCCTCGCCGGCGTGGCGATCCTCGTGGCCGTGCTGTTCCTCATCGCCGCGTTCCGCGGCAACTGGCGCCTGCCGGCGATCGGCGTCGGCCTCATGGTCGTCTCGGCCGTCGCCATCGGCGGCATCTACCCGGCCGTGGTGCAGCGCTTCCAGGTCACGCCGAACGCCCAGGAGCTCGAGGCGGAGTTCATCCAGCGCAACATCGACTCGACGCTCACCGCGTTCGCGCTCGACGACGTCGAGACCCAGCAGTACGACGCGACGACCGAGGCCGAGCAGGGCGCGCTGCGCGAGGACGCCGAGACCGCGGCGTCGATCCGCCTGCTCGACCCGCAGGTGGTCAGCCCGTCGTTCCGCCAGCTGCAGCAGAACAAGCAGTACTACGACTTCACCGACAACCTCGCCGTCGACCGCTACACCGTGGACGGCGAGTCGCGCGACACCGTCATCGCGGTCCGCGAGCTCAACCTCGACGGCCTGGGCGCCAACCAGCGCAACTGGGTCAACGACCACACGGTGTTCACGCACGGCTACGGCGTCGTGGCGGCCTACGGCGACCAGCCGGGGCCCGACGGGCGGCCGGCGTTCTTCGAGGGCGGCATCCCGACCGAGGGTGCGCTGACCGGCGCGGAGGAGTACGAGCCGCGCATCTACTTCAGCCCGAGCACCGAGACGTACTCGATCGTCGGCGCCCCGGACGACGCGGAGCCGTGGGAGCTCGACTACCAGGCCGACGACGAGGAGGGCGGCGGGCAGGTCAACACCACCTTCCCGACCGAGGAGGTCACCGCCGGCCCCAGCATCGGCAACCTCGCCGCCAAGGTGCTGTACGCGCTGAAGTTCGGCGCGCAGGAGATCCTGTTCTCCGACCGCGTCACCGACGAGTCGCAGATCCTCTACGACCGCGACCCGCAGCAGCGCGTGGCCAAGGTGGCGCCGTGGCTGACGCTCGACAACCGCGTCTACCCGGCCGTCGTCGACGGGCGCGTCAAGTGGATCGTCGACGCCTACACGACGTCGAACGCCTACCCGTACTCCACGTCGACGCCGCTGCAGGAGTCGGTCACGGACTCCCTCACGCTGGCCGCCCAGCAGGGCGCGCCGATCGAGCTGCCGGAGCAGGTCAACTACATCCGCAACTCGGTGAAGGCCACGGTCGACGCCTACGACGGCTCGGTGACCC
This sequence comes from Puerhibacterium sp. TATVAM-FAB25, assembly GCF_046535855.1. Taxonomy (NCBI): domain Bacteria; kingdom Bacillati; phylum Actinomycetota; class Actinomycetes; order Micrococcales; family Promicromonosporaceae; genus Puerhibacterium; species Puerhibacterium sp. TATVAM-FAB25. Next base: position 251,822 of record NZ_JAXUAK010000003.1, on the reverse strand, counting down.
TCTACGCGTGGGAGCCGAACGACCCGGTCCTCAAGGCGTGGCAGAGCGTCTTCCCCACCTCGGTGGAGCCGATGTCGGAGATCTCCGGCGACCTGATGAGCCACCTGCGCTACCCGGAGGACCTGTTCAAGGTGCAGCGCACGCTGCTGCGCGACTACCACGTCACCGACGCCGAGCAGTTCTTCTCCGGCCAGGACTTCTGGGCCAACCCCACGGACCCGACGCAGTCGGGCGAGAGCTCGCCGCTGCAGCCGCCGTACTACCTGACGCTGCAGATGCCCGGGCAGGAGAGCCCCGCGTTCTCGCTGACGAGCACCTTCATCCCCGGCGGCAACTCCAACCGGCAGATCCTCACCGGCTTCCTGGCGGTCGACGCGGAGGCCGGGTCGGAGGCGGGCCAGAGGTCGCCGGACTACGGCAGGCTGCGGCTGCTGGAGCTGCCGCGCGACCTGACGGTGCCGGGCCCCGGCCAGGTGCAGAACAACTTCGACTCGAACCCGACGATCTCCGAGCAGCTCAACATCCTCGAGCGCGGCTCGTCGTCGGTGGTGCGCGGCAACCAGCTGACGCTCCCGGTGGGCGGCGGTCTGCTGTACGTGCAGCCGGTCTACATCCAGTCGGCCACCGGCACGCAGTTCCCGCTGCTGCGCCGCGTGCTGGTCGCGTTCGGCGACCAGACCGGGTACGCCGAGACGCTCGACGAGGCGCTCGACCAGGTGTTCGGCGGCGACTCCGGCGCCGACGCGGGCGACGCGCAGGGCAATGCCGAGGACGAGGCGCCCACGGCGCCGGTCGACGAGGGCGGCGGCGCCACGGAGCCGGAGCCCTCGCCGGAGCCGACGACGACGCAGGAGCCGGCGCCCGCGCCGACGGGCGACGCCCGGGCCCGCCTGGACGCTGCGCTCCAGGACGCCAACGAGGCCCTGCAGCAGGGTCAGACGGCGCTGCAGGAGGGCGACTTCGCCGCCTACGGCGAGGCGCAGGAGCGGCTGCAGTCGGCGCTCGAGGCGGCCGTCGCGGCCGAGGACGAGCTGGAGGGCGCGGCCGGCTGACGCCGGCAGGCCCGCCCGGCCGAGCGCCGGGCCGACGCCGCGGGGCGGTCCCAGGAGGGGCCGCCCCGCGGCGTCTCCGGCCCCCGTCCTCCTGGGCCGCGGGCCCCGCGGGGCCGCCGCAGCTGGTGGAGTGTCGGCCGGGGTGTCGGGCGGGGTGTCGGGCGTCACAGATGACCGATTTGGCGTCCGGCGCCCGGGTCGCGTAATGTTCAGGGAGTCGACGCGGGGTGGAGCAGCTCGGTAGCTCGCTGGGCTCATAACCCAGAGGTCGCAGGTTCAAATCCTGCCCCCGCTACCAGACGGATCTGCGAAGGCAGGTCTGGACGAAGGCCCCCAGGGATCACCCTGGGGGCCTTCGTCGTCTCCTGTGCAGGTCAGGTGCTGCGGCGGGCGTCGGCGCCTCAGCCGGTGCCGTCCGACGGCGTGGTCCCGCGTCCGGACGGCACGACCCCGCGCTCGCGCGGCAGCAGCCAGCCAGACCGTCGCGTGTCCCGGGCGTCGGCCGCCCGCTGCGCCTCACGGGCCGGCTCGACCAGCGCGCGCTGGTAGCGGCGCACCGCGTCGAGATAGTCGTGGGTCCAGACCAGCCGGGCCGCGGTGGCGGTGCGGCCGGGATCCGCGCTGGTCAGGTCGCCGCGCAGCGCGTCCACCAGCCCCTCGGGCGGCGCGGCGGGGGCCAGCGGGTCGGGGACGGTGCGGTCGCCGACCAGGCTGCGGGCCAGGGCGTCGTACCAGCCGACCAGCCGGTGCGCGGCGTCGTCGATGCCGCGGCGGGCCGCCGGTCGCGGCGCCGGGGCCGAGGCGCCGTCGCGCTGCCAGAGCGCGACGACGGCGTCGGCGACCAGCCGCACGCCGACCACACCGTTGACCAGGCTGGTCACGTTCGCCAGCGAGGAGGGCTTGGCTCCGCGCTCGGTGAGGTAGGTGCGGTAGGCGTCGTCGAGGCGGCGCGACGCTGCGGACGCGGCGGTGGCGCCGATCGTGGGCGGTGGTGCCGCGGCCGGCCCGCGCTCGCCGCAGGCCATCCCGTAGCCGACGGCGGCGTCGAGGTAGCGGATGCTGTCGCCGTACGCCCCGGCGATCGCGCGACGCAGCTCGGCTCCGGCGCCCCGCGGCCAGAACAGCAGCCCGACGAGCAGGCTGACGCCGCAGCCGAGCGCGACGTCCTCGACCCGCACCAGCCCGACCTGCCAGCCGGCCGGCTGGAGCAGGTTGAACAGGATCATCACCAGGACCGTGAACGCGGCCTGCCCGGCCGCGAACGAGATCGCCGCCGGAAGGAAGCCCGCTACCAGCACCGCGAGCGGGAACACCGCCCAGAGCACGGGCTCGTCGGTCCCGATCAGGCGCACCAGCAGGCCGCCGACCCCGAACCCGACCGCGGTGCCGAGCAGGCCCCGCAGCGCCTGCTGCCCGGTGCTGAGGGCGTTGGAGCGCAGCACCGACAGCGTGCCCAGGACGACCCAGAACGCGTGCTGGATGCCCGAGCTGTCGGCGACGAGCACCGCGAGCGCGAGCCCGACCGCGCCGCGCACGCTGTTCTGCAGCCAGACCGAGCGCAGCCGCAGGTGCGCCGAGCCGCGCTCGACGGCCGCCGCCCAGCCGGACGAGATCCCGGCGGGCTGGCGGCCCAGGAGCCGGTCGGCCCAGGTCCGTCGCCACGCCGCGGAGGCCAGCACGACGTTCGTCGCGAGCTGGCAGGCGCCGAACGCGAGCTCCTGGGAGCGGAACATCGGGTCGAGCGCGGTGAGCGTGAGGTCGCGGGCGTCGGTGTCGGTGTCGGTGTCGGTGTCGGCGCCGGTGCGGGCCCAGCCCTCGGCGCGCCCGGCCAGCGCGCTCACGACGTGGTCGTCGAGGGCCTCGACGGCGGTGCGCAGGCCCGCGACCCGGGCCTCGAGGTCGCGGCTGCCGGCCGCGGGGTCGTGCAGCACCCGGGCGGACAGGCCGAGCACGTCGGCTGTGGCGAGCTGGGCCGCGCTGACCTCCGGGTCGACGTGGTGGGCGGCCGCTGCGGTGGGCCGGCCGCGCTGCACCGCCTGGGCCAACCACTCGAGCTCGTCGGCCAGCCGCACCACGGCGCGGTCGACGGTGTTCAGCGTCGTCGGCCGGTACGGCGCGGCGAGAAAGGCCAGCCGGAGCTCCTCGGCCGCCGCGTCCGAGGCCGCGACCGCCCGCTCACGCTGCGCGAGGCCGGGCGCGCCCGGCCCGCCCGCGGCGAAGGCGACCTCCGCCCGGATCCGCGCCGCCATCAGCCGCAGACAGCGGGCCGCGGGCTCGCGCAGCGGGTCGGTGGTCGGCGTCGGCCACAGCAGCCCGACCGCGAGCAGGCCGAGGCCGGCGGCGAGGCCCCAGCCGGCGATCCGCTCCGGGATCGCGCTCGCCGGTGCCGGCAGGCAGGCCGGCAGGACGTAGGCCAGCAGCAGCGCCGGGGTCGCGCTCGCGAGGATCGAGCTGACGACGCCGGCGAAGAGGATCGGCAGCCCCACCGCCAGCATCCCGACCGCGGCCAGCCAGGGGTGCGCGGAGGTCAGCGTCCCGAGGCACACCAGCCCGACGCCGGCCGCCCCGAGCGCCGCCTGGGCCTGCAGCCGCTGCGGCATCGGCCCGGTGAAGTCGGCCAGGAGCAGCACGGCGAACGAGCCGAACACCGCGAACAGCGCGAGGTGCTCGTTGCCGACGACCTCCAGGCCGAGATAGAGCGCCAGCGGCATCACCAGCGCGCCCCGGGCGGCCCGACGCAACGCCGCCAGGTTGCGGTCGTGTCGTCGCGCCCAGTCGAGCCACCTCATCCACTGTGATTCTGCCGGTCGGTCGGCCCCCTGCCCACCCCCGTGACGGGGTGGGCCGCCGCCCGGCCTGGCCGTCGGGACCGCCGGCGCGTCACGATCCAGGGACGAGGGACGCCGGGCGGCGGCGTCGGGGCGATCGCTGCTGTCCACCGAGTGAGGCTCGTCACCGGGCGGGCGAAGCAGGAATGCCTGGTCCCGGTGAGCCGTTGACACCACCGTCGCCGCCTCGCGCGGTGGTCCGACCGTGACGACCGCGACGCGCCCGTGGCGCCCTCCTGACGAGCAGCGACACGACCGGCCGACGCCGGACCCCCAGGTCCGGGCCGTCGACCACGCCCGCGGGCGCCCGCCCCCTCACCGGCTCGCTGCCGGTCGTCGGTGCGCGAGGGTGCCGTGGCACACCGCAGCCGTCGCCGCGTCGCGCTGCGCCGATCCCCAGCCCGTGACCCCGGTCGTCGGCCCCCCGCGCGGACCCGGTGACCCGAAGAGGACCGTGAGCATCCAGGCACCCGTCGCGACCACGACCTCCGCACCGACGTCCGGACCGACTCCCGGGCCGGCTCGCGGCCCCCGTCAGCACCCCACGACGCCCCGCGCCCGCGGAGCGGGCTGGCGCTTCGGGGCGATCGGCGTCGCCTCGAGCGTCCTCTACGGGCTCGTCGTCGGTGCGCTCGGGCTGGCCCCGGCCGTCTCGGCGCAGGCGGCGCACCTCGTGGCGACCGCCGTGTCGACCGTGACCGGCAGCGCCCTGCACCGCGGGTTCACCTTCCGCGCCACCCACGCCGCCTCTTGGCGGCGCAGCCAGGTGGCCGGCGGCGGCACCGCGCTGCTGGGGATGGGGATGAGCACGATGGCCCTGACGCTCTGGCAGCACGCGATGCCGCACTCGGGCCGCCTCGGGAACGTCGTGCTCGTCTACGCCGTCAACGGCCTCATGGGCCTGGTCAACTTCTTCGTGATGCGGCGGGTGCTGCGGGCCGGGCCTGCCGCGGGCCGCGAGCCCGCCCGCGCCTGAGGCCGGCCTCCGCGCGCCGCGGCCCGGCCGAGGCGCGAGGATGCGCGCATGAGGATTCTCGTGACCGGCGCGGCCGGCAAGCTCGGGCGCGTCGTGGTGGAGGACCTGGTCGCGCACGGCCACGGGGTGCACGCCGTGGACCGCGTGCCGGTCCCCGCGCGGGCCGGCGTCACCAGCACGGTGGTGGACCTGGCCGACCACGGCCAGGTCCTGGAGGCCGTCGCGGGCCGCACCGACGACCGGGGCGGCGCCTTCGACGCGGTCGTCCACCTGGGTGCGATCCCGGCCCCCGGCAACGCCCCGAACGCGGTGATCTTCCGGAACAACACGGCGGCCACGTACAACGTGCTCGCCGCCGCACGGGCGGCGGGCGTCCGCAAGGTGGTCTGGGCGTCCAGCGAGACGCTGCTCGGCCTGCCGTTCGACGAGCTGCCGCCGTACCTCCCCGTCGACGAGGAGCAGCCCGTGCGGCCCGGGTCGAGCTACTCGCTGGGCAAGGCGGTGGACGAGGAGGTGGCACGGCACTTCGCCCGGTGGGACCCGGAGGCGTCGCTCATCGGCCTGCGGTTCTCGAACGTCATGACCGACGAGGACTACGCCCGCTTCGAGGAGTGGCAGGACGACCCGAGCCGGCGGGCCTGGAACCTGTGGGGCTACATCGACGCCCGCGACGGCGCGCAGGCGGTCCGGCGGGCGCTCCAGGCGGACCGGCGCGGCGCCGAGGTGTTCATCATCGCCGCGGCCGACACGGTGCTGCGCGCGGACAACTCCACGGTGCTCACGGGCCGCTACGCCGAGATCCCGGTCACCGGCGACGTCTCGGGGCGCAGCACCCTGCTGAGCATCCGCAAGGCGCGCGAGGAGCTGGGGTACGAGCCGCAGCACAGCTGGATCGACCGGGTGTGAGCAGGACGGCCGTGCCGGGGGAGATGCCGGGGGAGGTGCCGGGGGAGGTGGCGGGGGACTCAGCCCGCGTGCGCGGACGTCTCGCGGTCGTCGCGACCCTCGTGGTGGTGGTCGGCGCGGCCGTCGCGGTCGGCAGCCTGGCCGGCTCGCGGCGGTCCGGCGGCGAGCGCACCGTCACCGCCTACCTCACGGGCTACTCCTACTGGGACAACACGCCACCAGGGTCCGCCGGGATCTCCCACCCGGTCGTCCACGAGGAGGCCGGCGGGACCGGCACCTACGCCGACCCCGTCACGGTCGCGGTCGGCCACACGATCATCGGCGACCGGGACGAGCTCGACTGGCCGGCGGGCACCCGGTTCTACGTGCCCAGCCTGCGGCGCTACCTCGTCGTCGAGGACACCTGCGGCGACGGCCCGCGACCCCAGGACGGGCCGTGCCACGCCGGCTACCCGCGCGGGGCGTCCACCTGGCTCGACGTGTGGGTCGGCGGCGCGGGCGCGCCCCGGTCGCGGTCGGACGCCTGCATGCGGGCGATCACGCAGGTGACGCGGGTGATCGTCGACCCGGAGCCGGGCCACCCGGTCAGCGCCGGGGAGCTGACCGGCGGCCCCTGCTAGGCCCGGACCGAGGGGCGGCCAGCTTCGTCAGCGCGGCGAAGGCCCGGACCGCGCGGTCCGGACCCTCGTCAGCGTCGGGCGGTGACGGGTGTCGTCACTCGGTGCCGAGGCGCTTGTCCGCCTGGTCGGTGCCCTTGTCGATCTGCTCGTCGTGCTTGCCGCCGGTGGCCTTCGAGGCGGCGTCGCCCGCCTTGTCGAGGCCGGCGTCCGACGCCTTCTCGCCCTTGTCGCTGCTCAGCGCGTCCGAGGCCTTGTTCTTCAGGTCGTCGATACCCACGGTGCGTCCTCTCGTCGATGTCCAGGGCCGTCACCGGCCGTCGGGGGCCGGTGCCCACCCATGGTTGCCGGCCGTCGCGGGCGGTCGCATCTCGGCGCGATACCCGGTCGCGGGGCCCGGCTGCTCCACCTGTGGCGCGGATCACTGTCACGAACCGACCGGCCGAGCCGTCCTGTGGGTGAGGTCGGGTGAAGGAGGAGACATGACGGTGCAGGTCGTGGTGGTGGGTGGCGGGTACGCCGGGGTGATGGCGGCCAACCGCCTGGCGGGACGCTCGGCGGGGGCGCTCGAGGTGGTGCTGGTCAACGAGCGGCCCGAGTTCGTCGAGCGCATCCGGCTGCACGAGCACGCGGCCGGAGGGCGCGGGCTGCCCACCGTGCCGTTCGCGAGGCTGCTGCACCCGGCAGTACGGCTCGAGGTCGGCCGCGCCGTGCGGGTCGACGCCGGCGGGCGGCTGCGCCTGGCGGACCGCGAGCTCGCCTTCGACCACCTCGTGTACGCCGCGGGGTCCACGGGCCGGCGCGGCCCCGGCGGCGCGGGGGAGGGCGCCGCGGAGCGGCACGACGTCGCCACGGCCGAGTCCGCGGCGCGGGCGCGCGAGCGGGTCGCCGCGCTGCCGTCCGGTGCCGCCGTGCTCGTGCGCGGCGCGGGGCACACCGGCATCGAGCTGGCAGCCGAGCTGCGCGGGCGCCGCCCGGACCTGGCGGTGCACCTGCTCGCCCGCGACGGCGTGGGCCGCGCGCTCGGCACGCGCGGCGGCGAGGTGGTCGAGGCGCGGCTGCGCCGCCTCGGCGTGTCCGTGCACCGCGAGGAGCGGGCCCTGCCGCCCGTCGTCCTCACCGTGCGGGCCGACGGGTTCGTGGGCGCGTCGCTCGCCGCCGACAGCGGCCTGCCGGTCGACGACACCGGGCGCCTGCTCGTCGCGGGCGACCTGCGCGTGCCCGGGCACCCGCGCCTGGTCGGCGCGGGCGACGGCGTCCGCGTCACCGGCCCGGCCGGCGCGCACCTGCGGATGGGCTGCGCCGTCGCCCTGCCGCTGGGGGCGCACGCGGCGGACGTGGTGCTGGCGACGGTCGCCGGGCGCCCGGCGGAGCGGCTCGACGCGGGGTTCGCGCTGCAGTGCGTGAGCCTCGGCCGCGGCGATGGCATCATCCAGGTCGTGCGCCCCGACGACACCGCCCGCGCCGTGCGCCTGCGCGGCCGCCCCGCCGCCGCGGTCAAGGAGCTCGTCTGCCGCCAGACGCTGCGGTGGCTGGCGGGCGAGGCGCGGCGTCCCGGCTCCTTCCGGTGGCCGGCGGGGCCGCGGGACCTCGCGCGCCGATGAGCGACGACGACGTCTTCCTGCGCCACCGCGGGCTGGTCTTCTCCGTCGCCTACGACCTGCTGGGCTCGGTCGCCGACGCCGACGACGTCGTGCAGGACGTCTACGAGCGCTGGGCGAGGCGGTCCGGCGACGTCGACGAGCCCCGCGCCTACCTCGCACGGGTCGCGGCCAACCGCTCCCTCGACGTGCTGCGCTCGAGCGAGCGGCGGCGCGTGGAGTACGTCGGCCCGTGGCTGCCGGAGCCCCTGCCGGGCGGCGCGGGCACGGGCGGCGCGGGCACGGGCGGCGCGGGCACCGGGAGCACGGGCTCCGGCGGCCCGGGGCCGGAGGAGCGGGCCGTCGAGGCCGACGCGGTCTCCGCGGCGCTGCTCGTGCTGCTGCAGACGCTCGGCGAGCACGAGCGCGTCTGCTACGCGCTGCGCGAGGTCTTCGGCTTCTCCTACGCCGAGATCGCGCGGGTCGTCGACGGGCAGGAGGCGACGGTGCGCCAGGCCGTGCACCGGGCGCGGCGGCGCGTGCAGGAGCGCCGCGAGCGGTTCGCCGTCGACCCGGCCCAGCACGCCGGCACCGTGCAGCGGTTCCTCGCCGCCGCGGGCGACGGGGACATCGACGGGCTGCTCGCGCTGCTGGCACCCGGCGCGGTGCTCACGGTCGACGGCGGCGGGCTGGTCAGCGCGGCGCGCCGGCCGGTCCTCGGGGCCGAGGCGGTGGTCCGCTTCCTGCTCGGCCTGCGCCGCACGCGCGGGCAGGACGCGCGCGTGGTGCCGGCCGTCCTCAACGGCGAGCTCGCGGCCCTGGCGGTCGAGGACGGCGCCGTGACCGCGGCCTTCCAGTTCGCCGTCGCGGCGGGGGTGGTCGAGGAGCTCTACGTGGTGCGCAACCCGCACAAACTGGCCCGGCTGGGCGGCCTCGCGCAGCCGGGCCGCACGCCGTGACAGGCGTGCCCGACGCCCGCCGAGGGGCCCGACGCCCGACGGACACCCGATGTTCACCCGCCGGCGCCTCGACTCCCCGCCCGCGGTGCCGATAGCAGGGGCATGACCTCCCCTTCGCCCTCCGGCGCCGGCGCTCTCGGCCCTGACCAGCGCGTCCGCACGATCGGCGAGCTGAGCGACCCCGTCCCCCAGGTGCGCGCGGACGACCCGGTCAGCGTCGTCGGGCGCACGTTCCGCGAGCAGCCCGCGCTGCGCGCGGTGGCGGTCGTCGGCCTCGACGCGCCGGTGCTGCTCACCCGCGCCGCCCTCGAGCGGCACCTCAGCGGCCGCCTCGGCTACGGCCGTGCGCTGCTCGCGCGCGCCGTGGTGGGCGACATCGTCGAGCCGGACGGCCTGCGCGTCGACGCCGGCCTGCCGCTGCGCGACGTCGCGGGCGTGCTGCTGACCCAGCGCGAGGCGCTGCGCGACGACGACGTGCTCGTGCTGCACGCGGACGGCTCCACCGGAGCGGCGTCGGTCGCGGCGATCTTCCGCGAGATCGGCCTGGTGTTCCAGGAGATCGCCATGCGCGACCCGCTGACCGGGCTGCCCAACCGGCGCATGCTCGACGAGCACGGCACCGGCCTGCTCGCCGCCGGCGCCGACCGGTCGCGCCTGGCCGTGCTGTACGTGGACCTCGACGGGTTCAAGGAGGTCAACGACACCCTCGGGCACCGCGCCGGCGACGAGCTGCTCGTGGTGTTCGCGCAGCGGCTGGCCGCGTGCGTGCGCCCGCAGGACCTGCTCGGCCGGCTCGGCGGGGACGAGTTCGCCGTGCTGCTCACCGACGTCGACGAGGTGGCCGCCACGGCGGTGGCCGACCGCGTCGCCGCCGCCGCGCAGGAACGGTTCGTCGTCGACGAGCACCGGGTGCAGGTCTCGGCCAGCGTCGGGGTGGCCGTCGGCAGCGAGATCGACGACGAGGAGCCGGTGTTCGGCGTGCTGGACGAGCTGCTCCAGCGGGCCGACCGCGCGATGTTCCGCGCCAAGCGCGCCGGCAAGGCGCGCGTCGGGCGGCTGCGGACCGTCGAGGAGGCGGGCGCGCCGACCCGTCGTGCGCTCCTGCGGCGCCGGCTGAACCACGCCCTGACCCACGGCGGCGGCCTGCGGCTGCACTACCAGCCGCAGCTCGACCTGCGCACCGGTCGGGTCGAGTCCGTCGAGGCGCTGCTGCGCTGGACCGACGAGGAGCTGGGGACGGTCTCGCCGGCCGAGGTGATCCCGCTCGCCGAGCAGACCGGGCAGATCCACGCCCTCGGCGCCTGGGTGCTGCGCACCGCGTGCACGCAGGCGCGGGCCTGGCACGACGACGGCCGCGACTGGGCGGTGTCGGTCAACGTGTCGCCGGTGCAGCTCGCCGAGCCCGGGCTCACCGAGCAGGTGCTGCGCGCCACGGCCGAGGCGGGGATCCCGCCGCGGCTGCTCCAGGTGGAGGTCACCGAGACGGCGGCCATCGCCGACCTGCCCCTCGCGGTGGAGCAGCTCCAGCGGCTGCAGGCCGCGGGCGTGGCGGTGCACCTGGACGACTTCGGCGTCGGCTACTCCTCGCTCGGCCGGCTGCGCAGCCTGCCGGTCAGCACGCTGAAGATCGACCAGAGCATCGTCGCGCGGCTGGACTCCGACGAGGCCGACGCCCAGCTGCTGTCCGGCGTGATCGGGGCCGCGCACACCATCGGGCTCACCGTGGTGGCCGAGGGCGTCGAGCGCGCCGCCCAGCTCGAGCGGCTGCGCGAGCTGGGCTGCGACGCCGCCCAGGGCTACCTCATCAGCCGGCCCCGGCCCGCGCCCGACCTGGAGCAGGCGGCGGCGTCCTGACCCTTCGCCGGCCCTCCCGCCGCGAGGCGTCCCGACGCATGATGGACCTGTCCGGACCACTCGACGACGAGACGGAGGGGCGACGATGAGGGCCACGGTGGGAGACCGGATCGTGCAGGCGTCGGGGCGCGTGGGCGGCCCCGTGCGCGACGGCGTGGTCACGGAGGTGCGCGGCGCGGACGGGGCGCCGCCGTACCGGGTGCGGTGGAGCGACACCGGCGACGAGACGCTCGTGTTCCCGGGCAGCGACTCCCTGGTCGAGCCCGGCGAGGCGGCGGGCGGGCAGGACGCCGGCGGACGGACGGTGGAGCACCCGCACACCCGCACGTGGCACGTGCAGGTGACCATGGTCGCGTCCGGGCCGAGCACCACGGCGGAGGCCACGCTCGTCGCGGGCGACGTCGGCAGCCTGCGCTCGGTGGGGCGGGCCCGCAAGGACCCGGGCGACGCCGACAGCGCCGTCGTCGGCGACGAGATCGCCGCCGGCCGGGCGCTGCGGCGGCTGGCCGAGAGCCTCCTGGGCCAGGCGGAGCGCGACATCACCGCGGCGACGGGCGTGCAGGGGCACGTGCACGCCTGACGGCCGCACCGGCCCGCGGCGCCCGCATGACGGTCGGCGCGACGAGCGGCCGTGCGCCGGGCGCGGCCGCTTAGGCTCGGACCATGCGCACCTCCCGCCTCGTCACCCCGCTCGTCGCCGCCGCGGCCTCGGCCCTCGCCCTCGCCGGCTGCTCGGCCGACGGCACCACCGACGGCACCGCCGACGGCGGCGCCGGCGCGTCGCCGTCGGCCTCCGCCACCTGCGAGCCCGGCGCCCTGCCCACGCTCACCGACGGCGTGCTCACGGTGGGCGCCGGCGACCCCTACGAGCCCTGGTACGTGGGGGAGAAGGACTCCGGCGAGGGCTTCGAGTCGGCCCTGGTGTATGCGGTCGCCGAGCGGCTCGGCTACGAGCGCGACGCGGTGGAGTGGGCCGACGTCACCTTCGACCAGATCATCGCGCCGGCCGAGAAGCCGTTCGACCTCGCCGCCTACCAGACCACGATCACCGACGAGCGCGAGCAGGTGGTCGACTTCTCGAGCCCGTACCTGACCAGCCGCCAGGGCGTGATCGTCGCGGACGACGGCCGGTACGCGGACGCGGCGTCCCTCGCGGACCTCGAGGGCGCGAAGGTGGGCGTCACCGCGGCCCAGACCTCGCTCGACGCCGCGGAGGCCGCGTGGGGCGACGCCGTCGAGGTGGTGCCGTTCAACGCCGCGGGCGACGGCATGCAGGCGCTGTCGGCCGGGCAGGTCGACGCGATGGTGATGGACGTCGACCAGGGCGTCGCCGCGTCCACCGTGTACTTCCCCGGCACGCAGGTGGTCGGCACGCTGCCGACCGTCGGCGAGCCGGAGCAGCTCGGCCTGGTCATGGACGAGGGCTCGGCCCTGACGCCGTGCGTGTCGCAGGCCGTGGAGGCGCTCGAGGCGGACGGCACCCTCGCGCAGCTGCGCACCGAGTGGCTCAGGTCGGACGACATCCCCGAGCTCGGCTGACCCGGCCGACGGGCCGGGTCGCCCGGCCGGCGGCGGGCGGCGCGCAGGGCGCAGTCCGCCGCCGGGACCGCCGCGTCAGCGGCCGACGTCCAGCGGCGCGTGGTCCTCGAGCGCCGACGGCGGGTCGGTCAGCTTCGGGTCGCGCGCCAGGTACGCCTTGGTCTCGCGGGCGACCAGCCCCGACAGCACGAGCAGGCCGACGAGGTTCGGCAGGGCCATGAGGCCGTTGAGGACGTCGGCCACGCCCCACACCACGTCCAGCTCCCACAGCGCGCCGACGAGGCACACCAGCGTGAAGACGGTGCGGTAGGGGAACGAGGCCCTGATCCCGAACAGCGTGGTGGCGCAGCGCTCGCCGTAGTACGCCCACCCGATCACGGTGGACAGCGCGAAGAAGACGACGGCGACGGCCACGACGGCGGCGCCCACGGACGCCAGAGGTCCGCTGGACATCGCCTCCGCGGTCATGGCAGCGCCCTCGGCGTCCGACTGCCAGGCGCCCGAGGTGATGATGACCAGGCCGGTGAAGGACACGACGATGATCGTGTCGATGAAGGTCTGGGTCATCGACACCAGGCCCTGGCGCACGGGGTGGTGCGTCTTGGCGGCGGCCGCCACGATGGCGGCCGAGCCCAGCCCGGACTCGTTGGAGAACAGCCCGCGGGCCACGCCGAACTGCAGGGCCATCGCCACCGTGGAGCCGACGAACCCGCCGGTCGCGGCGGTCCCCGTGAACGCGTCGGTGAACACGAGCGCCAGGGCGTCGGGGATCGCGGTGACGTTGGCGGCGAGGACCACCAGCCCCGCCACGACGTAGAACAGGATCATCAGCGGCACGAACGAGGCGGTGACGGCGCCGATGCGCTTGATCCCGCCCAGCAGCACGACGCCGACGAACAGCACGATGACGACGCCCGAGACCAGCGGCGGCACCCCGAACGTCTCGTCGAGGGAGTGGGCGATCGTGTTGGTCTGGGTCATGTTGCCGATGCCGAACGCGGCCAGCGCGGCGAAGACGGCGAAGGTCACCGCGAGCACCTTGCCGAACGGTCCGGGGATGGCCCGCTTGAGGTACTCCTGCGGCCCGCCGCGCTGCTCGCCCCGCTCGTCCACGACGCGGAACTTCGAGCCGAGGAACGCCTCGGAGTACTTGGAGGCCATGCCGACCAGGCCGGTGACCCACATCCAGAACAGGGCCCCGGGGCCGCCGATGCCGATCGCGGTGGCGACGCCGGCGATGTTGCCGACGCCGACGGTGGCCGCCAGCGCCGTGGTGAGCGCCTGGTAGTGCGAGATGTCGCCCTGCCCGCCCTGGTCCTTCTCCCGGCGCTGCAGCAGGCCGAGGCGCAGGGCCGGCCCGAGCTTGCGGAACTGCACGCCGCGCAGCCGGATCGTCAGGAAGAGGCCGGTGCCGAGCAGCAGGGGGATGAGCAGGAACGGGCCCCAGACGAAGGAGCCCACGGTGGCGACGGCCTCGGCAAGTCTCTCCATGGCGGGTCACCGTAACCCTCGGGGCGTGACCGGCACCACACCGCCCGTGCGGTCAGGGCGTGTCGTACACGTCCTTGACGACGAGCACGGGGGCCGGGGCGTCGAGCAGCACCCGCTGCGTCGTCGTGCCCATCATGAAGGTGCCGTCGCTCGAGCGCTTGCGCGAGCCGACCACCACCAGCGTGGCGGCGATCGCGTCCACCGCGTCGAGGATCGCGTCCGCCGGCTCGTCCTCCTCGCGCCGGAACGTCACCGACTCGACGACCACGTCCTCCGGGACCGTGGCGAGCGCCTCGGCCAGCGGCGACGGCACGGTGGCCTCGCCGCCGGGCGGCGGGTCGAGGACGAGCACCGCGAGCGGGAGCCGCCGTCGCACCGCCTCGGCGATGCCGGCGCGCAGGGCGGCCTCGCCGTGCGCGGACGTGTTGCAGGCCACGAGCACCGTCATGCGCTCACCTTCTCACGACCGGCCAGCGAGAGGCCTGGTGGGAGCAGGGCGGCCACGGACGCGTGCAGGGCGACGGCCCGCGCGCGCCGGTCGTCGCCCGCGAGGCGCTCGGCCGGCGCGGTGATGCTCACCGCGGCCACGGGGCGCCCGGCGCGCAGGACGGCGACGGCGACGCAGGCGATGCCCGCCTCGTTCTCCTCGTCCTCCTCGGCGAAGCCGCGGTCGTGGGCGGCGTCGAGGCTGCGGCGCAGCCGCTCGGGCGAGGTGACGCCGTCGGCGTACCGCGCGAGCTCGGCCGCGTCGAGCGGCGCCGTGGCCGCCTCCAGCGCGGCGAGCCAGGCGCGGCCGAGCGCCGTCGTCGCCGCGGGGCGGTGGCGCCCGACGGCGGACCACACGCGCACCGCGCGCTGCGGCTCGACCTTGTCGAGGTAGACGATCTCCCGCCCCGCCAGCGCCCCGAGGTGCACCAGCTCGCCCACCTCGGCGCACAGCGCGGTCAGGGCGGGGCGGAGCAGCCCGGGCAGGTTCTCCTCGTGCAGGTAGGTGGTGCCGAGCGCGACGGCGGCGGCCCCGAGGCGGTACCGGCCGTCGGGGGTCTGCTCGGCGTAGCCGCGGTGGCGCAGGGCCGCGAGGGTGCGGTGCAGCGTCGTCTTGTGCACGCCGACCTCGTCCGCCAGCGCCGCCAGCGGCGCGCCCGCCGCGCCCGCCCGGGCGAGCGCGTCCAGCGTCGTCAGCGCCTTGTCGACGCTCCCGATCGGGCTCGCCTCTGTCATCGCCGGCTCCCTCCTGCTACTGTCCGTTCCGCACGATACAACACACGTTCACCATCGCGAAACGCAAGGAAGTGGAGTCACGATGGACACCCCCGTCCTGGAGCGCATCGGCGCGCTGCGCATCGTCCCCGTCGTCGTCGTCGACGGCGCGGAGGAGGGGCTGCGGCTCGCCGACGCCCTGCTGGCCGGCGGCCTGCCGGTCGCCGAGATCACCCTGCGCCTGCCCGGCGCGCTCGACGCCCTGGCGGCCGTCGCCGCCGAGCGCCCCGACGTGCTGGTCGGCGCCGGCACCGTCGTCACCGAGCGGCAGGTGGACGAGGTCGTCGACGCCGGCGCGACGTTCCTCGTCTCGCCCGGCCTGCACGAGCCGGTCGTGCGCCGGGCGCAGGAGCGCGGCGTGCCGATCCTGCCGGGCGTCGCCACGGCGTCCGACCTCATGCGCGCCGTCGCGCTCGGGCTCGAGGTCGTCAAGCTGTTCCCGGCCGGCGTCGTCGGCGGCCCCGCCGCGATCAAGGCGCTCGGCGCGCCGTTCCCGCGGGTGCGGTTCATGCCCACCGGCGGCGTCGGCGCCACCAACCTCGGCGACTACCTCGCCCTGCCGGCCGTCCTCGCCGCGGGCGGCTCCTGGATGGTCGAGCGCTCGCTCGTCACCGCCGGCGACTGGGACGAGATCACCCGCCGCACCCGCGAGGCCGTGGCCCTCGCCGCCCCCCAGCGCGACGGCGAGCCCGTCGCCGTCCCCGCCCGCCAGGAGGTCTGAGCCGTGACCAACCCGTCGATCACCACCCGCCCGGCCGCCGAGTGCCGCTACGACGTCGTCGCCCTCGGCGAGGTCATGCTGCGCCTGGACCCGGGCGACCGCCGCATCCGCACCACCCGCACGTTCGACGTGTGGGAGGGCGGCGGCGAGTACAACGTCGCGCGCGGCCTGCGCCGGGCCTTCGGCCTGCGCGGCGCCGTCGTCACGGCCCTCGCGGACAACGAGGTGGGGCGCCTGGTCGAGGACTTCGTCCTCACCGGCGGGCTGGACACCTCGTGGATCCAGTGGCGCGACTACGACGGCATCGGGCGCACCGTGCGCAACGGCCTGAACTTCACGGAGCGCGGCTTCGGCGTGCGCGGTGCCGTGGGCGTCTCCGACCGCGGCAACACCGCGGTCGCGCAGATGCAGCCCGAGGACGTCGACTGGGACGCGCTGTTCTCCCAGGGCGTGCGCTGGTTCCACACCGGCGGCATCTTCGCCGCCCTGTCGGAGTCGTCGGCCGCGGTGGCCGAGGCGGCGATGACCGCCGCGCGCAAGCACGGCACCGTCGTGTCCTACGACCTCAACTACCGCCCGTCGCTGTGGAAGGGCATCGGCGGCCCGGCCCGCGCCCAGGAGGTCAACCAGCGCCTGGCGTCCCTGGTCGACGTGATGATCGGCAACGAGGAGGACTTCACCGCCTCGCTCGGCTTCGAGGTCGAGGGCGTGGACGAGAGCCTCACCGACCTGGACACCGGCGCCTTCCGCGCGATGATCGAGAAGGCCTCGGCGTCGTACCCGAGCTTCCAGGTCATCGCGACGACGCTGCGCGGCGTGCGGACCGCCACGGTCAACGACTGGGGCGCGATCGCCTGGTCGCGCGCCGAGGGCTTCGTCGAGGCCACGCACCGGCCCGCGCTGGAGATCTACGACCGCGTGGGCGGCGGCGACTCGTTCGCCTCCGGCCTGGCGTACGGCCTCATGGAGCTCGACAGCCTGCAGGAGGCCGTCGAGTTCGGCGCCGCGCACGGCGCCCTGGCCATGACGACCCCGGGCGACACGACGACGGCGACGCTGGCCGAGGTCGCCAAGCTCGCCCGCGGCGGGTCGGCGCGCGTGCAGCGCTGACGCCCCGGCCGGCCGCTGCCGGACCCCCGACGACGCCGGTGCCCGCGCGGGCGCCGGCGCCGTCGCGCGGGCCTAGACTCGCCAGTCGTGCGTCGCGTCGTGGGCCAGTGGGTCGATCCGTTCATCGTCGCCATCGTGGTGGTGCTGCTCGTCGGCCTCCTGGTCCCGGCCCCCGAGGGCGTCCGCGACGTCACGGGGGTGGCCGGCGACGTCGCCGTCGTGCTGCTGTTCCTCCTCTACGGCGCCCGGCTGCCCACCCGCGACGTGGTGCGCGGCCTGCGCGACTGGCGGCTGCAGGGCGGCATCCTCGCCGCCACGTTCGTGCTCTTCCCCGTCCTGGCCTGGGTCGCCGCCGTGCTCAGCGAGCCGTTCCTCGGCGCGGGCCTGGCCGCCGGCGTGCTCTACCTCGGGCTGCTGCCCTCCACGGTGCAGTCGTCGGTCGCGTTCACCTCCGTGGCGCGCGGCGACGTCGCCGGCGCGATCTGCGGCGCCACGGTGTCCAACACGCTCGGCATGGTGCTCACCCCGCTGCTGGCGCTGTGGCTCATGACCAGCGGCGGCTCGTCGGGCGGCGCGGGCGACCTGGCCGCCGTCGGGATCGGCGGCATCGGCGGCGTGCTGCTGCAGCTGCTGCTGCCGTTCGTCGTCGGCCAGGTGCTCCAGCGCTGGGTGGGGGACTGGGTGCGCGCCCACCGGCCGCTGACGCTCGCCGTCGACCGCGGCACGATCCTGCTCATCGTCTTCTCCGCCGTCGCCGACGCCTCGGCCGAGGGCGTCTGGGACGACATGTCGCCGTGGGCCGTCGTGGCGCTGCTCGGGGTGTCCGCCGTGCTGCTCGCCGCGATGCTCGCGGCCACCTGGTGGGGCGGCCGGGGCCTCGGGCTGGACGACGAGCGCCGCGTCGCGCTGCTCATGTGCGGGTCGAAGAAGTCGCTCGCCACCGGGCTGCCGATGGCGATCGCGCTGTTCCCGGCCGCCGCGGTCGGCACCATCGCCGTCCCGGTGATCGTGTTCCACCAGCTGCAGCTCGTGGTCTGCTCGGTGATCGCCCGACGGCTCGCGCTGCGCCGCTGAGCCCGCGCCGGGTGGCCGCCTCGGCGGCGCCCGCCGGAACCCGGGGCCGCCGTCGTGCGTTGGACGGACGTCAGGTGCCGGACGCGACCCCCGGGAGCCCCCTCATGCAGTGCCCCAGCTGCCAGTCCGTGCTGGTGATGTCCGAGCGCAAGGGCGTGGAGATCGACTACTGCCCGCAGTGCCGCGGGGTGTGGCTCGACCGCGGCGAGCTCGACAAGATCATCGACCGCGCCCTGGACGCCGAGATCGCCGCCGAGGTGCGGGGGGCCGCAGGGCCCGCCGAGCCGTCCGTCGTCCCCGGCGCGCCCGTCTCCCCGCTGCCGCCGGTGCCGCCGTCGTACGGCGACCGCGACGACTACCGGCGCTACGACGACAAGCGGTACGACGACAAGCGGTACGACGAGCGGCGGTACGACGACCGGCGCTACGACGAGCGTCGCTACGACAAGCGCTACGACGACCGCTACCGGCGCGACGACGAGTACCGGCGGCGCAAGAAGAAGGACTCGTTCCTCGGGGACCTCTTCGACTTCTGAGCGACGTCTCGGCAGGGGCGGCGGCGGGGTGGCCGCCGACGCGACGAGGGGCGCGCCCGCACGGGCGCGCCCCTCGTCGTACCGGCGGGGACCGGGCGCGGTCCCCGCGCCTCAGGCCGCGGCGAGCTGCTCGCGCACCTGCCGCTTGGCGCGGGTGAGCATGCCGGCCAGGCCGTTGAGGCGCAGCGGGCTCACCGCCTTCGTCAGGCCGAGCATGAGGGGGAAGTCCTCCGGCACGTCGAGCACCTGCTGCGCCGTCAGACCGGTCAGGCCCTGGGCGAGGATCGAGGCGAAGCCGCGGGTCGTCGGCGCCTCGGCCGGCGCGGTGGCGTGGAAGTGCACCACGCCGTCGCCGTCGACCTCCGCGAACGCGAACACGGGCGACTGGCACTCGTGGACCCGCTCGAGCTTCTCCGGCGCGTCGGCGTACCGCGCCGGCAGGTCGGGCAGCTCGCCGGCGAGCTCCAGCAGCAGCTGCAGCCGGTCGCGCTCGCCCAGGGCGAGGAAGTCCTCGCGGATCTCGGCCAGCGGTGCGGGCAGCCGCTCGGACGTGGTGGTCTCGGTGGTGCTCATGGTCTCCAGTCTCTCCTTCGGGCTCTCCCTCGGGCTCTTCCTCAGGCCGCGGGCGCCTCGCCCGGCTGGGTGCCGGTGGCGATCGGCACGCGCACGGCGTTGCCCCACTCGGTCCACGAGCCGTCGTAGTTGCGCACGTCCGCCACGCCCAGCAGGAAGTGCAGCGCGAACCAGGTGTGGCTGGAGCGCTCGCCGATGCGGCAGTAGGTGACGACGGCGTCGTCGGCCGCGATGCCCAGCCCGCCCGCAGCGGGGGAGCCCTGGTAGATCGCCTCGAGCTCCGCGCGCGGCTTGTACGTGCCGTCCGCGGCGACCGCCGTGGCCCACGGGACGTTGCGGGCGGTGGGGATGTGGCCGCCGCGCAGCACGCCCTCCTCGGGGTAGTCGGGGATGGCGATGCGCTCGCCCGTGTACTCCGGGTTCGAGCGGATGTCGACGAGCGGGCCGCGGCCGAGGTGCGCCAGCACGTCCTCCTTGAAGGCGCGGAAGGTGCGGTCGTCGCGCTCGACGACGGGGTAGTCGGTGGCCTCGCGCTCGGGCTTGTCGGTCACCAGCGGGCGGCCCTCGGCGGTCCAGAGGTTGCGGCCGCCGTCGAGCAGCCGCACGTCCTCGTGGCCGAACAGCGTGAACACCCACGCGGTGTACGCGGCCCACCAGTTGTTCTTGTCGCCGTAGAGCACCACGGTGGTGTCGCGCGCGATCCCCTTGGCGCTCATGAGGGCGGCGAACCCGGCGCCGTCGAGGTAGTCGCGCTCGACGGGGTGCTGCAGCTCGGTGTGCCAGTCCACCTTCACCGCGCCGGGGACGTGGCCGGTCTCGTAGAGCAGCACGTCCTCGTCCGACTCGACGACCACGAGGCCCGGGTCGTCGAGGTGCTCCGCGAGCCAGGCCGTGGTCACCAGGCGCTCGGGGTGGGCGTACTCGGCGAGCCTCGGCGTCGGGTCGAGCGGTGCGGGCATGCGTCCTCCTTGGTGGTCCTTCAGGTCCTCGAGCGCCGGCGCGCGCTGACGCGCCGTCGGGCTCCCTCTCACCGAACCACATCGGGGTCGGTGGGCTTCCCGGCTGCGGGCACATCTCAGCATGCAGGACCGGCGCGGTCACCTGGTGCGACGTGCCGCGGCCGGCTGGTGACCCGGCGGGCCGCGCCCGTGTGACGCCGGTCACCGGCGTGCGCATACACTGGCGACCGACAGCCCCGGACGACGACGTCAGGAGGCAGCATGGCGGTCGCGGGCGAGCACCGCACCACCCCCGGGCGGCACGACGCGCGCGACCCCGCGCCCCCGGTGCAGCGTGACCCCCGCTGGGTGCGCGCCGCGCACGAGCGGTTCCTCGCCACCGGCGAGCTCGCCGCGGGCGTCGACCCCGTGGTGGCGGCCTCGTGGCGCCGCAGCCTCGTCTCCGGCGTCGACCCGGACGACCCCGACCCGCTGCTCACCCTGCCCGCCGCCGACCTCGACGCCTACCGCGCCGCCCACCCGCTGGCCGGCGCCATGCCCCTGGTGCGCTCCATGCTCGTGGAGGCGGCCGTCGACGACGGCCTGGTGGTCGCGGTGTCCGACGACGCCGGGCGGCTCATGTGGGTCGAGGGCGCCGGCCGCACGCGCGCGGCCGTGGACCGGGTCGGGTTCGTCGAGGGAGCGGTGTGGCGCGAGGAGCGGGTGGGCACCAACGCGCCGGGCACGGCGCTGGCCACCCGCCGCCCGGTGCAGGTCATCGGGGCGGAGCACTACTCGCGCGCCGTGCAGGGGCTCAGCTGCGCCGCCGCGCCGATCCGCGACCTGCGCGACGGGTCGCTGCTCGGGGTGCTGGACGTCACCGGGGGGCGGGCTGCCGCGTCGCGGGTCGTGCTGTCGCTGGTGCGGGCCACCGTGGCCGGCGTCGAGCGCGAGCTGGCCCGGCGCACGGGGCATGCGCCGGGCGGGGCCGGCCCGGGCGCGTCCGGCGCGGTCGCCGCCGGCGGCCTCGGCGGGCCGGGAGTCGAGCTGGCCGTCCTGGGGCCGCGCCCGGTGCTGCGCGGGCCGGGCGGCGAGCGCCCGCTGTCGCTGCGGCACGCCGAGATCCTCGTGCTGCTCGCCGCCCACCCGCGCGGGCTCGCCGCGGACGAGCTCGCCGTCCTGCTGCACCCCGGCGATCTCACCGACGTCAGCGTGCGCGCGGAGGTGTCGCGGCTGCGGCGCGTCACCGGCCCGCTGCTCGCGCAGTCGCGGCCCTACCGCCTCGCCCTGTCCCCGCGCACCGACGCCGACGACGTGCGTGCGGCGCTCGCCGCCGGCGACGTCGGCCGCGCGCTCGCCGCGTACCCCGGGCCGCTGCTGCCGCGCTCGGTCGCGCCCGGCGTCGAGCGGCTGCGCGCCGAGCTCGCCGCCGAGCTGCGCGCCGCCGTCCTCGCCTCCCGCGAGGTCGGCGTGCTGCAGGCGTGGGTGCGCACCGACGACGGCGCCGACGACCACGAGGCGTGGGCCCGGCTGGCCCGGCTCGCGCCGCCGGGCAGCCCGCTGGCCCTGCGCGCGCGGGCCCACCTCGACGTGCTCGACCGGCTGCTGCGCTGACCGCGCCGCCGGTCGCCCCGGGCGTGCAACGGGGTTGCAACGTGCCCCTCCGTACGGTGAGCGCACCCGGCGCGACGACGCCCCGGACGGCATCCCGGACGGGGCGGGCGTCGTCGGCCGGCCGGACGTCGACTGCAAGGAGGCAGCCAGCATGACCGTCTACGCAGCTCCCGGGCAGCCCGGGGCGATCGCCGAGTACAAGCCGCGCTACGACCACTGGATCGGCGGGGAGTACGTGCCGCCGGCGAGCGGGGAGTACTTCGAGAACCCGACGCCGATCACCGGCCAGACCTTCACCGAGGTGGCCCGCGGCAACGCCGAGGACATCGAGCGGGCCCTGGACGCCGCGCACGGCGCCGCCCGCGCGTGGGGGCGCACGTCGCCCACCGAGCGCGCGAACATCCTGAACAAGATCGCCGACCGCATGGAGGCGCACCTCGAGGAGATCGCGGTCGCCGAGACCTGGGAGAACGGCAAGCCGGTGCGCGAGACGCTGGCCGCCGACATCCCGCTGGCGATCGACCACTTCCGCTACTTCGCCGGCGCGATCCGCGCCCAGGAGGGGTCGATCAGCGAGATCGACGCGACCACGATCGCCTACCACTTCCACGAGCCGCTCGGCGTCGTCGGGCAGATCATCCCGTGGAACTTCCCGATCCTCATGGCCACGTGGAAGCTCGCGCCGGCGCTCGCGGCGGGCAACGCCGTCGTGCTCAAGCCGGCCGAGCAGACGCCGGCGTCGATCCTGTTCCTCATGGACCTGATCGGCGACCTGCTGCCGCCGGGGGTGGTCAACGTGGTCAACGGGTTCGGCGTCGAGGCCGGCAAGCCGCTGGCGTCCTCACCGCGCATCCGCAAGATCGCGTTCACCGGCGAGACCACCACGGGCCGGCTGATCATGCAGTACGCCAGCCAGAACATCATCCCGGTGACGCTCGAGCTGGGCGGCAAGAGCCCGAACATCTTCTTCGAGGACGTCGCCGCCACCCGCGACGACTTCTACGACAAGGCGCTCGAGGGCTTCACGATGTTCGCGCTCAACCAGGGGGAGGTGTGCACGTGCCCGTCCCGCGCGCTGGTCCAGTCGTCGATCTACGACCAGTTCCTCGGCGACGCGCTCGAGCGCACCAAGGCCGTGCGGCAGGGCAACCCGCTGGACACCGAGACGATGATCGGGGCGCAGGCCTCCAACGACCAGCTGGAGAAGATCCTCAGCTACATCGACATCGGCAAGGCCGAGGGGGCGCGGGTGCTCACCGGCGGCGAGCGGGCCGACCTGGGCGGCGAGCTGTCCGGCGGGTTCTACGTGACGCCCACGGTGTTCGAGGGCAAGAACTCGATGCGCATCTTCCAGGAGGAGATCTTCGGGCCGGTCGTGGCCGTCACCGAGTTCTCCGACTTCGACGACGCCATCAAGACGGCCAACGACACCTTGTACGGCCTGGGCGCCGGCGTGTGGTCGCGCAACATCGAGACCGCGTACCGGGCCGGGCGGGAGATCGAGGCCGGGCGCGTGTGGACGAACAACTACCACGCCTACCCGGCCGCGGCCGCGTTCGGCGGGTACAAGGGCTCCGGCGTCGGGCGCGAGAACCACAAGATGATGCTCGACCACTACCAGCAGACCAAGAACCTGCTGGTGAGCTACTCGCCGCAGAAGCTCGGCTTCTTCTGACGGACGGCTGACCGGCCGGTGACCGACGCTGACCGACCGGATCCGGGTCCCTGGGGGTCCGAGACGGAGGGGGCTGTCTCGGACCGCCAGGGACCCGCACCGGTGGGGGAGGAGGGAACGTGACCGATCCGACGACGGACCCGACGACGGACCCCGGGACGGTGGCCCCGGCGGCGCCGGCCCGGGTGGCCGTGACCGACGACGCCGCGGCGCTGCTGGCGCGGCTGCGCGCGCGGCACGGCGAGCTGATGTTCCACCAGTCCGGCGGGTGCTGCGACGGCTCCAGCCCGATGTGCTACCCGCAGGGCGACTTCCTGACCTCCGACGCCGACGTGCACCTGGGCGACCTGCCGGTCGGCGTCGACGGCGAGGCGTTCACGGTGCCGGTGTGGATGAGCCGGTCGCAGTTCGAGTACTGGAAGCACACCCACCTGACCATCGACGTGGTGCCCGGCCGCGGTGCCGGGTTCAGCGTCGAGGCGCCCGAGGGCGTGCGGTTCCTCATCCGCTCGCGGCTGCTCACCGACGACGAGTGGGCGGCGCTCGGCGACGGGTGACCCGGGCGGCACCCGGCCGGAGGGGTCAGGAGCGCCGGGTGCGGCCCGGGCGGAGCCCCGAGCCCTCGAGCTCCAGGGCGGCGAGGCGCTCGATGACGTCCTGGTCGCCCGCCCGCCACGCGGCGACGGGTTCCGGCGAGACCTTCTGGATCGCCCGCAGCGGCTGGTGGGCCAGCGCGCGGAGCGCGAAGAGGGACGGGTCGGTGCTCTGCCGGAGCGCCCTGGCCATGGCGGTGGCCTGGCGGACGAACCGCAGCCGGAGCGGCAGGTGGACGACCAGCGCCAGCAGCACCGGCACCAGCACGACCGCGACCGCGAGCCACAGCGCCATCGTCTCCACCGCCTCGACCTGGGCCCGGCCGGCCGCGGCGACCTGGCCGGCCGCCGAGCTCGCGCCGAGGAACGGCGCGGCGACGGCGTCGTCCACGATCGGCAGGTCGTCGACGCCGGTCGAGGCCTCGGTGAGCCATCCGGCGAGCGACGTGCCGGCCTCGTCCAGCTGCTCGCCGGGCACGGCCAGCCGGAGCACCACGTCGTGGACGGTCAGGCCGACCCACACCCAGGCGGCGACCCAGGCGACCAGCAGGAGGTCGCCGGCGACCTGGCGGATGAGGCGCGCGGGGGTGTCGGCGTAGAGCTTCACGGCGCGGACTCTAGTGGTCCGGGAGGGTCGTCCCGGGGCACCGGAGCCCGTGCGTCTCGGCGGGTCAGGCGTCGAGCGTGCCGCGGACCACCGAGTCACCGGAGTGCGCGGGGTCGCCGTCGAGTGGCTCCTCGGAGACGTCCACCACCGGGAACGCGGCGAGGTCGAGGCCCTCGGGCACGTCGAACCGGCCCTCGTCCCCCTCCAGCACGCCGAGGCTCACCAGCCCGCTGACGTCCGGGGTGAGCAGCCACACCTCGCGGAACGCCCCCGCCGGGACCGGGGCGTCGAGGGACACCACGACCTGGCGCCGGCCGTCGGGCGTCTCCTCGACCCGCGCCGCGCCGCTCGCCCCGGCCCAGCCGGGCAGCGCCTCCAGGTCCGTGGTCGCCACGACGGTCTCGGGCGGCAGCGCCTGGCGCCGCTCCCACCACACGCCGCCGGCGACGCCGAGCAGGAGGGCCAGGCACGCCGCGGCGGCGGCGAGCCAGGTGCGGGTGCGCCGCGGCCGGAGCGGGACGACGTCCGCCCCCGACGAGGCGCCGGGCCCGGGCGCCTCGCCCGAGGCGGGTGTGCTCGGGGCGGGCGCCGCGGGGGCGGGTGTGACGGGGGCGGGCGCCGCAGGGCCCGACGGCCCGCCGAGGTCGGCGGGCACCTGGGAGAGACCGAGCTCGGCGTGGACCCGGCCCCACACCCGGGGGTCCGGGGCGACGAGGGCGTCGGGCCCAAGGCCGGAGCGGGCCAGCTCGGCGACGCGGCCGAGGTCGGCGGCCGCGGCCGCGCAGACGAGGCACGCCGCGAGGTGGGCGCGGGCGTCGTCGTCGAGCACGTCCTCGCCGAGCGCGAGGAGCGCGAGCGTCTCCTCATCGATGTGCGGCACCGTCCACCTCCAGTCGCGTGCGCAGCCGGGCCAGGCTCCGGCGTACGTGGCTCTTGACCGTACCGAGCGGCAGGTCGAGCTCCTCGGCGATCTGCACGTGCGTCAGGTCCCGGAAGAACGCCAGCTCCAGGATGGTCCGCCCCGGGTCGCCGAGGCGCCGCAGCTCGTCGGCCAGCACGACCCGGTCGGCGACCTGGCGCACGTCGTCCTCCGTCGTCCTCGGCTCGGCCGCCGGGTCCGCCGCGGCCTGCTCCGAGCGCCGGTGGCGGGACCGTGCCTCGTGCGCGTCGGCGACGGCGTGCCGGGTGATGCCGAGGATCCACGCGGGCAGCCGGGCCCGTGCCGGGTCGAACCGCTGGCGGCCCCGCCACGCCGCGACGAAGACCTGCTGGGTCACGTCCTCGGCGTCGGCGCGGTCGCCGAGCGAGCGCAGGGCGACGGTGTGCACGAGCGTCGCCCACCGCCGGTAGGCCTCCGCGAGCGCCGCCTCGTCGCCGTCCGCGAACCGGCGGCCGAGGTCGGAGACCTCGGCGTCGTCGACGGCGGCGTCGGTGGCGGTCAGGGCCGCTCCTCCCTGCTCGAGGCCGACGGGGCGGCCTGCTATGAGCCGATCGTAGGCAGTCACGGTGCGTCGGCACGCCGAGCGGTGACGAGCACGTTGTCGCTGTACGAGCGCCGCTCGCCGTCCCACGCGCCGCCGCAGGTGACCAGGACCAGCCGCGGCCCGCCCGTGCGGTCGAACACGTCGTCGAGCGGGACCTCCGGCTTCGGCACCGACCGCACCTCGGTCACCGCGTAGGCGTGGCGCGTGCCGTCGGCGTCCGTGACGACGACCTCGGCCCCGGCGGCGAGGCTGCGCAGCCGGGCGAAGGGCCCGGCACCCGCCTCGTCGTCCACGTGGGCCGCGACCACCGTCGTGCCGGCCGCGCTCGTCGGGCCGGGCCCGTGCCGGTACCACCCGGCGGTGCGGGCGTCGTTGGGCAGGTCCATCGCGCCGCCGCCGTCGACGCCCACGGGCACGACGGGGACGTCGATCCCGAGCTCCTCGACGGCGACCCGCACCGGCGGCGTGGGCGCCGGTGCGGGTCGGTCCCGCGCGGGACGGACGGGGACGCGGGGCGACGCTGCTGCACCCGGTGTCGCCCCGTCCGTCCCGCCGGGCTCCCCGCCCGGCGGGGACGTCCGGGCGGGGGCGCCCGCCGCCGGAGGACCGTCTCCGGCGGCGGGCCGGTCGGCGACGGGAGGGACGCCGCCGACGAGGAGGGCGGCGCTCGCGGCCAGGCCGGCCAGGCCGGTCAGCAGGGCCGCGAGCGCCGCGGGACGAGGCCGTGTCATGCCCGCCGGTCGACGTCGTCGTGGCGGACGCCGACCGCCTCGGGCACGCGCCGGCGAACCGCGAGCAGGCCCGCGGCCACCAGGGCCATGCCGACGACGCTCACGGCGACGGAGATCGCCACGGTCGCCACGGTGCTGCCGGTCGAGGGCTCGGCGGCCGCGCCGGACAGGCCGGCCGCGACGCCGTCGGGGGAGGAGTGCAGGCCCTCCACGGTCTGCGTGGCGAGCGCGAGGTTGCCGTCCTCGAGGCTGCCCCACGCGTACGCGATGGTGTTGACGCCCTCGGCGACGGTGACGTCGGCCGGGCCGAGCACCGGCTCGGTGGTGCCGGCGGCGGCGACCGCCGCCGAGACGGTGCCCGCCGGCAGGTCGAGCACCTGCTCGTCCGGGTTCTCCAGGCCCGTGATCACGGCCTGGTCGCCCGCGAGGACGTCCACCGCGGGCGCCGCCGCGACGTGCCGCACGGTGAGCCGGCCCTCGCCGGCGGCCGTCTGCTCCGTCGAGTTCGTGAAGAGCGTCGCGGTGGGCTGGCCCTCGGCGTCGAGGTGCGCGACGGCGGTGTAGCTGCCGCCCGCCTCGAGGGACAGGTCGACCGGGCCGATCACCGGCTGGCTGGCGTCGCTGGCGTCCGTCGCCGTGATCGCGACGGTGTAGGTGCCGGTCGGCAGGTCGAGCGGGCCGGCGAGGTCGCCCGGCTGGAAGTCGTCGAGCGTGCGCTCGTCGTTCACCCAGACGTCGACGGGCGTGTCGGGGACGCCGTGCAGCACGGAGAGCGAGGCGTTCTCCGCGGTGTCGGCCGAGGCGGGCGCGGCGAGCGCGCCGAGGGCGACGAGCCCGGCGGCGCCGGCGAGTGCGGCGCTGCGTCGTGCGGTGCTGTTCATGCTGTCCTCCAGGCGTCGGACGGGGCCCGTGCCGGTCGCGCGGACCGCTGACACCTGTACTTCGCCGCCCGGCGCCGTCCGGATGCACCGGCGCCGGAACTTTTTCTCGGCGGGACTCTGCCCGCGGTGGGTCTTCCCCTGCGCGCGCCGGACCGTCGAGACTGGGGCGTGGACGTCCGGCGTCCCTGCGGTGCGAGGCGGGGCGGGCGGCGCGTCCGGGACGCGACCGCGACGCAGCGGGGCGGCCGGCGGACCGTGGCCCGCCGCCAGTCGGGAGGACACGTGGCAGAGCCC
Source organism: Puerhibacterium sp. TATVAM-FAB25 (assembly GCF_046535855.1). Taxonomy (NCBI): domain Bacteria; kingdom Bacillati; phylum Actinomycetota; class Actinomycetes; order Micrococcales; family Promicromonosporaceae; genus Puerhibacterium; species Puerhibacterium sp. TATVAM-FAB25. Next base: position 223,929 of record NZ_JAXUAK010000003.1, on the reverse strand, counting down.
GCGATCACCGCGCGCGCCATCGAGAAGCGGTTCGGCAGCAACCTCGCCGTGGCCGGGGTGGACCTGGAGGTGGGGGAGCGCGAGATCTACGGGTTCCTCGGCCCCAACGGCGCCGGGAAGTCGACGCTGACCCGGGTGCTGTGCACGCTGCTGGCCCCGACGTCCGGCAGCGCCCGGGTGGCCGGCCACGACGTGCTGACGGAGCCGACCGCCGTGCGCCTGCGCATCGGCGTCGCCCTGCAGGAGGCGGCGCTGGACGACAAGCAGACGGGCGAGGAGATGCTGCGCCTGCAGGGCCGCTTCTACGGGATGGACAAGCGCCGCACGGCGGCGCGCGTCGCCGAGCTGCGCGAGCTCATCGACATCGGCGACGCCCTCGGCGACCGGGTCGCCACCTACTCCGGCGGCATGAAGCGGCGCCTGGACCTGGCGCTGGCGCTCGTGCACGACCCGCAGGTGCTGTTCCTCGACGAGCCGACGACCGGCCTGGACCCGGTCAGCCGCGCCAGCGTGTGGGCCGAGGTGCGGCGCCTCAACCGCGACCTCGGCGTGACCGTGTTCCTCACGACCCAGTACCTGGAGGAGGCGGACGAGCTCGCCGGGCGGGTGGGCATCATCAACCGCGGCGCGATCGTCGCCGAGGGGACGCCGGCCGAGCTCAAGCGCACGATCGGCACCGACCTCGTCGTGGTCGACGTCGACGGCGAGCTCGACCGGGCGCGGTCCACCCTGAGCCGGGTGCCGGGCGTGCTCGACGTCGGCCGCGACGGCCACAGCCTCGTGGCGTCCGTGGAGGACGGCGCCAAGGCGATCAGCCCCCTGGCGCTCGCGCTCGCGCACGACGGCGTCGAGGTCCGCGAGCTCGCCCTGCGGCGCCCGACGCTGGACGACGTGTTCTTCAGCGTCACCGGCGAGCGCATCGCCGACGAGGACAGGACGGCCGTCGGATGACCGCCGGCACGGTCCCCGCCGTCCCGCCCGCCCGCGCGGTCACCGCGGGCCGGCCCGCCGGGTTCTGGCGCGACCTGACCTCGGTGGCGATCCGCGCGCTGCGGCAGATCCCGCGCGAGCCGGAGGCCATCTACCCGGCGCTGGTCATCCCGCTGTTCTTCTTCGCGGTCAACGTCGGCACGCTGTCCGACGTCGCGTCGTTCGCCGGGGTCGGCGACTTCAAGGCGTTCCAGATCCCCGTCGCGATCGTCTTCGCCGTCACGGGCATCTCCCGCGCGAACGCCCTGGTCGTCGACATCACCGGCGGCTACTTCGACCGGCTGCTGGTCACCCCGATGCACCGCACCTCGCTGCTGCTCGGCCTGATGCTGGCCGACCTGGTGCTGGTGATCGCGCTGTCGGTGCCGGTGGTGCTGCTGGGCTACCTGCTCGGGGTCCAGTTCGTCACGGGCTTCGCGGGCATCGGCGTCTTCCTGCTCCTGGCCGGCCTGTGGGGGCTGGCCTTCACCGGGTTCCCGTACGCCATCGCGCTGCGCACCGGCAGCCCGGCGGCCGTGAACTCGAGCTTCCTGCTGTTCTTCCCGTTCGCCTTCCTCACCACGACGTTCCTGCCCCTCGAGGCCCTGAGCGGCTGGCTGGAGACCGCCGCGCGGTTCAACCCCGTCACCTATCTGCTGGCGGCGCTGCGGTCGCTGATCACCGACGGCTGGGAGATCGTGCCGCTGGCGCAGGGCCTGGCCGCGATCGCCGGGGTGGGGCTGGTGAGCTTCGTGCTGGCGTTCCGGTCGCTGCGCTCGCGCACGTCCCGGCGCTGACCTCCGGCGACGGCGCGCCCCCGCGTCGCCCCCGCGTCGCCCCCGGCGTCACCCGGCGTCACCCGGCGTCGTCGAGCGTGAGCGGGCGCACCTGGCCGCCCGCCGCGACGAAGAAGCCGCGCACCCGGAACCCGCGCTCGCGCGCCTGGGTGCGCAGCATCGCGTTCCACGCGCGGTCGGACTCCGCGATCGCCGCGCCGCCGGGCCGCTCCAGCACGGCGACCACGCTGCCGCCGGGCAGGTGCTCGGTCACGACCCCGGCGGCGAGCCGGCCGAACCGGCCGGAGCGCTCGGCGTCGGGCAGGTCGGGGATGCCGTGCAGCGGCAGCAGCACGCCGGGCACGCGGTCGTCCGCGTCGAGCCAGGTGAGCAGCAGGCAGCGGCGGCGTGGTCGGGCGTCGCCGGCCAGGAAGGCGGCGAGCTCGAGCAGCTGGTCGTCGTCCTCGACGAGGTCGCCGGGGAGCAGGGGTGCGCCGAAGGTGTCCATGGCCCGACGCTGCCCGCGCCGGCCTCCCTCCGTCGCCGTCGTCCACAGCCTCGGTTCCTGGGGGCGCGCTCCGTGCGAGGGGCCGCGGCGACCACGACCGCCGGCGGCGTCCCGGCGCCCACCCCGGAGCGGGGCGCCCCAGGAACAGCGCCCAGGAACGTTGTGGGTACAGAACACGCCGTGTGATTCACGGATCGCACGGCGTGTTCTGTACCCACAACGACGGTTCAGCCGCGGGGCTTGGCGTCCCCGATGTACTCGCGCACGTCGTCGGCCACGCCGTCGAGGTTCATGTCCGCGCTGCGCGCCTTGCGGGCGTCCCAGCGCAGGCACAGCGCGCCGAGGGCGGCGGCGGCGACCGAGGCGAGCAGGATCGCGGCCTTGGCGCCCTCGGTGTGCTCGGACCCGTGGCCGAACGACAGCTCGGCGACCAGCAGCGCGACGGTGAACCCGATGCCTGCCAGCAGGCCCACCGGCAGCAGGTCGCGCACGCCGATGCCCTGCGCGAGCCGTAGCGGCGTCAGGCGCGTGACCAGAGCCGTCGTGCCGAGCACGCCGACGACCTTGCCCACCACGAGCCCCAGCGCGATGGCCGGCACGACCGGCTGGCCCAGGATCTCGGCCGGGCCGCCGCCGTCGACGACGTTGACGCCCGCGGCGAGGAAGGCGAACACCGGCAGGGCGAAGCCCTGCGACCACGGCTCCATGGCGTGGGCGTAGCGCAGGGTGCGCGGGCCGGGCTCGCCGTGCATGGCGATCGCCGGGACCGTGAAGCCGAGCAGCACGCCCGCCACCGTGGCGTGCACGCCCGAGGCGTGCATGAGCCCCCACGCGACGGCGCCGAGCGGCAGCAGCAGCCACCAGCGCGGCCGGCGGGTGCGCACGTACCAGGCGCCGAGCGCGATCACGGCCACCGCGCCCGCGAGGAAGAGCAGGTTCAGGTCGTCGGAGTAGAAGATCGCGATGACCACGATCGCGAGCAGGTCGTCCACGACGGCGAGCGTGAGCAGGAACGTGCGGATGGCCAGGGGCAGACCCTTGCCGAAGACGGCGAGCACGCCGACGGCGAAGGCGATGTCGGTGGCCGTCGGGATGGCCCAGCCGTGCAGCGCGGAGGGCTCGCCGAGCGCGACCACCACGACCGTGAAGATGACGGCGGGCACCACCATGCCGCCCACGGCGGCGAGCATCGGGACGCCCGCCTCCCGGGGGTTGCGCAGCGACCCGGCCACGAACTCGTGCTTGAGCTCCAGGCCGACGACGAAGAAGAAGATCGCGAGCAGCCCGTCCGCGGCCCACTCGGAGACGGTGAGGTCGAGGTGCAGCGCGTGGGGCCCCACCACGGTGCTGGACAGCGCCTCGTAGCCCTCGCGCCAGGGCGAGTTCGCCCACACGAGGGCCAGGGCGGCGGCGGTGATGAGCAGGAGCCCGCCGGTGGTCTCCCGGCCGACCCAGGCCCGCAGGCGGGCGGGGACGGTCGGACGCGCGGGCGTGGCGGTGGGGGGTTCGGGCGTGAGGGACACAGGAGTCCTCTGCGGTCTCGGGGGTCGGTGGACGTGCCGGCGCTTCCACCGGCGCCGCCGACCAGACTTCCCGGCTCACCTGCGCTCCAGGATATACGGGCGCCGGCGCCGCTCGCCGGGCGGTCCGGCTCGTGGGCACGTGGCGGGCGCGGCACCCAGCGGTGCGGCGGGTGCGTCAGCCCTCGAGCTCCCGGGCCAGCGCGAGCAGCCGGGTCACGGTGTTCCAGCTGCGCCCCGTGAGCCACGTCCCGGCCGCCCGGTCGATCCGCGCCGAGGTCAGCCGCGAGGAGGCCAGCCCGGCCGGGTACTCGACGACGAGGGCGCCGGCGGCGAGCGCGAGGCGCTCCGGCCCGGCGTGCTCCTGCGCGAGCCGGGCGATCCCGTCCGGGTCGACCGGGCCGGCCGGCACGTACGCCAGGAGGTGCGACGGGTCGTCGCGGGCCGCGTCCGGGAACGGGTTCGCCGCCACGACCTCGGCGAGCCGGTCCGCCCGGACGGCGACGGCCGGGACCACCTGGCCGAGGCGCTCCTCGAGCCCGGCCGCGACGCGCGCCGCCACCTCCGCCTCCGTCGCCGGGCCCGAGCCACCCGGGGCCGGGGCCCGCCCGACGACGTTGCCGCTGCTCAGCACCGTCCGCGCCGGCGCGAGGCCGGCGTCGGCGGCGGCAGCGCGCAGGTCCACGGCGGGCACGCGGCGGTGCGGGCCGAGGTTGACCCCGCGCAGCAGCACGACGTACGTCGAGGCGGTCATGCGGCCATGGTGCCGCGCGGCCGGGACGGCGCGCGACGCCGCAGGTGAACGGCGGGTTATTTCTCGGCGACACGTCCGCTCCGGGGGTGGTGTCCTGAATCACACGGCCGTAGTTTGGCGACAGGGACGGCGATCCCCGCCGTCCTCCGGGAGGCCAGCCGATGGAGTTCACGCTCCGTGCGGGAGGGCCGGCACCGGCCCTGCGGCGCGGGAGCCGCTCCAGGGGCCGGGTGCCCGCCTCACCCACTCGTCCGTGCCGCTCGGCCGCCGGCCCCTCGGGACCGGCACGCACAGGCCGGCAGCGCGGGCGGCGACGGCGCTGACGCGCCGGAGGGAGAACCCCGTGGACCGTTCCGCCCACACCCCCGCAGCCACCGCCACCGACGTCGCGGTCGACGTTCCCGCCGACGGCGGCGACCGGCGCACGTTCGTCGTCGACACCTCGGTGCTGCTGTCGGACCCGCGGGCCCTGTACCGGTTCGCCGAGCACGACGTGGTCCTGCCCGTCGTCGTGATCACCGAGCTGGAGGCCAAGCGGCACCACTCGGAGCTCGGGTACTTCGCGCGGTCGGCGCTGCGCCTGCTCGACGAGCTGCGGGTCCAGCACGGGCGGCTCGACGCCCCGGTACCCGTCGGCGACGCCGGCGGCACCCTGCGCGTGGAGCTCAACCACATCGACCCGCAGGTGCTGCCGGCCGGGTTCCGGCTCGGGGACAACGACTCGCGCATCCTCGCGGTGGCGGCCAACCTCGCCGCCGAGGGGCACCGGGTCACCGTGGTGTCCAAGGACCTGCCGATGCGCATCAAGGCCTCCGCCGTGGGCCTCGAGGCGGAGGAGTACCGCGCCGAGCTCGCCGTCGACTCCGGGTGGACCGGGATGGCCACGATCGACCTGTCCGACGAGCAGATGGCCGCGCTGTGGGAGCACGACGAGGTCGACGTCGCCGACCTCGACCCCGCCGTCGTCGCGGCGGCCTCGCCGCTGCTGGTGCACACCGGCCTGGTGATCCACTCGCCGCGCGGGTCCGCGCTCGGGCGGGTCACCGCCGACAAGAAGGTGCGCGTGGTGCGCGGCGACCAGGAGCTGTTCGGCGTGCACGGGCGCTCGGCCGAGCAGCGCATGGCCATCGACGTGCTGCTCGACGAGTCCGTCGGCATCGTGTCCCTGGGCGGCCGCGCCGGCACCGGCAAGTCCGCGCTCGCGCTGTGCGCCGGCCTCGAGGCGGTGCTCGAGCGGCGCAAGCACCGCAAGATCATCGTCTTCCGACCCCTGTACGCCGTCGGCGGCCAGGAGCTCGGCTACCTGCCGGGCAGCGAGTCGGAGAAGATGAACCCCTGGGCGCAGGCGGTCTTCGACACCCTCGGCGCGCTGGTCTCGCCGGAGGTGGTCGACGAGGTCATCGCCCGCGACATGCTCGAGGTGCTGCCGCTGACGCACATCCGCGGCCGGTCGCTGCACGACGCGTTCGTCATCGTCGACGAGGCGCAGTCGCTGGAGCGCAACGTGCTGCTCACCGTGCTCTCGCGGATGGGGCAGAACTCCCGGGTGGTGCTCACCCACGACGTCGCCCAGCGCGACAACCTGCGGGTGGGGCGGCACGACGGCGTGGCCGCGGTGATCGAGAAGCTCAAGGGTCACCCGCTGTTCGCGCACGTGACCCTGACCCGGTCCGAGCGCTCGCAGATCGCGGCGCTCGTCACCGACATGCTGGAGAACCTCGAGCTCTGACCCGGCCGGTTCCGGTGCCGCGGGGCGCGCCTGCGCCCCGCGGCACCGCTGCGGCACCGCTGCGGCACCGCTGCGTCGGCGCTGCGCTCAGCGCCCGGACCGGGCCCGCGGGTGGATCAGCAGCACGGCGACGACGCCGACGAGCGCGCCGATCGCGGTGTCCAGCGCGCGGTCGACCGCCAGGGCCGAGGGGTCCGTCGGCGCGCCGAGCGCCGTCATGAGCAGCGCCATCGGCGCGATGAGCACCTGCGCCAGGCCGTAGTTCACCGCGATCACCACCTCGGTGGCGACCTGCAGCACGAAGACGAGCGCCGCCGTCTGCCAGAACGACAGGTCCGCGGCCAGCAGCGGCCACGCGACGCACAGCGCGCCGACCACGGTGCCCGCCGCGCGCTGCAGCGCCCGCACCGCCATGTGGCGGGCGGTGGCGCCCTGCAGCGTGGCGGTCGACCCCATCACCGCCCACGCGGCGTGGCCCAGGCCCGCGGCGGCGGACGCCGCCGACGCCAGGACGCCCGCGACGGTGACCCGCACGGTGCTGAGCACCCAGCCGGGGCGGCGGCGCTCGGCGCGGGCGGTCAGCCGCAGGCCCTGCCGGGCGGGCAGCGGCGCGGCCGGGGCGGCGGTGTCGTCCGGGGCGCGGTGCGGCACCACGTGCTCCCCGTGCAGCGAGCGCTCGACGTCGTGCAGCTCGCCGGCCAGCACGAGCGCGACCGGCCGGGTGCGGCGCCACGACGCGTCGTCGGCGAGCGCCCCGCGGGCCGCGGCGATCGCGCCCTCGGCGGCGGCGCGGTCCTGGGGCGAGCCGGAGGCCTGGGCGCGCCGGACGGCCTCGGCGGCGCGCCGGACCGCGAGGCGGGCGGGTGCCGTCGGGCGGACCAGCGCACCGGCCATGCAGAGGACCCAGGCGAGCGCCGCGCCGGCGAGCGCGGCGCCCGCGCGGGGCAGCACGTCGGCCAGCGCGGGGCTGCCGGCCACGCCCGCGCCGGCGCAGAACACGACGATCGTGGCGCCCGGCGCGCCGGTGCGCAGCAGCAGCACGAACGCCGTCGTGCCGCCCGCCAGGAGCGCCATCAGCGCCCACGTCACGGGCGTCGGCGCGCCGAGCGCGGTGACGAGCGTGAAGAGCCCGATGGCGCCGGCCATGAGCGCGCCGACCAGGGCGAGGAGCGCTCCGCGGCGCCGGTAGGTGTCGAAGCGGCCGTACAGCGAGGTCAGCGCGCCGAGCGCTGCGAAGCCGGCGAGCTCCTGGTGGCCCGCGAGGCCGAAGCCGACGAGGGCCAGCGCCCCCGCGACGCCCACGCGGACGGCGGGCGCGACCGCGGCGTCCACCCGGCCCACCTGGAGGGACTCCCGGAGCACGGAGGGGTCGAGGAGCTCGCGGGCGGTGGACGTGACGGGGGCGAGGGGATGAGTCGACATGCTTGCCTCAGTCTACCGATCCGTCGGACCGGGGCAGCGCGCAGGCAGGCCACCCGAGGCGGTCGGCCCGGGCCTCCAGCATCCCCGGACGCGCCGCGGCCCGCCGCCGGTGGTGCCGGCGACGGGCCGCGGGGAGACGGCGGGGGGCCGTCGGCGGGACGTCAGGCTCGCGGCGGCGTCGTCATCTTGAGCACGTCGAGGGCGGCGTCGAGCTGCTCCTCGGTGATCTCGCCCCGCTCGACGAACCCGAGCGCGATCACGGCCTCGCGCACGGTGACGCCCTCGGCGACGGCGTGCTTGGCCACCTTGGCGGCGGACTCGTAACCGATGACGCGGTTGAGCGGCGTGACGATCGACGGGGAGGACTCCGCGTAGGCGCGCGCCTTCTCGACGTTCGCGGTGATGCCGGCGACGGTGCGGTCGGCGAGCACGCGCGAGGCGTTCGCGAGCAGGCGGACCGACTCGAGCACGCCCTGGGCGATGACCGGGATCTGCACGTTGAGCTCGAAGGAGCCCGACGCGCCGGCCCAGGCCACGGTGGCGTCGTTGCCGATGACGCGGGCGGCGACCATGAGCACGGCCTCCGGCACCACGGGGTTGACCTTGCCCGGCATGATCGAGGAGCCGGGCTGCAGGTCGGGGATGAAGATCTCGCCGAGGCCGGTGTTGGGGCCGGAGCCCATCCAGCGCAGGTCGTTGCAGACCTTGGTGAGCGACACGGCGATGGTCCTCAGCGCGCCGGACAGCTCCACGAGGCCGTCGCGGGCCGACTGCGCCTCGAAGTGGTCGCGCGCCTCGGTCAGCGGCAGGCCGGTGTCCTCGCGCAGCAGGGCGATGACCCGCTGCGGGAACCCGGCGGGCGTGTTGATGCCGGTGCCGACGGCGGTGCCGCCGAGCGGCACCTCGGCGACGCGGGGCAGGGCCGCCTCGAGCCGCTCGATCCCGTACCGGACGGCGGCGGCGTACCCGCCGAACTCCTGGCCGAGCGTGACGGGCGTGGCGTCCATGAGGTGCGTGCGGCCGGACTTCACCACGGTGGCGAACTCGTCGGCCTTGGCCTGCAGCGCGTCGGCCAGGTGCGTCAGCGCCGGCACCAGGTCGTTGATGACGCCGGCGGTGGCGGCCACGTGCACCGACGTCGGGAAGACGTCGTTGGAGGACTGCGAGGCGTTGACGTGGTCGTTGGGGTGCACGTCCGCGCCGAGGGCGCGGGTGGCGAGCGTGGCGAGCACCTCGTTGGTGTTCATGTTCGACGACGTGCCCGAGCCGGTCTGGTAGACGTCGACAGGGAAGTGCGCGTCGTGCGCGCCGGAGGCGACCTCGTCGGCGGCGGCGACGACGGCGTCCGCGACGGCCTGGTCCAGCACGCCCAGCTCGGCGTTGGCGCGGGCGGCGGCCTTCTTGATCCGCGCCAGGGCCTCGATGTGGCCCCGCTCGAGCGGCGTGCCGGAGATCGGGAAGTTCTCCACGGCGCGCTGCGTCTGCGCGCGGTACAGGGCCTGCGCCGGGACGCGGACCTCGCCCATCGTGTCGTGCTCGATGCGGTACTCGATCTCGGTGCCCGGGGCACCGTTGACGGCGGCGTCAGAAGTCATGCCCCTATCGTGCCGCACGCCCCCGGGTGGCCGGTTCGTGACGCGGGTCACGGCCGGCCGCCCGGGGGCGTGCGGTGGCGCGGGGTGGTGGGCTCAGGCCGTGGCGGCCCGCGCGGGCTCGCCGACGTCACCGGCGACCTCCACCAGGCGCGCGCTGCCGTCCTCGAGGTCGTACTCCACGCCGACGATCGCGACGCGGCCCTCGCCCACGGCACGCTCGAGCGCGGCGGAGTAGCCGCGCAGCATCGCCACGGTGTGCCGCACGTGCTCGGTGCGCAGGGTGTCCGGGTCGAACAGCGCGTCCCGCGCGCCGTCGCCGGCCCGGGCGGTGATGGCCGCGACCGAGGGCATCACCCGGTCCACCACGGCGCGCACGAACCCGGGCGGCTGCTCCCCGGTGGCGAGGGTGTGGGCCGTGGCCGCGACGGCCCCGCACGAGTCGTGACCGAGCACCACGACCAGGGACGCGCCCAGCACCTCGGTGCCGTACTCGATCGAGCCCAGCACGGTCGTGTCCACGACGTGCCCGGCCGTCCGGACGACGAAGACGTCGCCCAGGCCCTGGTCGAAGATGATCTCGGCGGCCACGCGCGAGTCCGAGCAGCCGAAGATCACCGTGTGCGGGTGCTGCGCGGCGCGCAGCTCGCGGCGCCGCGCCGCTCCCTGCGACGGGTGCTCCGGCGCGTCGCGCACGAAGCGCTCGTTGCCCGCGCGCAGCGCGGCCCAGGCCTCCGCGGGGGTCGGCCGCGCCGGGGCGGCGTCCGTCGTGCTGGTCATGTCCGTGCTCACTGCTCCTCCTCGACGACGACGGTGGTCTGCTCGACCTCCTCGACCGTGACGCGCACGCCGGCCGGCGCGCCGTCGCCGGCCTGCGCGGCCGCGAGCCGATCGCGGGCGCCGTCGAGCCACTCCTGGCAGCGCGCGGCCAGCGCCTCGCCGCGCTCCCACAGCGCGAGCGAGACCTCGAGGGGCTCGCCGCCGGCCTCGAGGCGCTGCACGACGCGCACCAGCTCGTCGCGCGCCTGCTCGTAGCCGAGGGCGGAGGGGTCCGGGAGGGTGCTGAGGTCGGTGGGGTCGGTCACGGGAGACAGTCAACAACACCTGGCCGACATCCTCCGGCGGCGGTCCACGACGCGGCCGCAGCGGTCCCACGGGCGACGCCACCGCCCCGGGGGAGTCTCGGACGAGTCGACGTCGGCCGGCCCGGGGCGGCCGATGTCGGCTTGCCCGCGGCCGCCCGGCACCGGGACGATGCGCGGTATGGGACACCTGGAGGTGGCGCACGTCGAGCACGTGCTGCCCGACGGCCGCACGCTCCTCGACGACGTCTCCTTCCGCGTCCCCGAGGGCAGCGCCACCGCGCTGGTCGGGCCCAACGGCGCGGGCAAGACGACGCTGCTGCGGCTCATCACCGGCGAGCTCGTGCCCGAGGCCGGCTCCGTCGTGGTCGGCGGCGGGCTCGGCGTCATGCCGCAGTTCGTGGGGTCCGTGCGCGACGGGTCGACGGTGCGCGACCTGCTCGTCGCCGTCGCGCCGCGGCAGCTGCGCGAGGCCGCCCGAGCCGTCGACGCCGCCGAGACGGCCATGATCGAGGTGGACGACGAGGCGGCCCAGATGGCGTACGCCCAGGCGCTCGCCGACTGGGCCGACGTGCGCGGGTACGAGGCCGAGACGCTGTGGGACGAGTGCACCATGGCCGCCCTCGGCGTCCCGTACGACCGCGCGCAGCTCCGGCAGGTGCGCACGCTGTCCGGCGGCGAGCAGAAGCGGCTGGTGCTCGAGGCGCTGCTGCGCGGCCCGGACGAGGTGCTGCTGCTCGACGAGCCGGACAACTACCTCGACGTGCCGGGCAAGCGCTGGCTCGAGGAGCAGCTGCGCGCCACGCGCAAGACGGTGCTCTTCGTCAGCCACGACCGCGAGCTGCTGGCCCGGGCCGCCGACCGGATCGTGGCGCTCGAGCCCGGCCCCTCCGGCGCGGACGCCTGGGTGCACGGCGGCGGCTTCGCCACGTTCCACGACGCCCGCCGCGAGCGGTTCGCCCGGTTCGAGGAGCTGCGCCGCCGCTGGGACGAGAAGCACGCCCAGCTGAAGAAGCTCGTGCTCACGCTCCGCCAGGCCGCCGCCGTCAGCCACGAGATGGCCTCCCGCTACCGCGCCGCCCAGACGCGCCTGGCGAAGTTCGAGGAGGCCGGGCCGCCGCCCGAGCCGCCGCGCGAGCAGGACATCACCATGCGCCTGCGCGGCGGGCGCACCGGCCTGCGCGCGGTCACCTGCGAGCGGCTCGAGCTGACCGGGCTGATGAAGCCGTTCGACCTCGAGGTCTTCTACGGCGAGCGCGTGGCCGTGCTCGGCTCGAACGGCTCGGGCAAGTCGCATTTCCTGCGCCTGCTCGCGGGCGAGGACGTCGCGCACGGCGGCACCTGGAAGCTCGGGGCGCGCGTGGTGCCGGGGCACTTCGCGCAGACCCACGCGCACCCGGAGCTGGTCGGCCGCACCCTCGTGGACGTCCTGTGGACCGACCACGCGCTGCAGCTCGGACCGGCGATGGCCGCGCTGCGCCGCTACGAGCTGACGGCGGCGGCCGAGCGGCCGTTCGACCGGCTCTCCGGCGGCCAGCAGGCGCGGTTCCAGATCCTGCAGCTGGAGCTGAGCGGCTGCACCGCGCTGCTGCTCGACGAGCCCACCGACAACCTCGACCTCGAGTCCGCCGAGGCGCTCCAGGAGGGGCTGGAGGCGTTCGAGGGCACCGTCCTGGCGGTGACGCACGACCGGTGGTTCGCGCGCGGGTTCGACCGGTTCCTCGTGTTCGGCTCGGACGGCGTGGTGCGCGAGACCGCCGAGCCGGTGTGGGACGAGCGGCGGGTCGAGCGGGCGCGCTGAGCCCGCCGCGTGTCCTGCGGGGCGTCACGTCCCGACGACGGCCATCGTCACCGCGACGCGGTCGCCGAGCTCGACGCCCTCGGCGCGCTGCACCGCGACCTTGACCGGCAGCAGGTAGCCGCCGTCCCGCGGGAAGAGCGACGTGTCGAACTCGGTGCCGCCGATGCGGGCCGTCACCGGGATCACGCCCCAGCCGTAGGTGACCTGCCGCGCGACGGCGCGCACCTGCGCGGCCTCGGGCGGCGGCAGCGGGACGAAGAGGTACGGCGCGGGCCCGCGCCAGTGGACGACCTCGCCCTCGAACCGCAGCTCCACGCCCGCTCCCTCGCGTCCGTCCCGACTCGTCCCGTCGCCGTCTCAGGCGGCCCCGGCCGCCGTCGACGCCCCGGGGGCGACCAGGTCAGGCGTGACCGTCGCGCCCAGCTCGCCCCGCGCGAGCCGCAGCCGCACGCCGGAGCCGGCCGGGGCGTCGTCGGGCTCGCGCACCACGTGCCCGTCCGGCCGCTGCACGACGGCGTAGCCGCGCTCGAGCGTCGAGGCGGGGGACAGCGCCCGCACCTGCGCCTCGAGCCGGCCGACCTCGCCGGAGGCGCGCAGCAGCAGGGCGTCCAGCAGGTGCCGGGCGTGCCGCAGCGCGTGCTCCACGTCGCGCTCGCGCGCCTCGACCATCGTCTCCGGCCGGGCGAGCACCGGGCGGGAGCGGACGCCGTCGAGCCCGTGCTGCTCGCGGTCCACCAGGGCGGTGACCGCCGTCCGCATGGCGCGCCGGGCACGGTCGAGCCGCAGCCGCTCCTCGGCGACGTCGGGCACGACGCGCTTGGCGGCGTCGGTGGGCGTGGAGGCGCGGTAGTCGGCGACGAGGTCCAGCAGCGGGGTGTCGGTCTCGTGCCCGATGGCGGACACCAGCGGGGTGCGGGCGGCCGCGGCGGCCCGCACGAGCGCCTCGTTGCTGAACGGCAGCAGGTCCTCGACGGCGCCGCCGCCGCGGGCGACGACGATGACCTCGACCTCGGGCATCGCGTCCAGCTCGGCGATGGCCGCGCCGACCTCGCGCACGGCGTTGACCCCCTGCACGGCGACCTCGCGGATCTCGAAGCGCACCTGCGGCCAGCGGGCGCGGGCGTTGACCACGACGTCGTGCTCGGCCTTCGACTCGCGCCCGCACACCAGGCCCACCACGGCGGGCAGGAACGGCAGCGGCCGCTTGCGGTCGGCGTCGAAGAGCCCCTCGGCGGCGAGCACGCGCTTGAGCTGCTCGATGCGTGCCAGCAGCTCGCCGACGCCGACCATCCGCACGTCGGCCGCGCGCATCGACAGCCGGCCGGTCTTGACCCAGAACTCCGGCTTGGCGTGCACGACGACCTGGTCGCCCTTCTCGGGCCGCCGGTCCAGGCCGTGCATCACCCGGGTGAGCATGTGCACCGGCAGGGACGCCTCGGCGTCGGTGTCGCGCAGCGTGAGGAACTGCATACCCGAGGTCGGGCGGAAGGTGTGCTCGACGATCTGCCCCTCGACCCACACCGGCGACATCCGGTCCACGTACCAGCGGATCTTGTCCGCCAGCAGCCGCACCGGCCAGGGCCGCTGCGCGCTGGTGTCGGCCGCCTTCTCCGGCAGCGGCTGGGGCGCGGGCGGGGTCTCGGCGGGCTCGTCGGTCACGCGCCCCAGCATGCCGCACCCCGCCCACACAGGGTGTCCACACCCGCCCACCTAGACTGGCCGGGTGACAGCCACGAGCACCGCCACCGCGACCGGAACGCCGACCCGCACCAAGCGGGTGCTGCTCGCCGCCCCGCGCGGCTACTGCGCCGGCGTCGACCGTGCCGTCGTCGCCGTCGAGAAGGCCCTCGAGACCTACGGCGCCCCGGTCTACGTGCGCAAGGAGATCGTGCACAACAAGCACGTCGTGGAGACGCTGCGCGAGCGGGGCGCGATCTTCGTCAACGACACCGACGAGGTGCCCGAGGGCGCCCGCCTGGTGTTCTCCGCCCACGGCGTCTCGCCCGCGGTCCGCGAGGCCGCCGCGGCGCGCAGCCTGGCCACGATCGACGCCACGTGCCCCCTGGTCACCAAGGTGCACAAGGAGGCCGTGCGGTTCGCCAAGGACGACTACGACATCCTGCTCATCGGCCACACGGGCCACGAGGAGGTCGAGGGGACGGCCGGCGAGGCGCCCGACCACGTGCAGGTCGTCAACTCCCCGGAGGAGGTCGACCAGGTCGTCGTGCGCGACCCGGCGAAGGTCGTGTGGATCTCCCAGACCACCCTGTCCGTCGACGAGACGATGGAGACGGTCCGCCGCCTGCGCGAGAAGTTCCCGTCGCTGCAGGACCCGCCGAGCGACGACATCTGCTACGCCACGCAGAACCGCCAGGTCGCGGTGAAGAAGCTCGCGCCCGAGTGCGACGTCGTCATCGTGGTCGGCTCGGCGAACTCGTCGAACTCCGTGCGCCTGGTGGAGGTCGCCCTGCAGTCCGGCGCCCGCACGTCCTACCGCGTGGACCGCGCGGCGGAGATCCGCGAGGAGTGGCTCGACGGCGCGGCCACGGTGGGCGTGACCTCGGGCGCCTCGGTGCCGGAGATCCTGGTGCGGGACGTGATCGAGCACCTCGCCGCGCGCGGCTTCGGCGACGTGGAGGAGGTGCGCACCGCGACCGAGGACCTCATGTTCTCGCTGCCCCGCGAGCTGCGCGCCGGCCTCAAGGCCGCCGGCCAGGGCGACAAGCGCCCCCGCCGCGAGCAGCGCACCGCGCTGCCGGTCACGCCGGTCTGAGCCGCCGGCGGCACACCAGAAGGCCCGGCCTCCTCTTCTCGAGGGCCGGGCCTTCTGGTGTCCTGGGGGGCGGGCGTCAGCCCGCGGCGGCCTCGCCGTCGGACCGCTCGCCCTGCGCCTCCAGCGCCCGCTGGTCGGCGGCGGCGAGGGCCTCGACCTCGGCGGAGGCGCCGCCCGCGACGGTGACGCGGCGCTCGCTCACGGCCACCGTGTCGATGGCGACGACGCGCTCGTCCTCGGCCGCCAGCAGCTCGGGCTTGGTGATGGGCCGTGGCACCTCCTCGATCCCGCGGACCTCCTCGACCAGGTCCTTCTCGTCGACGACGTCGAGCTCGACCATCCGGCGGGCCGAGGTGAGCACGTTGCGCTCGAGCGAGCCGATCATCGAGTTGTAGCTCTTGGTCGCCGTCTCCAGCGCGCGGCCCGTCTTGGTGATGTGGCCGGTCATCGTCACCAGGCGGGAGTAGAGCTCCTTGCCGACGGTGAGCACCTTCTGGGCGTTCTCCGCCAGCGCCTCCTGCCGCCACGCGTAGGCGACCGTGCGCAGCAGCGCGACCATCGTCATCGGGGTGGCCACGACCACGTTCTTGCTCACGGCGTACTCGAGCAGGTCCGGCTCGCGCTCCACGGCGGCCGACAGGAACGCCTCGGCCGGCACGAACATGACCACGAACTCGGGCGCGGGGGAGAACTGGTCCCAGTACCTCTTGCTCGCCAGGTCGTCGACGTGCTTCTTCATGTGCCGCACGTGCGCGTCCAGGCGCTGCTCGCGGTAGTCGGCGTCCCCGGTCTGCTGCGCCTCCAGGTAGCCGAGGAACGCGACCTTGGAGTCGACCACCACGTGCTTGCCGCCGGCCAGGTGGACCACCATGTCCGGGCGCAGCAGGCCGTCGTCGGTGGACACCTGCGCCTGCTCGGTGAAGTCGACCCGGCTCAGCATGCCCGCGGCCTCGACCACGCGGCGCAGCTGCAGCTCGCCCCACGCGCCGCGCGTCTGCGAGGAGCGCAGGGCGGTGACCAGCTCGCTGGTGCCGGTGCGCAGCTGCTCGTTCGCGGTGGCGAGCTGGCGCAGGTGCTCGCCGAGCGTGGACTGCCCCTCGACCCGGGCCTTCTCGGCCTCGGCCACCTCGGCGCGGACCTTCTCGACGGCCTTGCTCAGCGGGTCCACCAGCGCGCGGAAGGCCTGCTCGCGCTGGGCGAGCACCTCCTCGTTCTTGACGGTGCTGGCGCGCAGCCGCTGGTCGGCCAGCTCGAGGAACTGCTGCTGGCTGGCCTGCAGCACGTCGCCCGCCACGGCCTTGAAGCGGCGCGCGGTGGCCTCGGCGTCCTCCTTGGCCTCGCGCACCTGGCGCTCGGCCTCCTCGCGCACCTCGGCGACCCGGCGCTCCGCCTGGGCCTGCGCCTCCGCCAGCCGGCGCTGGGCGTCGTCGCGCGCCAGGTCGAGCTGCTCGCGCAGGCCCGCCGTCTCACGGCGGGCGGCCTCCAGGTCGGCGTGCCCGCGCGCCAGCTCGATGTCGGCCGAGCGGCGCTCGGCCGACGCGCGGTTGGCGGCCACGAGCCAGCCGACCAGGACGCCCACCGCGAGGGCGCCCAGCAGCAGCAAGATCCAGGTCGTCGTCATGCGGCCAGGGTGGCACGGCCCACCGACAGCGCGATCCTCCGGCGCGCCCGCCACCAGGGCGGCGAGCCGCCTCGATAGGGTCGAGACGGCCCCACGACGAGAAGGTGATCCCCCTGACCGCCCCCACGCCGCCGCCCGGACCACCGCACCCCGCGACCCTGGCCGGCCCCCAGCAGCCCACGCCGCCCGACCCCGCCGCCGCCCTGTCGCTGCGCGGCCTGTGGAAGCGCTTCGGGCAGAAGATCGCCGTCGCCGGCGTCGACCTCGACGTCCCCGCCGGCTCCTTCTACGGCCTCGTCGGGCCCAACGGCGCCGGCAAGACCACCACCCTGTCCATGGCCACGGGCCTGCTGCGGCCGGACTTCGGCGTCGCGACCGTGCTCGGTACGGACATGTGGGCGGACACGGTGGCGGCCAAGGCCCGGCTCGGGGTGCTGCCGGACGGCGTGCGCCTCTTCGACCGGCTCACCGGCGCCCAGCTCATCACCTACGCCGGCCTGCTGCGGGGGATGGACCGCGCCACGGTGGCCGAGCGCACCGAGGACCTGCTGCGCGCGATGGACCTGCTCGGCGACCGCGACACGTTCGTCGTCGACTACTCCGCCGGCATGACCAAGAAGGTCGCCCTCGCCACGGCGCTGATCCACGCGCCGCGGGTGCTCGTGCTCGACGAGCCGTTCGAGGCCGTCGACCCGGTCAGCGCCGCCAACATCCGCGACATCCTGCACGCCTACGTCGGCGACGGCGGCACCGTGGTCGTCTCCAGCCACGTCATGGACCTCGTCCAGCGGATGTGCTCGCACGTGGCCGTCATCGCCGGCGGGCACGTGCTCGCCTCCGGCACGGTCGACGAGGTGCGCGGCGGGCAGAGCCTGGAGGACCGGTTCGTCGCGCTCGTCGGCGGTCGGATCGAGGGAGAGGGCCTGGCGTGGTTGCGCAGCTCGTCCGCCTCAAGCTGACCCTCCTGGTCAACGGGTACCGGCGCAGCGTCTGGCAGACGGTCGGCGTCGTCCTCGGCTCGCTGTACGCGCTGTCGCTCGTCGCGCTCGTCGTGGTGGGTGCCGTGGCGCTCGGCACGACCGACCCGGGGCTGGTGGCCCCGGCGCTGGTCCTCGGCGGCGCCGTGCTGGTGCTGGGCTGGCTCGTGGTGCCCGTCTTCGCCTACGGCGTGGACGCGACGCTCGACCCGCACCGCTTCGTCACCTACCCGATCCCGCGCCGGCGCCTGCTGGCCGGCCTCGCCGCCGGCGGGGTGGTCTCCGTGCCGGGCATCGCCACGGCGCTCGCGGTGCTCGGCGTCACGCTGGCGTGGTGGCGCTCGCCGCTGACCCTGGTGGCCGCCGCCGTGGGCGCCGTGGGCGCCCTGGCGCTGTGCGTCGTCGGCTCGCGCGCGCTGACCACGCTGCTCGCGCCGCTGCTGGAGTCGCGGCGCTCGCGCGAGGTGCTCACCGTCGCGGCCTTCGTCCCGATCATGCTCGCCGGGCCCGCGATCGGGTGGTTCAGCCGCCGCCTCGGCGACGGCGCCACCGACGCCGACGCCGTGCGCGCGCTGCTCACCGACCTGGCCGACGTCGTCGGCTGGACGCCGCTCGGCGCGCCCTGGGGCGTGCCGGCCGCCGTCCAGGACGGCGACTGGGGCGCCGCCGCCGGCCGCCTCGCCGTGCTCCTGGCCACCCTGGCGCTGGCGTGGTGGGTGTGGGACCGCGCGCTGGCCCGCACGCTGGAGACGCCGGCCGAGGGCGGCGCGAAGGGTGCGCGCGGCAAGGGCCTGGGCTGGTTCGACCGCGTCCCGGCCACCCCGACGGGCGCCGTGGCCGCCCGCGCCGCGACCTACTGGCTGCGCGACCCGCGCTACTCCGCGTCGATCGCGATCATCCCGCTGCTGCCGGTGGTGCTGGCCTTCGCCGGGCAGACCGCCGGGGAGGGGCCGGGCATGGCGGTGATGCTGATCCTCGCGCCGCTGACCGCCTGGGTGCTCGGCTTCAGCGTCTCCAACGACATCGCCTACGACCACACCGCCTTCGCGCTGCACGTGGCCACGGGCACGACCGGGCGCACCGACCGCTGGGGCCGTGCGCTGCCGGTGCTCGTGGCCGGCACGCCGCTCGTGGTGGTCTTCGCGGTCCTGTCGGCCGGGCTGTCCGGGCGCTGGACCGACCTGCCGGCGCTGCTGGGGCTCAGCCTGGGCACGCTCGCGCTGTCGACCGGGGTGTCGAGCGCGGTGTCCGCCCACTGGCTGTACCCGGTGCCCAAGCCGGGGGAGAGCCCGTTCAAGCAGCCCCAGGGCGCCGTCGGCGCGACGATGGTCGCGCAGGGCGTCGCCGGCCTGGCCACGTTCGTGCTGTCGCTGCCGGCGTTCGCCCTGGCGCTCTTCACGATCCTGCTGCCCAGCGCCGCGCTCGGCTGGGTCACGCTGGTCGTCGGCCCGGCCGTGGGAGCCGTCGTGCTCGTGCTCGGCGTGCGCTGGGGCGCCCGCGCCTACGACCGGCGGGCGCCGGAGCTGCTGCAGCGCGTGCTGTCGTACGCCTGACGACGCCGGGCGCCCGACCCGTAGACTGTCGCGACGTGGCTCTCACCATCGGCATCGTCGGCCTGCCCAACGTCGGCAAGTCCACCCTCTTCAACGCCCTGACCCGCAACCAGGTGCTCGCGGCGAACTACCCGTTCGCCACCATCGAGCCCAACGTGGGGGTGGTGCCGCTGCCGGACCCGCGGCTCGACAGGCTGGCGGAGCTGTTCGCCAGCGAGCGGACGCTGCCGGCCACGGTCTCGTTCGTCGACATCGCGGGCATCGTCAAGGGCGCGAGCGAGGGCGAGGGCCTCGGCAACAAGTTCCTCGCGAACATCCGCGAGGCGGACGCGATCTGCCAGGTGACGCGCGTCTTCGACGACCCCGACGTGGTGCGCGTCGAGGGCTCCGTGGACGCCCCGGGCGACATCGAGACGATCTCGACCGAGCTGATCCTCGCCGACCTCCAGACCCTCGAGAAGGCGCTGCCGCGCCTCGAGAAGGAGGTCAAGATCAAGAAGGGCGACGCCGCGTTCCTCGAGGCGGCGCGCACGGCGCAGCGCATCCTGGAGGCGGGCACCACCCTGTTCCAGGGCGCGGCGGCCGAGGGCCTCGACCTCGCCGACGTCGCGTCGCTGCAGCTCATGACGGCCAAGCCGTTCATCTACGTCTTCAACACCGACGACGCCGGGCTGGCCGACGCGGAGCGGCAGGCCGCCCTGCGCGAGCTCGTCGCGCCCGCCCAGGCGATCTTCCTGGACGCCAAGTTCGAGGCCGAGCTCGTCGAGCTCGAGCCGGACGAGGCGCGGGAGATGCTCGAGTCCACGGGGCAGGAGGAGTCCGGGCTCGACCAGCTCGCCCGCGTCGGCTTCGACACCCTGGGACTGCAGACCTTCCTCACCGCGGGACCCAAGGAGTCGCGCGCCTGGACGATCCACCAGGGCTGGACGGCCCCGCAGGCCGCCGGCGTCATCCACACCGACTTCGAGCGCGGCTTCATCAAGGCCGAGGTCATCTCGTTCGACGACCTCGTCGAGGCCGGCTCCGTCGCGGCGGCCCGCTCCGCCGGCAAGGCCCGCGTCGAGGGCAAGGACTACGTCATGCAGGACGGCGACGTCGTGGAGTTCCGCTTCAACGTGTGAGGCGGCCGTGCCGGCCGGCGCCTCCCCCGGGGGCCGTCCTGCGCGTCGCACGAGGAGGGGGCGGCCGGCGGCCGCCCCCTCCTCGCGTTGCCGGGACCTGTCAGAGGCCGGCGGTGCCGCGGTCGGAGCGGTCGTAGCCGTAGGCGTCGCGGCGCTCGTCGTCGCCCTCGATCTCCTTGGCGAGCAGGAAGGCGCCGACGGCCCACAGCAGGGCGCCGATCAGGCCGATCCAGACGCCGATGTCGACGCCGAGGTTGTCGCCGCGCTCGAGGCCGCCCATCGGGTTGATCCCGAAGGCCAGGCACTGCAGGGTCGCGGCGATGCCGACGGCCATCGTCACGAGCGTCAGACCGCGGTGCTGCCCGCGGCGCGCGCGCCGGGCCGCGTAGACCAGGGCGATCAGCAGGCCCAGGCCCAGGTAGGCGATGAAGGGGACGAGCGAGTCGGTCTCGTACCCGGTGCGGGGGTCGGCGTCCTCCTCGGGGTTCACCCAGTTGAAGAACGGCGCGACGTTGAAGATGACGATGCCGACGGCGGCGACCGCCAGCCCGGTCATCTTCGCCCGACGGGTGTCGTGCTCGACGTTGCGGCCGGGCGTACCCCGCGTGCCAGATGTAGCCATGGAGTGCTCCGTTCGTGTGCGGCAGAACCTCAGCGGGCGTCACGCTCGCATCCAGCCAGGTGACTCGCCACTCGAACCTGCGAGGCGTTGTCGCAGGTCAGCCGGGGGTGGCTTGAGGCGACGTCGCGGAGTGCGTTCCCAGTAGACGTCGCGGAGTGCGTTCCCAGTAGGTCGAGCGCTCGAGGTCGGTGCGGCCGCTTCGCGTCATGCCGGCGGGCAGGATGGCGCGTCGTGGGACCTCGGCGGGGGCGGGCGCGGAGCGGCTCGCGACATCGCGTGTGCTCGTCGGGGGACCGCGGTGTCCTGAGGCGGTCCGTGGCCGGAGCAATTCCGACACTACTCCGGCCGGAGCCGCGCCACACCTGCCCGCGGCAGGACTTTTCACGCCGACGGGTGCGGGGCGCGCCCCGGGTCCTCAGCGGTGGCCGCGAGCCGGGGCACCGGTGCGCGGCCGTCGCCTCACGGCGCCTGCTTCTCGAGCAGCCGGTCGAGGGTGAGCGCCGCGTCGATCAGGGCCAGGTGCGTGAACGCCTGCGGGAAGTTGCCGATCTGCTCGCCGGTCAGGGCGATCTCCTCGGAGTACAGCCCCAGGTGGTTGGCGTAGGTGAGCATCTTCTCGAAGATGACGCGCGCCTTGCCGAGCTGGCCGCTGCGGGCCAGGGAGTCGACGTAGGCGAAGGTGCACAGGGAGAACGTGCCCTCGCTGCCGCGCAGCCCGTCCGGGGAGGCCGCCGGGTCGTACCGGTAGACCAGGCTGTCGGTGACCAGCTCGCCGTCCATCGCGGCCAGCGTCGAGACCCAGCGCGGGTCGGTCGGCGCGATGAAGCCCGTGGTCGACATCCGCAGGAGCGCCGAGTCGAGGACGTCGGTGTCGTAGTGCTGCACGAACGCGCCGCGCCCCGGGTGCCAGCCGCGCTCCATCACCTGCGCGTAGATCGCGTCCCGCTGGGTGCGCCAGCGGTCCAGCGGCGCCGGGCGGCCGTGGTCGGTGGCGAGGCGGATGCCCCGGTCGAGCGCGACCCAGCTCATCACCCGGCCGTAGGTGAAGTTCTGCCGCCCGCCCCGGGTCTCCCAGATGCCCTCCTCGGGCCGGTCCCAGTTGTCGGTGAGCCAGTCCAGCAGCTCGCACACCGCGAGCCACCCCTCGTACCCGCCCGCGAGCCCGTGCTGGGCGGCGAAGTACACGCTGTCCAGCGCCTCGCCGTAGATGTCGAGCTGCAGCTGGTCGGCCGCGCCGTTGCCGATGCGCACCGGCGCGGACCCGCGGTAGCCCTCCCAGTGCTCGAGCACCTCCTCGGTGAGGTCGGGCGAGCCGTCGATGCGGTACATGATGTTCAGCGGACCGGTCTTGCCGCCCTGCTGCTCCTTGACGCGGTCGCGCAGCCAGCCCCCGAGCGCGGCGGCCTCCTCGGTGAAGCCCAGGCCGAGCAGCGAGTACACGGAGAACGACGCGTCGCGGATCCACGTGTAGCGGTAGTCCCAGTTCCGCTCGCCGCCGATCTGCTCCGGCAGGCCCGCCGTCGGGGCGGCGACGAGCGCCCCGGTGGGCGCGTAGGTCATGAGCTTCAGCGTGATCGCGGACCGGTGCAGCATCTCCCGCCAGCGACCGCGGTACGTCGACCGGCCCAGCCACCGCGTCCAGAACGCGACGGTCTCGTCGAACATCTGCTGGACCTCGGCAGGCCGCACCAGCCGCGCGGGCCGGGGAGCCGTGCCGGCCTCCAGCACCAGCCCGCGCACCTCGCCCGCCCGCAGGGTGAGCTCCGCGCGCACGACGCCGTCGCCGGCGTCCACCTGGGCCCGGGCGCCGTCGCCCTCCTCGCGGACCAGGTGCGCGGTCAGGGACGCCCCGTCGCTCTCGAACACGGCGCCGGTCTCGGTCAGGGAGGTGCGGTGCGCGGCGCGGCCGTAGTCGAACCGCGGGGCGATCTCGACGGCGAAGGTGATCTCGCCGCGGACGCACCGCACGATCCGCACCAGCCGGTGCGCGTCGGTGGCGACCTCCGGGTGGTCGACCGGCATGAAGTCGACGACCTCGCCGACCCCCGCCTCGGTCATGAAGCGCGTGACCAGCACCGCGGTGTCCGGGAAGTAGGCCTGGGTGCGGGTGACCGCCCCGACGGTGGGACGGGTGCTGAGGTGACCACCGCGCTGGTGGTCGAGGAGCGCGCCGAAGACGCTAGGCGAGTCGAACCGTGGCGCGCAGAACCAGTCGACGGTGCCGTCGGTGGCGACGAGGGCGGAGGTCTGCAGGTCACCGATCAGCCCGTGGTCGGCGATGAGGGGATAGTCCATAGCCCACACGCTCCGGTCGGCCCCGCACCGGGGGATCACCCCCGGCGGGTGATCCCCCGCGAGGCACCGTCGGGAGGCTGGGACCCATGGACGCTCAGGTGGGTCCCGGGACCGGGCAGGCGACGTCGTCCGCGCTGCGCCGGGCGCTCGTGCCGCTCGCGCTCGCGCAGTTCATCTGCAGCTTCGCCGGCTCGAACATGACGGTGATGATCAACGACATCAGCCGCGACCTGGACACCACCGTGCAGGGCGTGCAGCTGTCGATCACGCTCTTCCTGCTGGTCATGGCCGCCCTCATGATCCCCGGCGGGAAGCTCACCGACCGCTACGGCCGCAAGCGGTGCTTCCTCGTCGGGCTGAGCGTGTACGGCGTCGGGGCGGTGATCAGCGCGGTCTCGCCCGGGCTGCCGGTCCTGATCCTCGGCAACTCGCTGCTGGAGGGCGTGGGCACGGCGCTGCTCATCCCACCGGTGTACGTGCTGGTCACCCTGCTGTTCACGACGACGGTGTCCCGCGCGAAGGCCTTCGGCATCGTCAGCGCCGCCGGCGGCGTCGGCGGTGCGGCCGGGCCGCTCATCGGCGGCGTGATCACCTCGGCCGTCAGCTGGCGGGCGGCCTTCGTGTTCCAGGCGCTCGTCATCGTCGTCATCGTGCTGCTCGGCCGGCGCATCGAGGACCCGCTGCCCGCCGAGCCGCAGCGGCCGTTCGACCTCGGCGGCGCCGTCCTGTCCGCCGTCGGCCTGGTGCTGCTGGTCATGGGCATCATGGCGGCCGACGACAACCTCTGGCTGTGCCTCGCGCTGATCGCGGCGGGCGCCCTCGTGCTCGCGTGGTTCCTGCTCGCCACACGCGCCAAGGAGCGGGCCGGCAGGGAGCCGCTGCTCTCGCTGAGCCTGTTCCGCAACCGCACCTCGAACCTCGGGATGATCACGCAGAACGCCCAGTGGCTGCTGCTCAGCGGGCTGTCCTTCACCGTCGCGGCCTACCTCCAGGTGGTTCGTGGCTACGGAGCGATCGAGACCGGCGTCATCTTCTCGGCCACCACGGTCGGGCTCCTGGGCGCCTCCCTGGCCGCGGAACGCCTCGCGCGGCGCTCGCCCCAGCGCACCCTCATCGTCGCCGGGTTCGTCGTCACCGTCGCCGGCGTGGTGCTGCTCCTGCTGATGGCGCCCGGCGCCGCGTCGGCGTGGGCGGTCGTGCCGGGGCTCTTCCTCGTCGGCGTGGGCCTGGGCACCATGCTGACGCCGTCCGTCAACATCGTGCAGTCCGCCTTCCCGGAGCACGAGCAGGGCGAGATCTCGGGCCTCTCGCGCAGCGTGTCCAACCTCGGCTCGTCGCTCGGCACGGCCGTCGCGGGGACGATCCTCGTCGCCGGCATCGCCGCCACCCCGCAGCGGGCCTACGGCCTCGCGGTGGCCGCCCTCGCCGTCATCGGCTGCGTCGGCCTCGCCGCCGCGCTGGCCCTGCCGCGGTCGTCGGGCGTCCCCGTCGCCACCCGGGTGGCCGCGGGGCAGTGACCGGCGGGGCGGTCACCGCCGCTGCGGCAGGGGCGCGACGACGGCGCCCTCGGCCGGCACGCCGACGGCGCGCTCGTGCGGCTCGGGGTGCCCGCGGAGCCACTCGGCGTACCCGCGGAACGCGAGCGGCAGCGCCCGCGCGACGGAGGCGTCGGGGCCGTCGTTGACCTGGACGTGCACGTGCGGCTGGGTCGAGCTGCCCGAGTTCCCGCACCGGCCGAGCGGCTGCCCGGCGACGACGGCCTCACCCGGCCGCACCTGCAGCGACCCGCGCTGCAGGTGGACGAGCGTGACGTACGCGCCGGCCGCGGCGAGGGTGACGTAGTTGCCCGCGAGCGCCGCCGGCCCTCGCCGCAGCCGTGCGCCCTGGCCCAGGGCGTAGGGCACCAGGGTGAGCGCCGAGCGTCGCGCCTCGTGGTCGGGCTCGCCGTCGTGCGTGCGGACGACCACGCCGTCGGCGGGCGCCAGCACGGGCCGGCCCCACCCGACGAAGCGCTCGGGCGGCTCGGTGGCGAGGGCGGCGCGCCAGCCGCCGGCCGGAGCGGTGCGGTGCCGCTCGTCGACGCCGACGAAGTCGATCGCCCAGCGCGTGCCCATGAGGTCGGTGCCGTGGCTCGGGACCCGGCGGGCGGGGCTGTTCTCCACGAGCCAGCGGCCCGCGAAGGGCAGCAGCAGCACGACGGCGGCGTCGGTCGGCGGCGGTGCCGGGCTCATCGTGACGACGGTAGCAGGGCCACGCACGGGTCCTCCGGGGCGCGGACGGGGCCGGAGCGTGGCAGCGTGGACCGTGGCGCCGCCCGCCGAGCCGGCCCAGGTCGCGACGACCGCATCGATCCCGCCGCCGAGCGCGATCCTTGCCACATTCCGCCGCCGTTCTTTACCCCGTGCTACGGTTCTCCACCGGTAATTCACGTGATCGTCAGGGAAAGGACGCTAGAGGCGGCTGCACCACCAGAGAATCACCGTGGCTGCCGGGGATCATGAGCAATCCAGAAACGACCAGATCGCTGATCGAGACCCTCAAGAAGTCGACCGCCCGCAGGCCGCGCGCCCCGCGGTCCACCGGCACCGACTGGATCGTCTTCGGGGTGGCCGCCGCGGCCGCCGTCGCCTTCGTCGTGTGGGGCTTCGTGAGCCCCGACGGCCTCGGCGCGGTCGCGACGTCGGCCCTCGACGGCACCATCACCAACTTCGGCTGGCTGTTCGTCATCGCCGCCACGGCGTTCACGATCTTCGTCATCGTGGTGGCCGCCAGCCGGTTCGGGCGCATCCCGCTCGGCAAGGACGACGAGTCGCCGCAGTTCCGCACCTCGTCGTGGATCGCGATGATGTTCGCGACGGGCATGGGCATCGGCCTGATCTTCTACGGCGTCGGGGAGCCGCTGTACTTCTACATGTCGCCCCCGCCCGGGACCGTCGAGGGGCAGACGCCCGAGGCGCTCGCCACGGCCATGGGCACCACGCTGTTCCACTGGACGCTGTACCCGTGGGCGATGTACGCGATCGTCGGTCTCGGCATGGCGTACGGCACGTACCGTCTCGGCCGCACGCAGCTGTTCTCCTCGATGTTCACGTCGCTGTTCGGCGAGCGGGTCGTCAACGGCTGGGGCGGGCGCGTCATCAACGTGCTCGCCATCCTCGCGACGCTGTTCGGCTCCGCGTGCTCGCTGGGCCTCGGCGCGCTGCAGATCGGCGGTGGTCTGCAGGAGACCGGCGTCATGGAGACGGTCGGCACGTCGGTGCTGGTCGTCGTCATCGCCGTGCTCACGGCGCTGTTCGTCATCTCGGCGGCGTCGGGCATCGAGCGCGGCATCCAGTGGCTGTCCAACATCAACATGGTGCTGGCCCTGCTGCTGGCCCTCATCGTGTTCGTCGGCGGCCCGACGCTGTTCATCCTCAACGTGCTGCCCGACGCGATCGGCGCCTTCATCGGCGACCTGCCGCAGATGGCCTCGCGCACGGCCGCCGCCGGCGACGAGTCCCTCGCCGCCTGGATGTCCAGCTGGACGATCTTCTACTGGGCGTGGTGGATCTCGTGGACGCCGTTCGTCGGCCTGTTCATCGCCCGCATCTCGCGGGGCCGCACGATCCGTCAGTTCGTCACGGGCGTGCTGCTCGTCCCGTCCGTCGTCTCCACGATCTGGTTCGCGATCTTCGGCGGCGGTGCCATCGGGATCCAGGAGCGGGCGCAGGAGCAGGGGGACCGCGGGGCTGCGCTGGCGCAGGTCGTCGAGGGCGTGCCGGACATCAACTTCGACACGATCCTGTTCACCACCCTGGGCGCGCTGTCCGTCCCGTCCTGGGTGACCGTGGTGCTCATGGTGCTGGCGGTGCTGCTCGTGGCGATCTTCTTCGTCACGGGCGCCGACTCGGCCTCGATCGTCATGGGCGGGCTCTCGGAGCACGGCGCCGCCGAGCCGTCGCGCAGGTCCGTCGTCTTCTGGGGCGTGGCCACCGGCGCGGTGGCGGCCGTCATGCTGCTCGCCGGCGGCGACGACCCGGCGGCGGCGCTCAACGGCCTGAAGAACATCACGATCGTGTCGGCGCTGCCGTTCGTCGTCGTGATGCTCGTGCTGTGCGCCGCGCTCTGGCGCGACCTCTCGCGCGACCCGATGATGATCCAGGGCCAGCTCGCGCGCCAGGTGCTGGTCGAGAGCGTGGCGAGCGCCGTCGACCGGCACGACGGTGAGCCGTTCGAGCTGCGCACCGTGCCGGCGCCCGACCCCGAGCCGGTGGCCGAGCCCGAGCCCGAGGACGGGGTCCCGGGCGGCGCGACGCCGGACGGCGCGACGAACGGTGCGGCGGGCGGCGCCAGCGCCACGGGCGCCGGCGCGGAGGCCGACGAGGTCGACACCAAGGCCTGACGGTCCGACCGGTGCGGGCGAGGGGCGGCGGGAGCGATCCCGCCGCCCCTCGTCGCGTCCGGGTCGTCGCGTGCAGGTCGGCGCGTCCGGGGGAGGGGCCGGCGCCGCGGGAAGGTGCCGACCGAGGTGTGCGACAGGCCACTGACCGGGGCGTTTAGCGTTTCTGGCCGCGACGGCTACGCTTCTGGCCTTGCGACGCCGCTCGGCGTCGTGAAGAGCCTGTTACTTCCGCATACCGAGTCGATAACGGTCGGTACGGAAATCGGCAGGAACCGGACACTTGTCTCTCGGCTGGGCATACGCTCGGGCAGTCCGCATGGCGGACCAAGAGCGGCCTCGTACCGTCCACGGTGCGGGACGCCCGGACGACGGCAGCAGCGTGCCGCTGCCCCTTCTCGGAGGACACACATGAAGATCAGGCGTTATGCCGGCGTGACGACGTTCATCGTCGCCGGCGCGCTCGCACTCACGGCCTGCTCGTCGGGCTCCGGCGAGGGCTCGGACGAGTCCAGCGCCGGCGGCGCGAGCACGGGCGTGATCACCGTCTCCAACGGTGAGCCGCAGAACCCGCTCATCCCCACGATGACCAACGAGACCAACGGCTCGACGGCCATCCAGAACCTCTTCGCCGGCCTGGTGTACTACGGCGCCGACGGCTCGGTCCACAACGAGGTCGCCGAGTCGATCGAGTCGGACGACAACCAGACGTGGACGATCAAGCTCAAGGACGGCTGGACGTTCACCGACGGCACGCCGGTCACCGCCGAGAGCTTCGCGAAGGCCTGGGACTGGGGCGCGACCCTGTCGAACGCCCAGAACCTCTCGTACTTCTTCGAGCCGATCCAGGGCTTCTCGTACGACGAGGACTCCTCGCTCATCGAGGCCGGCGGCCTGACCGCCGAGGACGAGACCACCCTGGTCGTCAAGCTCACGCAGCCGGAGTCGGACTTCCCGACCCGCCTGGGCTACGCGGCGTTCTTCCCGCTGCCCGAGTCCTTCTACGAGGACACCGAGGCCTTCGGCGAGAACCCGGTCGGCAACGGCCCGTACAAGCTCGAGGAGTGGGCTCACAACGAGGCCATCACGCTGGTCCCGAACGAGGACTACGCCGGTGAGCGCACGCCGCAGAACGGCGGCCTCGAGCTGATCGCCTACACGCAGGAGGACACGGCGTACAACGACCTCCTGGACGGCAACCTCGACATCATCAAGAACGTCCCCTCGTCGGCCTTCCAGACCTTCGAGGACGACCTCGCGGGCCGCGCCGTCAACCAGCCGTCCGCCGTCATCCAGACGATGACCGTGCCGGAGTGGCTCGAGGAGTTCCAGGGCGAGGCCGGCCTGCTGCGCCGCCAGGCGATCTCCCACGCGATCAACCGCGAGGAGATCACCGAGACGGTGTTCGCCGGCTCGCGCACCCCGGCCACCGACTTCACCTCGCCGGTGATCGACGGCTGGACCGAGGAGATCCCGGGCAACGAGGTGCTCGAGTTCGACGAGGCCAAGGCCAAGGAGCTGTGGGCGCAGGCCGAGGAGATCTCGCCGGTCCCCGCGGACTACAAGCTGCAGATCGCGTCGAACGCCGACTCGGACCACCAGACCTGGGTCGACGCCACGTGCAACAGCATCAAGAACGTGCTTGGCATCGACTGCGAGTTCTACCCGTACCCGACGTTCGACGAGTTCCTCGACGCTCGTGACAACGGCGAGGTGCCCGGCATGTTCCGCGCCGGCTGGCAGGCCGACTACCCGGCCATGAGCAACTTCCTCGGCCCGATCTACGGCACGGGTGCCGGCTCGAACGACGGCCAGTGGTCGAACGCCGACTTCGACGCCAAGCTCTCCGAGGCGAACGGCGCCAGCACCCCGGAGGAGGCCACGGAGCTGTACAAGCAGGCCGAGGAGATCCTCTTCCAGACCCTGCCCGGCATCCCGCTGTGGTACTCCAACGCCACCGGCGGCTGGAGCGAGAACGTCGACAACGTCGAGTTCGGCTGGGACTCGGACCCGATCCTGTACCAGGTCACCAAGGCCGAGTGACGCCCGCCGTCGGGATGCGGTTCGCCCGCCCCCGACGGGAGGCCTAGGATCTGCCGCAAGGTGAGGCGGGGTGTGCCGTGCGCGCACCCCGCCTCCCCGCGTCCGGTCGCCGACCGGACCGAGCGAGGAGAACGAATCAATGCTGTGGTACATCGGCCGCAGGTTCCTGCAGGTGATCCCTGTGTTCCTGGGGGCCACCCTGCTCCTGTACGCCCTCGTGTTCCTGCGCCCCGGTGACCCCGTGGCCGCGCTCGGCGGCGAACGGGGCCTCGCGGAGTCGGTCCAGGAGGCGATCCGGGCCCGCTACAACCTGGACGAGCCGTTCCTCGTCCAGTACCTGCTGTTCCTCAAGGGCATCTTCACCCTGAACCTCGGCGTGACCTTCACGGGCCGCGAGGTGACCGACGTCATCGCCGAGGCGATCCCCGTCACCTTCCAGCTGGCCGTCATGGCGCTGGTCTTCGAGGCCGTGCTGGGCGTCGGCGTCGGCCTGATCGCCGGCCTGCGCAAGGGCAAGTGGTTCGACGCCACCGCCCTGGTGGTCAGCCTCGTCGTCATCGCGGTGCCGATCTTCGTGCTCGGCTTCGTGCTGCAGTTCGTCGTGGGCATCAAGCTCGGGTGGCTGCCCGTCACCGCGGGACGAGACCCCGACTTCGTCTCCCTGCTGCTGCCGGCGATCGTGCTCGGCGCGACGTCGTTCGCGTACGTGCTGCGCCTGACGCGCACGTCGGTGGCGGAGAACCTCAGCGCCGACTACGTGCGGACCGCCCGTGCCCGCGGCCTGAGCCGCGGCCAGGTCACCGGCCGCCACGTGCTGCGCAACTCCCTGATCCCGGTGGTGACCTTCCTCGGCGGCGACCTCGGCGCGCTCATGGGCGGCGCCATCGTCACGGAGGGCATCTTCAACATCCACGGTGTCGGCGGCACGCTCTACGACGCCATCCTCCGCGGTGAGAACGTCACCGTGGTGTCCATGACCACCGTGCTGGTGCTCGTGTACATCGTCGCCAACCTGCTGGTCGACCTGCTGTACGCAGCCCTGGACCCGAGGATCCGCTATGCCTGAGAACCGCCCCTACACCCCGCGCCGCGGCCAGGAGCACTTCGTCGCCGCGCCCGACGTCGTCACCGTCGCCGCCGTCGACGCCGTGGACACCGACGAGCGCCCCTCGAGCCTCTGGCGCGACGCCTGGCGCGACATGCGCCGTCGCCCGCTGTTCTGGATCTCCGCCGCCGTCATCCTGCTCGTGGTGACCGTGGCGGCGTTCCCGGGCCTGTTCACCAGCGTGGACCCCAAGTACTGCGTGCTGGCGAGCTCGTTCGACGGCCCGCAGCCCGGGCACTGGTTCGGTTACGACCGCCAGGGCTGCGACATCTACTCGCGCGTCATGTACGGCGCCCGCGCCTCGGTCCTGGTCGGCGTCCTGACGACGGTCATCGTCGTCGTGGTCGGCGGTCTGCTCGGCGCGCTCGCCGGCTACTACGGCGGCCTGCTCGACTCGATCCTGTCGCGCATCACGGACATCTTCTTCGCCATCCCGCTGGTGCTCGCCGCCATCGTGATCATGAGCGTCACCACGAACCGCACGGCGCTGACCGTCGCCATCGTGCTCGCGTCGTTCGGCTGGACGCAGATCGCCCGCATCACCCGCGGCGCGGTCATGAGCGTGAAGAACAACGAGTTCGTCACGGCCGCGCGGGCGCTCGGCATGAGCAAGGCGGGGATCCTGTTCCGCCACGTGCTGCTCAACTCGGCCGCGCCGATCATCGTCTACGCCACGGTGGCGCTCGGCACGTTCATCGTCGCCGAGGCCACGCTGAGCTTCCTCGGCATCGGCCTGCCCCCGTCGGTCGTGTCCTGGGGCGGTGACATCTCGAAGGGTCAGGGCTCGATCCGCACCAACGCCGACGTCCTGTTCTACCCGGCCGGGGCCCTGGCGATCACCGTGCTCGGCTTCATCATGATGGGCGACGTGGTGCGCGACGCCCTCGACCCGAAGGCTCGCAAGCGATGACGACGCAGATCCCCCTGACCGGCCAGGAGCCGGAGACGCAGGGCGCGGCCTCCCGCGCCACCGACCAGCCGCTGCTGGAGATCCGCGACCTCGAGGTCGCGTTCACCACGGGTGCCGGCGAGGTGAAGGCCGTCCGCGGCGCGAACCTCACGGTGTACCCCGGCCAGTCCGTCGCCATCGTGGGCGAGTCCGGCTCGGGCAAGTCCACCACCGCGCACGCGATCATCGACCTGCTGCCGGGCACCGGCACGATCACCGGTGGCTCGATCGTCTTCGACGGGCGCGAGCTCGTCGGCGTCGACCGCAAGGCGATGGAGGACCTGCGCGGCCGCGAGATCGGCATGGTGCCGCAGGACCCGATGTCCAACCTCAACCCCGTGTGGCGGATCGGCACCCAGGTCGAGGAGGCCCTCAAGGCCAACGGCTTCGAGGGCACCAAGGCGGAGCGCCGCGAGCGCGTCGCCGGCCTCCTCGCCGAGGCGGGTCTCAAGGACACCGAGCGCCGGGCGCGGCAGTACCCGCACGAGTTCTCGGGCGGCATGCGCCAGCGCTCGCTCATCGCGATCGGCCTGGCCGCCCGCCCGAAGCTGCTCATCGCGGACGAGCCGACCTCGGCCCTCGACGTCACCGTGCAGCGGCAGATCCTCGACCACCTCGAGACCCTGACCGCCGACCTCGGCACCGCCGTCCTGTTCATCACGCACGACCTGGGCCTGGCCGCCGAGCGCGCCGAGCACCTCGTGGTGATGTACAAGGGCCGGGTCGTCGAGTCCGGCCCGGCGCGCCAGATCCTCACCTCCCCGCAGCACCCGTACACCCAGCGGCTGGTCGCCTCGGCGCCGTCGCTGAGCGCGCGGCGCATCGAGGAGGCGCGCGAGGCGGGCGTGGAGGCGGTCGAGCTGCTCGCCCAGCACGCCGACGCCGAGAAGGTGCCGGGCGAGGACGCCGTCGTGGTCGCGAAGAACCTCACCAAGGTCTTCAAGATCCGCGGGTCGCGCCCCGGCGCGTCCACCGACTTCAAGGCCGTCGACGACGTGAGCTTCACGCTCGGGCGCGGGCGCACGCTGGCGCTGGTGGGGGAGTCGGGCTCCGGCAAGTCCACCGCGGCCAACATGGTCCTCGGCCTGCTCGAGCCCACGTCCGGCACGGTGGAGTTCGACGGCGTCGACGTCGCGAAGCTGTCGCCGAAGGAGCAGTTCGCCTTCCGGCGCCGCGTGCAGCCGGTGTTCCAGAACCCGTACGGGTCCCTGGACCCGATGATGTCGATCTTCCGGTCGATCGAGGAGCCGCTGCGCCTGCACAAGGTCGGCTCGAAGACCGAGCGCGAGGCGCGGGTGCGCGAGCTCCTCGACATGGTGGCGCTGCCGGCGTCGGCCATGCGGCGCTTCCCGAACGAGCTCTCGGGCGGCCAGCGCCAGCGCATCGCGATCGCGCGCGCCCTGGCGCTCAACCCCGAGGTGATCGTGCTCGACGAGGCGGTCTCCGCGCTCGACGTGCTGGTCCAGGCGCAGATCCTCGAGCTGCTCGGCGAGCTGCAGCGGGACCTGGGCCTGTCCTACCTGTTCATCACCCACGACCTGGCGGTGGTGCGGCAGATCGCCGACACCGTCGTCGTGATGCAGGACGGCCGGGTCGTCGAGCACGCCTCGACGGACGAGGTGTTCGAGCACCCCAAGGAGCAGTACACCCAGGACCTGCTCGCCGCGATCCCGGGTCGCGACCTCGACCTGGGGGTCGCGCCGCCGGCGGCCTGACGCCGGTCCGAGCACGCTGCGCACGCCGCGACGGCGGCCGTCCCCTCCGGGGGGCGGCCGCCGTCGTCGTGTGACGAGGTCTACGGGACCCGTCCGGGCAGGACCCGGTAAGATGGGAGGGCTGCGACGTAGCGACCCGACCCGATCGGCACCGCTCGCGACGGCTCCCCGCCTCCGACTCGAATCGAGAAGTCCTTCCATGACCGTGTCCACCGACACCGCCACGGCCCGCGCCGTCCGCTCCGACCTGCGCAACGTGGCGATCGTGGCGCACGTCGACCACGGCAAGACGACGCTCGTCGACGCGATGCTCAAGCAGGCCGGCGCGTTCGGCGCCCACCAGCACGTCGAGGACCGGGTCATGGACTCCGGCGACCTCGAGCGCGAGAAGGGCATCACGATCCTCGCCAAGAACACGGCGGTCCGGTACACCGGCCCGTCGGCGGCGGCGCACGGCGAGCCCGACGGCATCACGATCAACGTCATCGACACCCCGGGCCACGCCGACTTCGGCGGCGAGGTCGAGCGCGGCCTGTCGATGGTCGACGGCGTCGTGCTGCTCGTGGACGCCTCCGAGGGCCCGCTGCCGCAGACCCGCTTCGTGCTGCGCAAGGCGCTGGCCGCGAAGCTGCCGGTCATCGTCGTCGTGAACAAGGTCGACCGCCCCGACTCGCGCATCACCGAGGTCGTCGGCGAGACCACCGACCTGCTGCTCGGCCTGGCCTCCGACCTGGCCGACGAGGTGCCGGACCTCGACCTCGACGCCATCCTCGACGTGCCGGTCGTGTACGCCGCCGCCAAGGTGGGTGCCGCCTCGACGAACCAGCCCGCGGACGGCGGCCTGCCGGACAACGACAACCTCGAGCCGCTGTTCGCGACGATCCTCGAGAAGATCCCGGCGCCGACCTACGACGAGTCGATGCCGCTGCAGGCGCACGTCACCAACCTCGACGCCTCGCCGTTCCTCGGCCGCCTCGCGCTGCTGCGCATCTTCAACGGCACCCTGCACAAGGGCCAGCAGGTCGCGTGGGCCCGCCACGACGGCACGCTGACGACGGTGAAGATCACCGAGCTGCTCGAGACCAAGGCGCTGGACCGCGTGCCCGCCGAGTCCGCCGGCCCGGGCGACATCGTGGCCGTCGCCGGCATCGCCGACATCATGATCGGCGAGACGCTCACCGACCTGAACGACCCGCGCCCGCTGCCGCTCATCACGGTCGACGACCCGGCGATCTCGATGACGATCGGCATCAACACCTCGCCGCTGGCCGGCAAGGGCGGCAAGGGCCACAAGGTCACCGCCCGCCAGGTCAAGGACCGCCTCGACGCCGAGCTCATCGGCAACGTGTCGCTCAAGGTGCTCCCGACCGAGCGCCCCGACGCGTGGGAGGTCCAGGGCCGCGGCGAGCTCGCGCTGGCGATCCTCGTCGAGCAGATGCGCCGCGAGGGCTTCGAGCTCACCGTCGGCAAGCCGCAGGTCGTCACCAAGACGGTCGACGGCAAGGTCATGGAGCCGATGGAGCGCATGACGATCGACGTGCCGGAGGAGTACCTCGGCGCGGTCACGCAGCTGCTCGCCCAGCGCAAGGGCCGCATGGAGACCATGAGCAACCACGGCACCGGCTGGGTGCGCATGGAGTTCATGGTCCCGGCGCGCGGCCTCATCGGCTTCCGCACCCGGTTCCTCACCGAGACCCGCGGCACCGGCATCGCGTCGTCGATCTCCGAGGGCTACGAGCCGTGGGCGGGCCCGATCGAGTCCCGCAACACCGGCTCGCTGGTCGCGGACCGCGCCGGCGTGGTGACGCCGTACGCCATGATCAACCTGCAGGAGCGCGGCTCGTTCTTCGTCGACCCCACCCAGGAGGTCTACGAGGGCATGATCGTCGGCGAGAACTCCCGCAACGAGGACATGGACGTCAACATCACCAAGGAGAAGAAGCTCACGAACATGCGGTCCTCGACGGCCGACACGTTCGAGAACCTCGTCCCGCCGCGCAAGCTCACGCTCGAGGAGTCCCTCGAGTTCGCGCAGGAGGACGAGTGCGTCGAGGTGACGCCGGAGTTCGTGCGCATCCGCAAGGTGGTGCTGGACGCCTCCGAGCGCGCCCGCGCCGCCTCGCGCGCCCGCCGCGGCTGACCCGCAGGTGACGTCCCGCCGAGACCCGGGTGCCCGGGCGTATCCGCACGCCGGTACGCCCGGGAACCCGGGTCCCGGCGTCTCCGCCCCGGCGCACAGCCTGGAGCCCGCGGGCGGGCTGCTCGCCGTGCACGCCCACCCCGACGACGAGACGCTGACGAGCGGCGCGCTGCTCGCGACGTGGGCGGCGGCCGGCCTGCCGGTCACCGTGGTGACCTGCACGCGCGGCGAGCGCGGCGAGGTGATCGCCCTGCCCGGCACGACGTCGGAGGGCCTGGGGCACCTCGAGGGCGACGGGCCGAAGCTGGCCACCCACCGGGAGGGCGAGCTCGCCGCGGCGCTGGCCGCGCTGGGCGGCGGGGACGCCGCGGCGGTCGCCCACGTGTACCTTGACCGCGTCGCGGTCCCCGGTCTTGCGGCGCCCGGGGGCGACGTCCTCTTCGAGGACTCCGGCATGGCGTGGGTGGCGCCCGGCATCGCGGGGCCCGACCCGGCGGCGACGTCCGGGTTCGCACGCGTGCCGCTCGACGACGCCGCCGCCCGTCTCGCCGTCGTCGTGCGCGAGCGGCGGCCCGCCGTCGTCGCCACCTACGAGCCCGGCGGCGGCTACGGCCACCCGGACCACGTGCGGGCGCACGAGGTCACCGTGCGGGCCCTCGAGCTCGCCGCCGACCCCGCCGCACGGGTGGCCGGGCGGCCCCTGCCCGGCGAGCCGTGGACCGCGGCCCTGTGGCAGGCGGTCGCCCCCGAGGCCCACGTGCGTGCGGCGCGCCGCGCCCTGGCCGCCGACGAGGCCGCCCGGTCCCTCGCCGCCCGCGCCGGTCTCACGTTCGCCGACCCCGACGAGGCGCTGCCGCCGGTGGCCCGGCCCGCCGCCGCGCTCGGTGACGTCGTCGCCGTCGAGACCGCGCCGGTGCTCGGGCGCGTGCTGGCCGCGCTGCGGGCGCACGCCACGCAGGTGCAGCACGCCCAGGCGGCCGGCTCGGACGCCCTGCGCACGGCGGGCGTGCTGGGCTGGTACGCGCTGTCCAACGGCGTCCTGGCGCCGCTGCGCGCCCGCGAGACGTACACCGTCGGCCCGGCCCCGCGGCGCTCGGTAGGCTCGGCGCGATGAGCGGCGACCAGCACCCCGGCACCCGGCACGAGGCGGCGGCCGCGCACGGCGACGCGTCGGGCGCCCGCCGTCCGCGCGGCGCGGCCGACGTGCTCGGCGTCCTCGCCCGCACCCTGCTGGCGCTCGTGCTGGGCGCCGTGCTCGGCGCGCTCGGCACCGTCTCCCACCTCACCGCGTGGGAGGGCCTGCCGGCCGGGCTCGTGCTCGCGCTGGCGCTCACCGCGTCGACGGCGGTGCTCGCCCGCGCGTGGGCGGGCTACGGGACCCTGCTCGCGGCCGCGGTCGGCTGGCTCGTGGCGGTGCAGGCGCTCTCCGTCGAGGGGCCCGGGGGCGACGTGCTCGTGCCCGCGACGGTCGAGGGCCTCGTGTGGACCTACGGCGGCCTCCTCCTGTGGGGCGTGGCGGCCTTCCTGCCGCGTCGCTGGTTCGCCGACCGCTGAGCCGGCAGGTCCGGTCGCCGGGCCGCCTCGCGTGGGTCGCCTCGCGTGGGCCGCGCGCCGGGCCGGACCTCCGCCGAACCTCCACGGGGCCTCGGCGGGCCCCACCGCGGTCCCGCCGGTCGCCCGCGTAGGATCGCCGCTGGGCGTCGTGGGCCGCGCGGCCCGCCCGTCCCGGACCGAAACCGCAGTTCATCCGCGGTGTCACCGCAACCCGCACGGAGCCAGTTCATGGGCAGACCGACCGAGCGCGACAGCGCGTCCGCGCCGACCTCTCCGGACGTCGAGGGGCCGGCCGCCGCCGTGTCCGCGGACGGGCAGGCTGTGCTGGGCGAGGCGGCGGACGGCGACGGCCCGCGCGGCGACGCTGCCCCGGGCGTCGTGGGCGCGCCCGCGCCGCACGACGGTGCCGAGGACGCCGGTGCGGACGGCGGCGCCGACGACGACACCCCGTACGTGCCGCCGGTCAAGGCCTACGAGCGTCCGGAGGTGCCCCGGTCCGCCCCGCGGACGTCGTCGGTGACCGCCGCGCCGACGCAGGCGCTCCCCGTGGTCCTCGGCACCGTGCCCGCGCCCGCCGCCGCTGCCGCCGCGACCCCCGCGACCGGCGCCGGCGACCCGGCAGCGGAGCCGGCGGTGGGCGCGGACGCCCCGACGTCCGACGCCCCGACGCCGGACGCCGACGCCCCCACGGGCGCGGCGCCGGCCGAGGCCCCGGCCGTGCAGCGCACGTCGGTGCTGGGCGCGGTGCCCGTCGCCACGCAGCCCGCCGGGGGAGCCGGGCCCGGCGAGCCGGGTCAGGACCCCGCCGAGGGCCCCGCCGACGCCGCGCCCGCCGACGCCGCCGACGCCGGCGCCGCGCAGCCCTCGCCGACCGGCCCCGCCGCGGGCGAGGGCCCGTCCTCGACGCCGCCCCAGGACCCGGGCAGCCCGCTCGACGGCCTGGCGGGCGACGGCCAGCCGAGCCGCGCGCCCCGGGCGCTGCTGTGGACCGCCGTGGTGCTCGTGGTGCTCGCGGGCGTCTACGCCGGCGCGCAGTGGATGTTCTCCGACCGGGTGCCGCGCGGCACCCAGGTGGCGGGCGTCGACGTCGGCGGGCTGCCCGCGGCGGAGGCGAAGACCCTGCTCGCCGACGAGCTCGGGCCGCGCGCGGCCGAACCGGTCGAGCTCACCGCGGCCGACGCCTCGACCACCCTGGACCCCACGGACGCGGGCCTGTCGTTCGACCCTCAGGCCACCGTCGACGGCCTGACCGGGTTCTCGCTCGACCCGCTGCGGCTGTGGGCGCACCTCACCGGGGCCGACGAGGGCGACCCGGTCGTCGACGTCGACGAGGCGAAGCTGGACGCGGCGGTCGCGCGCGTGGCCGACGCGCTGCGGACCGACCCGGTCGACGGCACCGTGGGCTTCGCGGACGGCGAGGCGGTGGCCACGCCCGCGCAGGACGGCGCGGCGCTGCGCACCGACGAGGCGGCCGACGTGCTGACGGACGGCTGGCTCGTCGAGGACGGCCCGTTCGAGCTGCCCACGGAGGCGGTCGCGCCGGAGATCACCCAGGAGGAGACCGACGCGGCGCTCGAGCAGGCGCGGACCGTGCTGTCGGGGCCCGTCGTCGTGCACGCGGGCGACCAGCAGGCCGAGCTCGCGCCGGACGTGCTCGCGGGCGTGGCGTCGTTCCAGCCCGCCGACGGCGCGCTCACGCCGACGTTCGACGGCGAGGCGCTGGTCGACGCCGTCGTCGAGCGGACCGATGACCTGCTCTCGGCACCGGACGAGGCGCACTTCGAGTTCGTCGGCGGCCGCCCCACGGTGGTCGGCGGCGAGCCGGGCACCACGCTCGAGCCCGAGGCCGTCGCCGCGGCGGTGCAGGAGGCGGCGCTCGGCGACGAGCGGGACGCCACCGTGGAGCTCGTGCAGCAGGACCCGGAGAACACCGCCGAGGCGCTCGAGAAGCTCGGCGTCACCGAGGTGGTCAGCGAGTTCTCCACCCCGTTGACGTCGGAGCCGGTCCGCACCCGCAACCTCGTGCGCGGGGCCCAGCTCGTCACCGGCACGCTGGTCAAGCCCGGCGAGACCTTCTCCCTGCTGGACACGCTCTCGCCGATCGACGCGTCCAACGGGTACTACTCCGCGGGCGTGGTGAGCAACGGCGTGCACACCGACGCGGTCGGCGGCGGCCTGTCCCAGATGGCCACCACCACCTACAACGCCGGCTTCTTCGCCGGGTTCGAGGACGTCACCCACCGCCCGCACTCCTACTGGTTCTCCCGCTACCCGGCGGGGCGCGAGGCCACGATCTACGTCGGCTCCATCGACATGCAGTTCAAGAACGACACCCCGTACGGCGCCGTCATGCAGTCCTGGGTGGGCGGCGGGCAGCTGCACGTGCGCGTCTGGAGCACCAAGTACTACGACCAGGTCAAGACCTGGGCGAGCGGCAGGACGAACGTCGTGCCCGCCACCGTGGTCACCAAGAGCGGCGCGCAGTGCGAGAGCTACCCGCAGGGCAACGACGGGTTCCGCATCACCAACTTCCGCCAGGTGTTCCGCGACGGCGAGATGGTCAAGGACGAGTCGTTCGCCTGGACGTACAAGCCGGACAACGGCATCACCTGCGAGGGGGACGGCTGATGCTGGGACGCACCGAGAGCGAGTCCTCCGCCCACGCCGCGCTCGCCGCGCGGCTGGGGGAGTGGTCGGGCGTGGCCGGCCACTCCGCCGGCAGTGTGCCGAGCCTCGCCGACGACGTCGAGCTGCTCGACCTGGGCACCGCCACCGACACGCTGGCCACCGTCGCGAGCATCGCCGACCTGGCCGCCGTCGTGCACCTGGGGCACCCCGAGCAGCCCGCCACCCGGCTCGAGGAGTCGCTGCTCGCGGGCGACCCGTCCCTCATCCTCACCGCGGCCGTCGCCGTGCCGCAGCAGTGGGTGTGGGTGGGCCGCCCGGACGCCACGGGAGGCGCCGTCGTCATCGACGAGCCGGGGCTGCGCGACTGCCGCGACGTGCTGCGCACCATGGGCGTGAGCCCGCGGCTGGTGCCCACGCGCACGCCGGTCGAGGAGCGCGTCGCCATCGCCGGGCCGGCCGGCTCGCTCGTGGTCGAGCGCGACCGGGTGCCGGCCGGCCTGGTGGAGCTGCCGGGCTCGGAGCACCTCGCCGGCCGCCGGCCCGTCTGGTACGGCCTGCTGGAGTCCCGCCCGGACTGGCCGCGGTTCGACCGGCCCGCGCAGGTGTGGCTCGCGTTCGGCCCGTACGACGACCACCGCGGCTCCCTGCAGCCCACGCTCGCCGTCATCGCCGACGCCGGCATCGACCTGCAGCACCTGCGCTCGCACCCGTCCGACCTCGGGCCGCACGTGTTCTTCACGTCCTTCTCCTGCCCACGCGTCGAGGTGCTGGACGCGCTGGTGGCCGAGCTCGACGCGCGCGGCATCGCCCACCGCACGCTCGCCGTGCTGCCCGGCCACGACCTCGTGCCCGGGCCGCAGGCGCTGTCGCCGCGGTGGGCGGGCGCATGACGGGGTCCGTCGCCTACCTCGGCCCCGAGGGGACCTTCACCCACCAGGCCGCGCTCGAGTGGGCGGAGCGCGCCGGGTACGGGCCCAGCGCCGTCGTCCCGCGCGAGTCCGTCGGGCAGGTGCACGACGCCGTCGCGTCCGGGGAGGTGGACCGCGGGGTCGTCGCGATCGAGAGCTCCGTCGAGGGCTACGTCGTGCCGTCGCTGGACGCGCTCGTCGGCAGCCCCGACGTGGTGGCCGTCGACGAGGTGGTGCTCGGCGTCTCGTTCGACGCGTTCGTGCGGCCCGGCCACGGCGAGCTCACGGAGGCCACCGCGCACCCGCACGGCCTGGCGCAGGTGACGCGGTTCGTGACCGAGCGCGGGCTGCGCCCGGTGCCGGCGCCGTCGAACGCCGCCGCGTGCCGCGACGCGACGGCGCACCAGGTGGCGTTCGGGCCGCGCCTGTGCGGCCGCCTCTACGGCCTGGAGACGCTCGCCACCGCGGTGGAGGACGTGCCGGGCGCGCGCACGCGGTTCCTGGTGCTGGCCCGGCGCGGCGAGGCGCGCTTCGCGCGCGACGCGGGCGACTGGCGCACGATGCTGGCGATCACGCCCGTCGTCACCGGCCCGGGGGTGCTCGCGCGGATCACGACGGCGTTCGGCGCGCGCGGCGTCAACATGTCCAGCCTCATCAGCCGCCCGCTCAAGGCGCGCGCGCAGCAGTACGTCTTCGTGGTGACGTTCGACGTCGCCCCGTGGGCGCCCGAGGCGCGCGGCCTGCTCGCGGACCTGCTCGCGGCCGGCGACTCGCTCAAGACGCTCGGCGCCTACCCGGCCCAGCCCGGCGAGGGCGGGCTGGACGGCGTGCTGCCCGACCACGTGCCCTCGGGCAGCGTGAGCGCGGCCGACGACGCGGGCGCGCGCGCCGCGGGGCTGCTGTGGTGACCGCCGGCGACCCGGGCGCCGGGCGGGGCGACCGGCGGGACGACGTCCCGGCGGGGTCGCCGGACGGGCGGGTGGCCGTGCTGGGCCTGGGCCTGGTGGGCGGCTCGCTCGCCCGGCTGCTGCACGCCCGCGGCGCCGACGTCGTCGGCTACGACGCCGACCCCGCCACCCGGGCCGCCGCCGCGGCCGCCGGCCTGCGGGTCGCCGACGACGTCGCGGGCGCGGTGGCCGAGGCCGACGTCGTGGTGCTGGCCGTACCGCTCCGGGCGATGGGCGCCGTGGCGGCGGAGGTCGCGGCGGCCGCGCCGCACGGCGTCACGGTCACCGACGTCGGCAGCGTCAAGGGGCCGGTGCGCCAGGCGGTCGCCGCCGCGGGGCTGGGGGAGCGGTACGTCGGGGCGCACCCCATGGCGGGCACCGAGCACAGCGGGTTCGACGCGTCGAGCGCGGCGCTGCTGGACGGCGCGCCGTGGGCGGTCACCGTCGCGGCCGGACCGGGAGCACCCGGCGGCGCGCCGGCCGGCGCGCCGCCGGACCCGGCCCGCCTCGCCGCCGTGCTGCGGCTGGTCACCGGCCGGCTGGGCGGCACGGCGGCGGTGCTCACCGACGAGCTGCACGACGAGGCGGCGGCGCTGATCAGCCACGTCCCGCACGTGCTGGCCACGCAGCTGCTCAACGCGGTCGCCGGCGCGCCGGTGCGGGACGTCGCCCTGGGCCTGGCG
Organism: Puerhibacterium sp. TATVAM-FAB25; assembly: GCF_046535855.1. NCBI lineage: Bacteria > Bacillati > Actinomycetota > Actinomycetes > Micrococcales > Promicromonosporaceae > Puerhibacterium > Puerhibacterium sp. TATVAM-FAB25. The sequence goes on along the minus strand of NZ_JAXUAK010000003.1, from coordinate 181,764 downwards.
GCGGGCAGCTTCCGGGACGGCACGCGGGTGGCGTTCACCGACCCGGCGCGCACCCAGGCGATGGTCACGGAGAACGCGGCCTGGGTGGCGCCGGCGCTGCGCAAGGCCGTGCGCGACCTCGAGGCCGTCGTCGCCGCGCTGGAGACCAACGCGTCCCTGCACGGCTTCTTCCACGAGGCCGACCAGGTGCGCGCCGCGGGGGCGCCGCGCCGCTCCGACCGGCGCGCCGGCGGCAGCGACACCGGCTCCGCCCCCGGCACCGCCCCCGGCACCAGCAGTGCCGGCGCGGCCGACGACCTCGTGCCCCTCGACGGGGACTGGCCGCGCGCGGTGCTCGACCGCTGCGCCGCCGGGGCCGTCGTCACCCGCGTGGACGCCGACGGCGTGCACCTCGCCTGAGCCGGAGGGGCCGCGGGCTCAGTCCCGGGCCCGCGCCGCCCGCCGCGGCGGGCGCGGCGGGATCCGCCGGACCGCCTCGATCGCCGCGCCGGCCACCTGCACCTGCGTGCTGTCGCGCGCGGAGGCGGCGTCGGTGCGCAGCAGCAGCCCGGCGTCGTCGACCGCCAGCACGACGCCGATGACGTCGGTCCACACCGCGCCGCGGCCGGCGGCCCGCGCCGCGGCGGCCTCGGCGGCGTCGAGGCGGCGGCGCACGACGACGCGCGCGCCCGGCTCGAGCCGGCGCCACGGCGCAGTGTCGTCGCTCACAGCGGGCTCCTTCCGGGGCGGGTTCCGGGGCGCGGCGGGGCGGCCCGGCCGTCACCGCGCCCGGGGCGATACTAGAGTTCTGAGCAGCAAGACCCTGCCGCCTCACGCGGGCGGACGCCCACGCGGCGTGCGGGTGCAGCCTCGTGAACTGGAAGGTTCTCCTCGTGACCTACGTGATCGCCCAGCCCTGCGTCGACGTCAAGGACAAGGCGTGCATCGAGGAGTGTCCGGTCGACTGCATCTACGAGGGCCAGCGCTCCCTGTACATCCACCCGGACGAGTGCGTCGACTGCGGCGCCTGCGAGCCGGTGTGCCCGGTGGAGGCCATCTACTACGAGGACGACGTGCCCGAGCAGTGGAAGGACTTCTACACCGCGAACGTCGAGTTCTTCGACGACCTGGGCTCGCCCGGCGGCGCCGCCAAGATGGGCCTGATCGAGAAGGACCATGCGGTGGTCGAGGCCCTGCCGCAGCAGGCCTGAGCCGCCGTCCATGGGACTCGCCGACCTCCGCGACCTGCCCTACCCCTGGGACACCCTGACCGACGTCACCGCCACCGCCCGCAGCCACCCCGGCGGCCTGGTGGACCTGTCGATCGGCACGCCCGTCGACCCGACGCCCGACGTCGTGCGCGCCGCGCTCGCCGCGGCGTCCGACGCGCACGCCTACCCGGCCACGTACGGCACGCCGGCGCTGCGGGAGTCAGTGGCCGCCTGGTTCGCCCGCCGGCGCGGCGTGCCCGACCTGGACCCGGCCGGGGTGGTGCCCACGGTCGGCTCCAAGGAGCTCGTGGGGCTGCTGCCGTCGCTGCTGCGCCTGGGGCCCGGCGACGTCGTCGTGCACCCCGCGGTGGCCTACCCGACGTACGCGGTGGGCGCTCGGCTGGCCGGCGCCACCGCGCTGGCCACCGACGACGTGGAGGCGTGGGCCGGGCGCGGCGACGTGCGCCTGGTGTGGGTGAACTCGCCCTCGAACCCGACGGGTGAGGTGCTCGACGCCGACCGGCTGCGCCGCGTGGTCGAGGCGGCGCGCGCCGCCGGCGCCGTCGTGGTCTCCGACGAGTGCTACGCCCAGCTGCCGTGGGCCGAGCGGTGGGTCGGGCCCGACGGCTCCCCGCGGGTGCCGAGCGTCCTGGACCCCGCGGTGACCGGCGGCTCGCACGAGGGCCTGCTCGTGGCGTACTCGCTGTCCAAGCAGTCGAACCTCGCCGGGTACCGCGCGGCGTTCGTGGCGGGGGACCCGGCGCTGGTCGCCGACCTGCTGGCCACGCGCAAGCACCTGGGCATGATCGTGCCGCGGCCGGTGCAGGAGGCCATGCGGGCCGCCCTCGACGACGACGGCCACGTGGCGGCCCAGCGCGCGGTCTACGGGCGCCGGCGCGCCGCGCTGCTGGCGGCGCTGGTCGAGGCCGGCTGGGCGGTGGACCACTCCGAGGCGGGGCTGTACCTCTGGGCGCGCCCGGCCGACCCCGCCGACACCCCGACGTCGCGGGAGCTCGTCGCGCGCCTCGCGCGCCTGGGCATCCTCGCCGGGCCGGGCGAGTTCTACGGCGACGCCGGCGCGGGTCACGTGCGCATCGCGCTGACCGCCTCCGACGACGCGATCGCCGAGGCGGCCCGCCGGCTCCGCGCCGCCTGACCGCCGCTGACCCGCCGCTGACCCGTCGCTGGCCGGCCCCAGGTGGAGCCTTGGCCCGCGCCTGCCGAGGTCTTGCCGTGGCCGCGGGTGCGGCGGGACGATGTGAGCGTCCGGTGTACAACCCGGATTGGAACGATGAGGCTCCGCGGGGGTAGGTTCACCTCAGGCCGACGCTGCCCTGGCGCACCAGCCCCGACGGACGCCACGGCGCCCGACGCCGAGGAACCCACGGCACCGAGGCCGAGCACGCGACGACGGCGTGCGCCACGACCAGAGCGGCGGGTCGCGCAGACCCGGGCCCGCCGCCCGTCAGGAAGGACACCATGACGACCACTTCCCAGTCCCCGGACACCCGGGTCGAGCTCACCGTCGACGGTGCCGCCCGGCCGCTGCCCGTCGTGGGGGCCACCGAGGGGAACGACGGGATCGTCGTGTCGTCCCTGCTCAAGGAGACGGGCCTCGTCACCTACGACCCCGGCTTCATGAACACGGCGGCCTGCGAGTCGTCCATCACCTACATCGACGGCGACCAGGGCATCCTGCGCTACCGCGGCTACCCGATCGACCAGCTCGCCGAGCAGTCGACCTTCCTCGAGGTCGCCTACCTGCTCATCTACGGCGCGCTGCCGGACGCCGCCGCCCTCGAGGCGTTCACGGACCGCGTCAACCGCCACACCCTCGTGCCGGAGCAGTTCCGCGCGTTCCTGTCGGCGTTCCCGCGCGGCGGGCACCCGATGTCGATCATGGCCTCGGCGGTCAACGCGCTGGCGTCGTTCTACCCGGAGTCGCTGGACCCGCACGACGACGACGCCGTCGACCTCGCGACCGTGCTGCTGCTGGCCAAGGTCCGCACCATCACCTCGTACGTCCACCGCGCGCAGCACGACGAGCCGCTGCTGTACCCGGACTACTCGCGCGGCTACGTCGAGGACTTCCTGCGGATGTCGTTCTCGCGGCCCTACGAGCAGTGGGAGCCGAACCCCGTGGTCTCCGCGGCGATGGACAAGCTGCTCATCCTGCACGCCGACCACGAGCAGAACTGCTCGACCTCCACGGTGCGCATCGTCGGGTCGTCGAACGCCAACCTCTACGCGTCGGTCTCGGCGGGCGTCAACGCCCTGTCCGGCCCGTCGCACGGCGGCGCCAACGAGGCCGTGCTGGCCATGCTCGAGCGCATCCGCTCCGGCGGCGACTCCGTCGAGACCTTCATGAAGAAGGTCAAGAACAAGGAGGACGGCGTCCGCCTCATGGGCTTCGGCCACCGGGTCTACAAGTCCTACGACCCGCGGGCCGCGATCGTGAAGACGCACGCCGACGCGGTGCTCGAGGAGCTCGGCGCCAAGGACGAGCTGCTCGACATCGCCCGCGGGCTCGAGGAGATCGCCCTCAACGACGACTACTTCGTCGAGCGCAAGCTCTACCCGAACGTCGACTTCTACACGGGCCTGATCTACAAGGCGATCGGCTTCTCGCCGAGCATGTTCACGCCGCTGTTCGCGCTGGGCCGCATGCCCGGCTGGATCGCCCAGTGGCGCGAGATGATGAAGGACCCGAAGACGAAGATCGGCCGCCCGCGCCAGATCTACACCGGGGCCACCGAGCGGTCCTACGTGCCCGTCGCGGAGCGCTGAGCCGCCCGCCCCGGACGACCGACGACGACGGCCCCGACCCTCCGCACGGAGGGGCGGGGCCGTCGTCGTCGGGGGCTCAGCCCGCGGCGTGCAGGTCCACCTCCACGACGCCGGGCGCGAGCGCGGCCCGGTCGACCGGGCGCCACGCCGCGCCGTCGCCGCGGCCGGCGTCGAGCCCGCTGCGCCGCGTCCACATCTGGTCGCCCACCCGCACCTCCACGGCGTCGGTGGCCGCGGCCGTGGCGACCGCCCAGTGCGCGACCGCCCAGGCCGCACGGCCCGGGTCGCCGCCGGGCAGCCCGTCGGCGCGCACGACGGCGGTGGGCCCCGCGACGTCGAGCGTCACGGCGTCGCCGGCGGCCAGCCCCAGGTCCCGCGCGGCCCGGTCGGCGAAGCCCTGCGCCACGGCGTCCGCCGCCCGCGCGGTGTCGACCGGGCCCAGCTCGCACGACAGCGCCGCGGGGGAGAACCCGGCCAGCGCGCTGGCCCAGGCGCGCGAGCGCGTCTCGTGCTGCGCGTACGCGTCGGGGAACGCCGAGCGCTGGACGGCCTGGGCGGCCTCGGTGACCGGCAGGTCGAGGTAGCCCGGGACCTCGACCAGGGCGTCGTAGAACGCGCCCGTGGCGTGCACCGGGTCCTGGACCTGCTCGGCGGTGCCCCAGCCCTGCGACGGGCGCTGCTGGAACAGCCCGAGGGAGTCCCGGTCGCCGTAGGCGACGTTGATGAGCCTGGACTCCTGCAGCGCCGTCGCCAGCCCGACGGTCGCCGCCCGGGCGGGCAGCCCCCGGCGCACCGCCGTCCCGGCCACCAGCGCGGCGTTGTCCGCCTGGGCGGGGGAGAGGTACCAGTCCGTGCCGTCCAGCACCGCGGTGCAGCGCTCCGCCGCCGGGAGCAGGTCGAGCCGCTGCGTCGTCACCCACACCCCGGCGCCGACCGCGCCGAGGAACGCGGCGACGGCCACCGTGGCCACCGTGGCCACCACCCGCCGCCGGCGTCGCCGGCGGCGGGCGGACGCGCGGGCGGACGCCGTGCGGGCCGGCGCCGGGCGGGCCGGCTTCCGGGCGGGCAGGGGATGGGTCACCGCGTCCTCGGGCGTGCTGGGGGTCGTCCTCGGGGGCGTCGAGGGACCGGGCTCAGTGCGCGTGCAGCGCGGCGTTGAGCTCCACGCCGACGCCCGTGCGCGACAGGACCTCGACCGCGCCGCTGGTGGAGTTGCGGCGGAACAGCAGGCCGTCGCGGCCGGCGAGCTCGCGGGCCTTGACCACCTGCGGGACGCCGCCGTCGGTCGCCGAGCCGAGCACGGTGACCTTGGTGCCGGCGGTGAGGTACAGGCCCGCCTCGACGACGCAGTCGTCGCCCAGCGGGATGCCGAGGCCGGAGTTCGCGCCCAGGAGGGACCGGCGGCCGACGGAGACGATCACCGTGCCGCCGCCCGAGAGCGTGCCCATGATCGAGGCGCCGCCGCCGACGTCGGAGCCGTCCCCGATCACGACGCCCTGCGAGATGCGCCCCTCGACCATCGAGGCGCCGAGCGTGCCGGCGTTGTAGTTGACGAACCCCTCGTGCATCACGGTGGTGCCCGGCGCGAGGTGGGCGCCCAGGCGCACGCGGTCGGCGTCGGCGACGCGCACGCCCGCGGGCAGCACGTAGTCGACCATGCGGGGGAACTTGTCGACGCCGTAGACGGTGACGGGGCGGCCGGTGGCGGCGCGCAGCCGCAGCCGCGTGGCCTCGAACCCCTCGACGGCGCACGCGCCGTGGTCGGTCCACACGACGTTGGCCAGCACGCCGAAGATGCCCTCGAGGCTGACGCTGTTGGGCTGGACCAGGCGGTGGGACAGCAGGTGCAGCCGCAGGTAGGCGTCGGCGGCGTCGGCCGGGGCGGCGTCGAGGTCGACGACGGTGCGCACCACACGCACGTCGACGTCGCGCACGGCGTCCCGGCCCGCGAGGCGCTCGAGCTCCGCCGGCACCTGGACGTCCTCGCCCGGGGCGCCGAGGGCGGGCGCCGGGTACCACGTGTCGAGGGTGGTGCCGTCGTCGGTCACGGTGGCCAGGCCGAAGCCCCAGGCGGTACGGGTGTCGCTCATGCGGGCAAGCCTATCGACGGCGGATAGGGTCGTGAGCGTGACGTCCACGCCCGCTCCCGCCCCCGTCCCTGCCGCCGGTCCCGGGACAGGGCCCGTCACCGGCGACGCCCTGCTCGCCCTCGCCGCCGACCCCGCGTCGGACCTGGTCGGCCTGCTCGCGGCGCTGTGCGACGCGGAGTCCGTCAGCGGCGGCGAGACGGCGCTGGCCGACGCGATCGAGGCCGTGCTGCGGGCGCAGCCGCACCTGGCGGTGCACCGTGACGGCGACTGCGTCGTCGCGCGCACCGACCTGGGCCGGTCGCGGCGCGTGGTGCTCGCCGGGCACATCGACACCGTGCCGCTCGCCGACCCGCCGAACCTGCCCACGCGGCTGGTGGGCGAGGGCCCGGACGCCGAGCTGTGGGGACGCGGCACCGTGGACATGAAGGGCGGCGTGGCGGTCATGCTGGCGCTCGCCGTCGAGCTCGGCGCGCCGGGGCGCGAGCCGGCGAGCGACCTCACCTGGGTCTTCTACGACCACGAGGAGGTGGAGGCCGAGCGCAACGGGCTGGGCCGCCTGTCCCGCAACGCCCCGGAGCTGCTGCACGGCGACCTCGCCATCCTCGGCGAGCCGACGGCGGCCGGCATCGAGGGCGGCTGCAACGGCACGATGCGGGCCCGGGTCACCACGCGCGGCGTCGCGGCGCACTCGGCGCGCGCCTGGACCGGCGTGAACGCCATCCACGCCGCCGCGCCGGTGCTGCAGCGGCTGGCGGACTACGTCCCCCGCGAGGTGGAGGTCGACGGCCTGGTCTACCGCGAGAGCCTCAACGCCGTCCTCGTCGACGGCGGGGTGGCCGCCAACGTCATCCCCGACCGGTGCACGGTGACGGTGAACTACCGGTTCGCCCCGTCGCTGACGGTGGCGCAGGCCGAGGCGCACGTGCGCGAGGTGCTCGACGGGTTCGACGTCGAGATCACCGACGCCGCCGGCGGCGCCCGCCCCGGGCTCGACGACCCGCTCGCGCTGGAGTTCGCCGGGGCCGTGCTGGCCGTCACCGGCGGCCGGCCCAAGCCCAAGTACGGCTGGACCGACGTGGCCCGGTTCGCCGAGCTCGGGATCCCGGCCGTGAACTTCGGGCCGGGCGACCCGCTGCTGGCGCACAAGGACGACGAGCGCGTGCCGGTGGGGCAGCTGGCGCTGTGCCGCGACGCGCTGCGGGCGTGGCTCCTCGGCCCCGTCGGCCCGGCGGCCTGATCGCGCGGGTCCTAGGCTCGGCGCATGAGCAACGCGAGCGACGAGGGCGTGGCACAGCGCGGCGCCGGGTACCACAAGGGCCCGGTGCTGCTGCGCGGCCGGCAGATCCCGAAGCAGACCACCGACCAGCACCTGCTCACCGGCACCGAGGGCGCCGACTGGGTGCACACCGACCCGTGGCGCGTCATGCGCATCCAGTCGGAGTTCGTCGAGGGGTTCGGCGCGCTCGCGGAGATCGGGCCGGCCGTCTCCGTGTTCGGCTCGGCCCGCACCCCGCGCGACCACGACGACTACGACCGCGCCGTGAAGGTGGGCCGGCTGCTGGCCGAGGCCGGCTACGCCGTCATCACCGGCGGCGGCCCGGGCATCATGGAGGCGGCCAACAAGGGCGCGGTCGAGGCCGGCGGCCTGTCGATCGGGCTCGGCATCGAGCTGCCGTTCGAGCAGGGCATGAACGAGTACGTCAACCTCGGGATCAACTTCCGGTACTTCTTCGCCCGCAAGACGATGTTCGTCAAGTACGCCCAGGGCTTCGTGGTCATGCCCGGCGGCTTCGGCACGTTCGACGAGCTCTTCGAGGCGCTCACGCTGGTCCAGACGCACAAGGTCACCGGCTTCCCGCTCGCGCTCGTGGGGCGCGAGTACTGGGGCGGCCTCCTGGACTGGATCCGCTCGACCGTCGTCGACCGGGGCATGGTGAGCGAGGCCGACCCCGACCTGCTCCACCTCACCGACGACCCGGCGGAGGCCGTGGAGTACGTGCGCGAGCGCTCGGAGGCCCTGCGGGCCGAGGAGGCCGAGGCCGCCGAGGAGCTCGAGCAGGCCCAGGCCGCCGCGGCGACCTCGCCGCGGGCGTGACGCCCGGCGCGGGGCCGGAGGCCCCCGGGGTCCCGGCCGCCGGCGCCCCGCTCGTGCTGCGCGGCCGGGAGCTGGGCCGCGGCGCGGACGGGTCGGTGCGCGGCGTGGTGATGGCGATCGTCAACCGCACCACCGACTCGTTCTACGCGCCGGCGCGGCTGACCGACGACGCCGCGGCGCTCGAGGCGGCGCACCGCGCGTGGGAGGAGGGCGCCGAGATCCTCGACGTCGGCGGCGTGCGGGCCGGGGTGGGGCCCGAGGTCGACGAGGCGGAGGAGGTCCGCCGCGTGGTGCCGTTCGTCGCCCGCGTACGGTCCGCGCTGCCCGACCTGGTGCTGTCGGTCGACACCTGGCGCTCCGGCGTCGCGCGCGAGGCGATCGCCGCCGGAGCGGACCTGGTCAACGACACGTGGGCCGGGCACGACCCCGAGCTCGTCGAGGTGGCGGGCACGGCGGGCGTCGGCGTCGTGTGCTCCCACACCGGCGGTGCCGCCCCGCGCACCGACCCCTACCGGGTCGAGTACCCCGCGGCGGACGCCGCCGGCGAGGGGCGCGACCCCCGCGACGGCGTGCTCGACGACGCCGTGGCCACGCTGCGGCGGGCGGCGCAGCGCGCCGTCGCGTGCGGCGTGCCGGCCGCCAGCGTCCTGGTCGACCCCACGCACGACTTCGGCAAGAACACCTGGCACTCCCTGCACCTGCTGCGACGCACGCAGGCGCTCGCGGGACTCGGCCACCCGCTGCTCGTGGCGCTGAGCCGCAAGGACTTCGTGGGCGAGACGCTCGGGCTGCCGCCCGCGGAGCGGCTCGAGGGCACGCTCGCCGCCACGGCGCTCGCCGCCTGGATGGGCGCCCGGGTGTTCCGCGCGCACGACGTGCGCGCCACCCGGCGGGTGCTCGACATGGTCGCGGCGGTGCGGGACGAGGCGCCGCCGCGGGCGGCCCTGCGCGGGCTCGCCTAGGCCCGCGCGCCCCACCTGGCGGGACGTCGCACCGTCTCGCGCACGGCCCACGCACGTCTCGGCTTCCGGACGTGGGGGTGGTGTGAACTAGAATGGTTTCCGCGCCCCGGTGCGCCGCGCTGCAGGGAACAGCGCTGCAGGACCAGCATCGGCGGGGCGCGCGGTCGGGGTACTGGCCGTCGAGACCGGACAACGGAATGGAGTGCCACAGATGGCTGCGATGAAGCCGCGGACGGGTGACGGGCCGCTGGAGGTCACCAAGGAGGGACGTGGCATCGTCATGCGGGTCCCGCTGGAGGGCGGTGGCCGTCTGGTCGTGGAGCTCAACGCCACCGAGGCGAGCGAGCTCGGCGAGGCGCTCCAGGCCGTCGTCGCCTGACACGCCACGCACGAAGCCCGAGCGGGGAACAGGTTCGCTGTTCCCCGCTCGTCGTCTGTCCGGGGTCCGGCGTCCCCGCCCGGCACCCCGCGCGGGGTCGGCGCCCCCGGCTGCCGCCCGGGGCAGGCGGCCGGCTCAGCGGCGCACGGCGAGCAGCAGGCCGTCGCCCGCCGGCACCAGCGCCGGCACCACCCGCTCGTCGGCGCGCAGCGACCGGCCCAGCTCGCGCACCAGCGTCGTGACCTCGTCGCGCCGCGCCGGGTCGGCCACCCGGCCGCCGTGCAGGGCGCCGTCGACGGCGAGCACGCCCCCGGGCCGCAGCAGCCGCAGCGCCTCGGTGACGTGGTCCGGGTACGCGTGGGGGTCCGCGCCGACGAGCACCATGTCGTAGGCGCCGTCGGTCAGCCGGGGGAGCACGTCGCGGGGCCGGCCGGGGATGGCGCGCGTGCGCGACGGCGCCAGGCCCTCCTCGGCGAACGCCCGCTTCGCGGCGCGCAGGTGCTCCAGCTCGGCGTCGATCGTCGTCAGCACGCCGTCCGCCGGCATGCCGCGCAGCAGCCACAGCGCGGCCACGCCGGTGCCGGTGCCGACCTCGACCACCGCGCGGGCGGCCAGCGACGCCGCCAGGACGCGCAGCAGGGCGCCGGCCCCCGGGAGCACGGCGTGGCAGCCGAGCTCGGCGGCGCGCTCGCGGGCCCGCAGCAGCACCTCGTCCTCGGGCACGAAGCCCTCGGCGTACGCCCAGCCCGCGGTCCGCGCGCGGGCGAGGCTCGAGTCGGCGTCGGGGCTGATGGCGACCTCCGGGTCGTGCGTCGTCACCTGGTCGGGGACGTCTGGTGAAGGGATGGCGTCGGCCCTGGGCCGACCCGGGCCCGGCGAGGCGCCGACCCGCTGCGATGCTAGCGCCCCGTGGCACGATGGACCCTGATGAGCACGGTGGATCAGGTCACTCGCGTCGCGCCCTCCGCGTCCACGGACGCCGGGGCCGACAACGGCACCGACGGGCGCGCGGGCGCCGGCGGCGCGCCCGCGTCCGGCCTCGCGGCGAAGGAGCCCTGGACGCCGCCCACGTGGGACGAGATCGTGCGCGAGCACTCCGCGCGGGTCTACCGCCTCGCGTACCGCCTCACGGGCAACCGGCACGACGCGGAGGACCTGGTGCAGGAGACGTTCCTGCGCGTGTTCCGCTCGCTGTCCGGCTACACGCCCGGCACGTTCGAGGGCTGGCTGCACCGCATCACCACGAACCTCTTCCTCGACTCCGTGCGCCGCGGCAGGCGCGTGCGGATGGAGTCCATGGGCGACGACGCCGCCCGCGTGGCCGACGACGCCGAGCTCGGCCGCCCGGAGCGCGGGTTCGAGCACGCGAACCTCGACCACGACGTGCAGCGGGCCCTCGACGCGCTGCGCCCCGAGTACCGCGCCGCCGTCGTGCTGTGCGACATCGAGGGCCTCAGCTACGAGGAGATCGCGGTGACGCTGGGCATCAAGCTCGGCACCGTCCGCTCGCGGATCCACCGCGCCCGCGCCCAGCTCCGCAAGGAGCTCGAGCACCGGAGGGTGGGGGCGTGACGCCGCGGCCGACGGAGGTGGCGCGGTGAGCGGGCACCTGGGGTCCTGGGTCAGCGCGCTGGCCGACGGCCAGCTGCCGCCCGACCAGGCGGAGCGGGCCCTCGCCCACGTCGCCGCCTGCCGCCGCTGCGCCGCCGAGCTGGAGGCGGCGCGCGAGGCGCGGCGCGCCCTGGCCGCGGCCGCGGACGTGCCCGTGGCGCCGGACCTCGCGTCCCGCCTGCTCGCGCTGTCCGCGTCGGTGCCGCCCAGCGAGGGCGACCCGCTGCGCGAGCGCCCGCAGCCCGGCTCGTGGGAGCCCGCACCGTGGACGGCGCCGCTGACCAACGACCTGGTCGCCGCCGACCGCCGCCGGCGCGTGCGCCGGCTCGCCGCGGCGGGCGTGGGCGGCGTCGGGGTGGCCGCCGCGGCCCTTTTCGCGGTGGGCGACGTCCCGGTCGTCGCGCCGGACCCGTCGGCCGAGCAGGTGCTCACGCTCCTCGCGCGCGCCGAGCCGGACGAGATCGCGGCGGGCCAGGACGTGCTGGGCACGGTCGCGCCGGCCGCGACCTACGCCGGCGCCGACTCGCGCGACAGCGCCGCGCTCGCCTGGATGGACGACGAGGGCTGGGTCCGTCCGGACCGGTTGCCCGACGGGCTCGACGTCAGCGCGCTGCGGCTGGTCGGTCCCGAGGCCGAGGTCGTCGAGCTCGACCTGGCCGGCAGCGTCGGGCACGTGGTCGTGCGCGAGCAGGTGGGGCGCCTCGACGCGAGCACCGGCGAGCGCGGGACGGTCGGCGGGCGGGACGTCGTCGTGCTCTCCACCGAGCCGTGGCACGTGGCGTGGCAGGCCGACGACGTCGTGGTCGACGTGGTCGCGGACGTGCCCCCGGAGGTGATGGCCCAGGTCGTGGCCGCCTTCCCGGCCGACGGCTACGATTCCGGCGTCCTGGCCCGCGTCGCCCGCGGGTGGTCCACCGTGACGGGAGCGTTGCCGCAGCGATGACCGACGACGAGCGGGCCGACGGCCTCTTCGCCCCTCCGGAGCCCGCCCGGCGCCCCGTGCCGCCCCCGCCCGCGCAGGCGGTGGCCCGCGCCGAGCCCGCGGGCCCGGCACCGGCGCACCACGCCACGTCGGCCGCGGCTCCCGCCGGAGGCGCGACGGCGGCGTCCGACGCCCCGTGGGCCCCGGTCGGGGCGGGCGCGGGCGCGCCGGCCGGCCCGGGTGACGGCGCCGTCGCCGCGCCCGGCGACGGTGCCGGCGACGGTGCCGGCGACGGTGCCGGCGACGGTGCCGCCCCCGGTCGCCCCGCGGACACCCCGGCCGCCGTGGCCGCGCCGTCCGCCCCGGCCGCGCCGTCCGACGCTGACGCCCCCGCCGGGCCGGACGCCCGCCGGCGCCCGGCCCGGCGCGGGCGGGCCGTGGTGGGCGTCGCCGCGCTCGCGCTCGTCCTCGGGCTCGTCGGCGGCGTCGCGGGCGACCGCCTCTCCGACGCCCTCGACGGCGGCCGTACCGCGGACGCCGCGCTGCCGGCGCCGGCCGGGGGCACCGGGCAGGCGGCGTCGCGCCCGGCCGGCTCCGTGGCCGAGCTGGCCGCCACGGTGCTGCCGAGCGTCGTCTCCATCGAGGTGCGCGGCGCCGAGGGCGTCGCGACCGGGTCGGGGTTCGTGCTGCGGGCCGACGGGTACCTGCTGACCAACAACCACGTCGTGGCGGACGCCGCGTCCGGCGCCCCGGTGACGGTCACGTTCGCCGACGGCCACGAGGCCGCGGCGGAGCTGGTCGGCGCCACGACCGACTACGACCTCGCGGTGCTCAAGGTGGACGAGTCGGGGCTGACGCCGCTGGCGCTCGGCGACTCCGACGACGTCGCGGTCGGCGACGCCGTGCTGGCGGTCGGCTCGCCGCTCGGGCTGGACGCCACGGTCACCACGGGCATCGTCAGCGCGCTGCACCGGCCGGTGCAGGCCGGTGACTCCGCGCAGGCGGCGTTCATCGACGCCATCCAGACCGACGCCGCCATCAACCCGGGCAACTCCGGCGGGCCGCTCGTCGACGCGGCCGGCCGGGTGGTCGGCATCAACTCCGCCATCGCGCAGCCGCCTGGGGCGATGCAGGCCACCGGCAGCATCGGCCTCGGCTTCGCCATCCCGGCCAACCAGGCGCGGCACACCGCCGAGCAGCTCATCGCCACGGGCCGCGCCACCTACCCGGTGATCGGCGTCCTGCTCGACTCGACCTACGAGGGCGAGGGCGTGCAGGTGGCCACCGAGCCGCAGGGCGGGGCCGCGCCGGTGACCCCGGACGGGCCGGCCGACGCGGCAGGGGTGCGGGCCGGCGACGTGATCCTGTCGATCGACGGGCGCCCGGTGTCGCGCAGCGACGAGCTCATCGTGGCGATCCGGGCGAAGGCGCCGGGCGACGCCGTGACGCTGCGCGTGCGCTCCGGCGAGCAGGAGCGGGACGTGCGCGTCGTGCTCTCCGAGGCGACCAGCGAGTAGCCCGGCCGGGCCGCCCCGGTCGGGCGGCGCGTCGCAGACGTCACCCGCGCGTCACCGGCAGGACACCCGCCGGTCGCCGTCCGGCGGCGATCCGTGCTCCTGGGCGGGCTAGGCTGACGGACGTGTTCGACATCAACGGCGGCGAGCTGCTGATCATCATCGTGCTCGCGGTGGTGCTCATCGGCCCGGAGCGGCTGCCGCAGTACGCGGCGCAGCTCGCGCGCCTCGTGCGCCGCGGCAAGGCGTTCGTCCAGGACGCCCGCACGCGCGTGAGCGACGAGCTCGGCCCCGAGTTCGACGACGTCGACTGGTCCAAGCTCGACCCGCGGCAGTACGACCCGCGCCGCATCGTGCGCGAGGCGCTGCTGGAGGACGGCCCGATCCTGCCCGGCCCGGGGGAGCGCGCCGCCCGCGCCGCGACGGCCCGCTCGGGCGCCGCCGCGGCCACCGCGGCGGGAGCGGCCTCGGCCGCGCCGGCCGCGCCGGCGCCGTACGACGACGAGGCGACCTGAGCGACCCGACGCCCGGCACGGCTCGCGCCGTCGTGACCACGGGACGCCCGACGGCGCTCCCGGTTCGGCCGTCCGGGGCGAACCTGCCAGAATGAGAAGCATGTCCCAGCCCGTGCCCAGCGGGGCCGCCGCGCCCGGCGCTGCCCCGTCCAGCCACCGACCCCGCATCCTGTCCGGCATGCAGCCCACCGACGGCTCGCTGCACCTGGGCAACTACATCGGGGCGCTGCGCCAGTGGGTGGCCCTGCAGGACGACTTCGACGCGCTGTACTTCGTCGCCGACCTGCACTCCCTGACGGTCAACCCGGACCCGCAGGCGCTGCGCGAGCGCACCCGCGCCACCGCCGCCCAGTACCTGGCAGCCGGCGTGGACCCCGAGCGGTCGATCCTCTTCGTGCAGTCGCACGTGCCGGAGCACGCCGAGCTGGGCTGGCTGCTGCAGTGCCAGACCGGGTTCGGCGAGGCCAGCCGCATGACGCAGTTCAAGGACAAGTCCGCCAAGCAGGGCACCGAGGGCACCACCGTGGGTCTCTTCGCCTACCCGATGCTCATGGCGGCCGACATCCTCCTGTACGACTCGGCGCTCGTGCCGGTCGGTGAGGACCAGCGCCAGCACCTGGAGCTCACCCGTGACCTGGCCGAGCGCCTCAACGCGCGCTTCGGCGCGGGCACGGCCGTGGTGCCGGACGCCCACATCGTCAAGGGCGGCGCCAAGATCCAGGACCTGCAGAACCCGCTCGCCAAGATGAGCAAGTCCAACAGCGGCGGCAAGGGCGTGGTCTGGCTGCTCGAGGACCCGAAGAAGGCCGCCAAGGCGATCAAGGGCGCCGTGACGGACGCCGACGAGACCTACGGCGTCCGCTTCGACCCCGAGGGCAAGCCGGGCATCTCGAACCTGCTGACGATCTTCTCGGCCGTCACGGGCCGCGAGGTCGACGCGATCGCCGCCGAGTACGACGGCAAGGGCTACGGCCACCTCAAGGTCGCACTCGCCGACGCCGTCGTCGAGTTCCTCGCGCCGTTCCAGGAGCGGGCCCGGACCTACCTGGCCGACCCGGCCCAGCTGGACAAGGTGCTGGCCGACGGCGCGGAGCGCGCCCGCGCCGTCGCCGGCCCGGTGCTGGACCGCGTCTACGACCGGTTCGGGCTGCTGCCGCGGGGCGCGCGGTGAACCTCCCCGACCGCGGGCCGGCCCAGGCCCGCATCGGCATCTCGATCGACGTCCCGGACCCGTGGCGCGCCGAGCTGCAGGCCGCGCGCCGGGACTTCGGCGACCCGCAGGCCGGGCTCATCCCGCCGCACATCACCATCGTGGGGCCCACCGTCGTCGACGAGGCGGTGCTGCCGGCGGTCTGGGAGCACCTGGACAAGGTGACGGCGGACATCCCGCCGTTCCGCGTGCACCTGCGCGGCACGGGCACCTTCCGGCCGATCTCGCCGGTGGTGTTCATCACGGTGGTGCAGGGCATCGCCGAGTGCGAGCAGCTCGAGCAGGCCGCCCGCTCCGGCGTCCTGGCGCAGGACCTGCGGTTCAACTACCACCCGCACGTCACGGTGGCCCACGAGGTCCCCGAGGCCGAGCTGGACCGGGCCTTCGACGGGCTGGCCGGCTTCGAGGCCGCGTTCGACGTCACGGCGCTGTGGCAGTACGAGCACGGCGACGACGGCGTCTGGCGCAAGCAGCACGAGTTCGCCCTGCGCGGCTGACGGGCTTTCCGCCTGCGGGGACGTGCCCCAGTCCCTAGCCTCGACCGCGTGACGTCGACCCAGAGCGCCCCGGTGCGGCCCTCCGCGCTGGCCCGGGCACGCGGCCGGGTCACGGGCCTGTTCGACCGGTGGCAGGACTCCCGCCCGGGGCGGGCGGTCGGCTGGTACGGCGCACGGCGCGGCGGGCAGCTCAGCGGCGGCATCGCCTACAGCGCCCTCTTCTCCCTCTTCGCCCTGCTGACGATCGGCTGGACCGTCTTCAGCTCGGTGCTCGGCGTGCGCGGCGACCTGCGCGACGCCGTGCTGGCGCAGATGGATGTCTGGATCCCCGGCCTTGTCGGGTACGGGGACCGGTACGTGCTGAGCCCGGACGCTCTGGTGCTCCGGACCGCCCTCACCGTGCCGAGCGTGGTCTCGGTCGTCGTGCTCCTCGTCTCCGGCACGGGGGTCATGGGCGCCCTGCGCAACTCGGTGCGCTCCATGTTCGGCGTCCCGGCCACCGACGACAACGCCGTGCTGGCGCGCCTGTGGCAGCTCACGGGCTTCGTGGTGCTGGGTGCCGGGATCGTGCTGTCGGCGGCCACGTCCGTCGCCTCGCGCCTCGTGGGCGCCGTCGTGGTCGACCTGCTCGGCGGCAGCCGCCTCGTCGCGCTGGCGATCTCCGTGGGGTCGGCCCTGGCCGGCGTCGCCGTGGACGCCCTCATCGTGGCCGGCGTGGTTGTCGTCGTCGGGGGAGTGCGGCCCGACCGGCGGCGCGACCTCGTGGCCGGCTGCCTGGCCGCCGGGGTGGTGGCAGGCCTGCTGCGCTGGCTGGGCGCGAGCGTCGTCGTGGGCGCCTCCGGCCGCAACCCTCTGCTGACGTCGTTCGCGGCGCTGGTGACCGTGCTGGTGCTGGTCAACTTCGTGGCGCGGGTGCTGCTGCTGGTGTGCGCGTGGATGCACGACCCGCCGCGCGTGGACGAGCTGCACCGGGCCGAGCTGGAGCTCGCCGCGCGCCGGCACGCGGCCGAGCTGGAGCGTCTGGTCCACCAGGGCGCCGGCCACGGGCTCCCGTGGAGCCCCGTCGTGCGCGGCTACCGCCGCGCGGTCCTGCGCTGAGCGCCCGCGGACAGACGTGAGGCGGGGGCCGAGCCGTGGTCCGCAGCAGTGGCAGTCCCGAAGTGGAGCGCCCCCTGAGGCGCGTGAACGCTGCTGCGGACCACGGCTCGGCCCCCGCCGTGAAGGCTGGTGCTCAGAAGGCGCGGGTGATCATCGCCCGCTTGACCTCCTGGATCGCCTTCGTGACCTGGATGCCGCGCGGGCAGGCCTCGGTGCAGTTGAAGGTCGTGCGGCAGCGCCACACGCCCTCCTTGTCGTTGAGGATCTCCAGGCGCTGGGCGGCGCCCTCGTCACGGCTGTCGAAGATGAAGCGGTGCGCGTTGACGATGGCGGCCGGGCCGAAGTACTGGCCGTCGGTCCAGAACACCGGGCAGGACGACGTGCACGCGGCGCACAGGATGCACTTGGTGGTGTCGTCGAAGCGGGCCCGGTCCTCGGGGGACTGGATCCGCTCGCGGCTCGGCTCGTTCCCGGACGTCACGAGGAACGGCATGATCTCGCGGTAGGAGGCGAAGAACGGCTCCATGTCGACGATCAGGTCCTTGACCACCGGCAGGCCCTTGATGGGCTCGACGAGGATCGGCTTGTCCGGGTTGACGTCCTTGAGGAGCGTCTTGCAGGCCAGGCGGTTGCGGCCGTTGATGCGCATGGCGTCCGAGCCGCACACGCCGTGGGCGCACGAGCGGCGGAACGTCAGCGAGCCGTCGTGCTCCCACTTGATCTTGTGCAGCGCGTCCAGGACGCGGTCGGTGGCGTGGGCCTCGACCGTGAATGTGTCCCAGTACGCGGCGTCGCCGTGCTCCGACTCCGGGTTGTAGCGCCGGACCTTGAGCGTCACCTGGAACGTGGCGACCTCGGCCGGCGTGGTGTCCTGGGCGGGGTTGTCGAGTACAGCAGTCATCAGTACTTCCGCTCCATCGGCTCGTACCGGGTCTGGACGACGGGCTTGGAGCCCAGGACGACCTTGTAGTCGCCGAACTCCTCGACGTGGTCGAAGAAGCCCTCGACGTGACCGTCGGCGACGTCGGAGGCCGACGTCGGGCGGCGGTACGCCATGGTGTGCAGCATGTAGTTGGCGTCGTCACGCTGCGGGAAGTCCTCGCGGTAGTGGCCGCCGCGCGACTCCTTGCGGTTGAGCGCCGCGAGCACGGTCACCTCCGCGATGTCGAGCAGGAACCCGAGCTCGATGGCCTCGAGGAGGTCGGTGTTGAACAGCCGGCCCTTGTCCTGCACGGAGACGTTCCGGTACCGCTTCTGCAGGCCGCGGATGTCGTCCAGGGCCTGCGTGAGCGACTCGCCGGTGCGGAAGACCTGGGCGTTGGCGTCCATCGTCTCCTGCAGGGCGCGGCGCACGTCGGCGACGCGCTCGCCGTCGGGCCGCTCGCGCATCTCCTCGAGCTGGGCCACGACGCGCTCGGCCGGGTTCTCGGGCAGCGGCTGGTACTGGACCGTCTGCGCGTACGCCGCGGCGGCCCGGCCGGCACGCTTGCCGAACACGTTGATGTCGAGCAGCGAGTTGGTGCCCAGGCGGTTCGACCCGTGCACGGACACGCAGGCGACCTCGCCGGCCGCGTAGAGGCCGCGCACCACGTTGCGGGCGTCGCGCAGCACCTGGCCGTCGATGTTGGTGGGCACGCCGCCCATCGCGTAGTGCGCGGTCGGGTAGACCGGCACCGGCTCGGTGTACGGCTCGACGCCGAGGTAGGTCCGCGCGAACTCGGTGATGTCCGGGAGCTTGGCGTCGATGTGCGCCGGCTCCAGGTGCGTCAGGTCGAGCAGCACGTAGTCCTTGTTGGGGCCGGCGCCGCGGCCCTCGCGCACCTCGTTGGCCATGGACCGGGCGACGATGTCGCGCGGGGCCAGGTCCTTGATGGTGGGGGCGTAGCGCTCCATGAAGCGCTCGCCCTCGCTGTTGCGCAGGATGCCGCCCTCGCCGCGGGCGGCCTCCGACAGCAGGATGCCGAGGCCGGCCAGGCCCGTGGGGTGGAACTGGAAGAACTCCATGTCCTCCAGCGGCAGGCCGCGGCGGTAGGCCAGCGCCATGCCGTCACCGGTGAGGGTGTGGGCGTTCGACGTGGTCTTGAAGATCTTGCCCGCGCCGCCGGTGGCGAACACGATCGCCTTGGCCTGGAAGACGTGGATCTCGCCCGTGGCGAGGTCGTAGGCGACGACGCCGGTCGCGTTGACCTCGTCCTCGTCGCTGAGCACCTCGTTGGTGAGGTCGTGGTCCGTGAGCAGGTCCAGGACGTAGAACTCGTTGAAGAACTCCACCTCCTGCTTGACGCAGTTCTGGTAGAGCGTCTGCAGGATCATGTGGCCGGTGCGGTCCGCGGCGTAGCAGGCGCGGCGCACCGCGGCCTCGCCGTGGTTGCGGGTGTGGCCACCGAACCGGCGCTGGTCGATCTTGCCCTCGGGCGTGCGGTTGAACGGCAGGCCCATGCGCTCGAGGTCGAGCACCGCGTCGATGGCCTCCTTGGCCATGACCTCCGCGGCGTCCTGGTCGACGAGGTAGTCGCCGCCCTTGATGGTGTCGAACGTGTGCCACTCCCAGTTGTCCTCCTCGACGTTCGCGAGGGCGGCGCACATGCCGCCCTGGGCGGCGCCGGTGTGGGAGCGGGTGGGGTAGAGCTTGGAGATGACGGCGGTGCGGGCGCCCTTGGAGGCCTCGAGGGCCGCGCGCATGCCCGCGCCGCCCGCGCCGACGATGACGACGTCGTACTGGTGAGTCTGCATGGTGGGGCTCAGTCCTTGCTTCAGGAGCAGATCGACGGCAGGAGTTCCGCGGGCGAGTTCGCGGGGCACGGGTCGAAGGTGAAGATGACCAGCGTGCCGAGCAGGACCGTCACGGTGCACGCCACGTACAGCAGGGACTTGAGGATCCCTCGCGTGGTGTCCTTCGACGCGTAGTCGTTGATGACGGTGCGCACGCCGTTGGTGCCGTGGAGCATCGCCAGCCAGAGCATCAGCAGGTCCCACACCTGCCACAGCGGGTTGGACCACTTGCCGCCCACGAACGCGAAGTCGATGGCGTGGACGCCCTCGCCGACCATGAGGTTGACGAACAGGTGGCCGAAGATGAGCACGAGCAGCAGCACGCCCGAGGCGCGCATGAAGACCCAGCCGTACAGCTCGAAGTTGCTGCGCGTGGTGCGGCGGCGGGAGTACGGGCTGCGGGGCGACTCGACGACGGGAGCGGTCATCAGTGCCCACCTCCGAGGACGTTGATGAGGTGACGGGGCAGGAAGCCGGCCATCGTGACGACGAAGAGGCCGAGCACCACGTAGAGCATGGTCCGCTGGTACTTCGGGCCCTTGGCCCAGTAGTCGACCAGCACGATGCGGATGCCGTTGAACGCGTGGAAGACGATCGCGGCGACGAGCCCGGCCTCGCCCAGGCCCATGACCGGGGTCTTGTAGGCGCCGATGACGGCGTTGTAGGCCTCGGGGTCCACCCGCACCAGCGCCGTGTCGAGGACGTGCACGAGCAGGAAGAAGAAGATCAGGACGCCGGTCACGCGGTGCGCGACCCACGACCACATGCCTTCGCGGCCGCGGTAGAGCGTGCCGCCAGGTGCGTCAGGCACGGTGGAGCCTCCAGTGGCTGAGTTCCGGCCGGGGTTGCGCCGGTCTGGTCGTCGTCTCGGCGGCAGCGGCGGACGAGCGTCTGCGGCGACGTCACGCGCTGACCGTCTCGGGCCACTGTAATGACATCGGGTCGCGAAGAGATGCCCCCGGACCCGCGCCGACCTGGCCGTTCGCTGGGTTTGTGACTGATTCCACAGCGTTTGCTGTCGCTGCCGTGGGACGCGTCACCTCCCCGCGGGGTGGTGGGTCTCCGGGCGTCCGCTGGGCGGCCCCGCCGCCCGGTGCCCGCCGGCGTGCCTATCCTGCCTGCATGAGCCTGCCCGTGCCCGGCCGCGCCCCTGACCGTGTCCCCACCCCGACGGCGGCGCCGATCGACGACTTCTACGCGATCGTCCCGGCGGGCGGCGCCGGCACCCGCCTCTGGCCGCTGTCGCGGGCGGGCGAGCCGAAGTTCCTGCACGACCTCACCGCCACCGGCCGCACGCTGCTGCAGGCCACCGTCGACCGGCTCGAGCCGCTCGCCGGCGTCGACGGCGTCGTGCTGGTGACGGGGGAGCGGCACGTCGCCGCCGCCCGCGCACAGCTGCCCGGCCTCGGCGACGACGCCGTGCTGGCCGAGCCGTCGCCGCGCGACTCCATGGCCGCGATCGGCCTCGCCGCCGCCGTCCTCGAGCAGCGCCACGGCGACGTCGTCGTGGGCTCGTTCGCCGCCGACCAGGTGGTCTCCGGGCAGGCCGCGTTCGCCCAGGCCGTGCGCGAGGCCGTGGTCGCCGCCCGCGCCGGGTACGTGGCGACCATCGGCATCGCGGCGTCGCGCCCGTCGGTCGCGTTCGGGTACGTGCGCAGCGGCGCGCCGCTCGGGCTCGACGAGGCGCCGTCGGCGCTGCACGCGGCCGGCTTCACGGAGAAGCCGGACGCCGCCACGGCGCGCGAGTACCTCGCGTCGGGGGAGTACCGGTGGAACGCCGGCATCTTCGTCGCCCGCACCTCCGTGCTGCTCGGGCACCTGGCCGAGCAGCGCCCCGCCCTGCACGCCGGCCTGCGCGAGATCGCCGCGGCGTGGGACACCCCCGACCGGGCGGCGGTGCTGGCGCGCGTGTGGCCGGGCCTGGAGAAGATCGCCATCGACCACGCCGTCGCCGAGCCGGTCGCCGCGACCGGGGGCGTCGCGGTCGTGCCCGGCACGTTCGGCTGGGACGACGTCGGCGACTTCAACTCGCTCGCCGCGCTGCTGCCGAGCGTCGGCGAGTCGGGCGACAAGGTGCTGGGGGCCGCGTCGGACGTGCTGCGCATCGAGACCGGCGGGAACGTCGTCGTGCCCGGCTCGGGGCGCACGATCACGCTGCTGGGCGTCGACGACCTCGTGGTCGTGGACACCGTCGACGCGCTGCTCGTGACGACGCGTGCCCGGGCGCAGCAGGTGAAGGCCGTGGTCGACGCGGTGCGGGAGAACGGACTCGAGGAGCTGCTGTGAGCGCGCCCGCAGGATTCGACGCGGCCCAGGCCGCGGGGCTGGTGCGCACCCTGACCGCCGGGCTGCGCGAGGAGCTCATCGCCTTCCGCCGCGACCTGCACGCCCACCCGGAGATCGCGCGGGCGGAGGTGCGCACCACGCAGAAGCTGCTGGAGCGGCTGCGCGCCGCGGGGCTGGACCCGCGCCCCCTCGAGGGCACCGGCCTGGTGTGCGACATCGGGCCCGACGGCCCCGCGGGGCGCCTGGGGCTGCGCGCCGACCTCGACGCGCTGCCCGTGCAGGACCGCTGCGGCTGCCCCTGGGAGTCCACCGTGCCCGGCGTCGCCCACGCGTGCGGGCACGACGTGCACACCACCGCGGTGCTCGGCGCCGGCCTCGTGCTGGCCGCGCTCGACGCCGACGGCCTGCTGCCCAACGGCGTGCGGCTCATCTTCCAGCCCGCCGAGGAGGTCATGCCGGGCGGGGCGCACGACGTGCTGGCCCAGGGCGTGCTCGACGGCCTCGACCGGGCCGTG
The DNA here is from genome assembly GCF_046535855.1 of Puerhibacterium sp. TATVAM-FAB25. Taxonomy (NCBI): domain Bacteria; kingdom Bacillati; phylum Actinomycetota; class Actinomycetes; order Micrococcales; family Promicromonosporaceae; genus Puerhibacterium; species Puerhibacterium sp. TATVAM-FAB25. The sequence continues at coordinate 159,321 of NZ_JAXUAK010000003.1, read as the reverse complement.
GCGCTGCACTGCGAGCCGAAGCTCGACGTCGGCCAGGTGGGCACCCGCATCGGGCCGATCACCTCGGCGTCGGACGCCATCTCGGTGACCGTCTCCTCCGGCGGCGGGCACACCTCCCGGCCGCACCTGACCGGCGACGTCGTGTACGCGCTCGGCCAGGTCATCACCCAGGTGCCGGGCGTGCTGGGCCGCCGGCTCGACCCCCGCTCGGGGGTCAACCTCACCTGGGGGTCCGTGCACGCCGGCAACGTGCACAACGCCATCCCCGCCAGCGGCACCGTCACCGGCACGCTGCGCTGCCTCGACGTGCGCGCGTGGGAGAAGGCCGGCCAGGTCCTCAACGACGCCGTCGAGCAGGTCGTGGCGCCGTACGAGGTCGACGTGACCCTGCACCACACCCGCGGCGTGCCGCCGGTCGACAACGACGAGCTGGTCAACGCCGAGCTCGAGGCCGCGGCCCGCGCCGTGCTCGGGCCGCAGGGCGTCGTCCTCACCGAGCAGTCGCTCGGCGGGGAGGACTTCGCCTGGTACCTCACCAAGCTGCCCGGGGCCATGGCCCGGCTCGGCACGGCCACGCCGGGCGAGCGGCGGTACGACCTGCACCAGGGCGACCTCGTGGTCGACGAGCGCGCGATCGGCGTCGGCGTGCGGCTGCTGGCGACGCTCGCGCTGAGCGCCGAGCGGCCCGCCGAGCCGGTCGACGGGACGCCGCTCCCGGATGACGAGACGGCTGTCTGAGACGGCGTTGCGATGAGGTAACGAAGCGCCCGCGTGACCTCCCGGTAACACTGCGGTGACGCGCCGGTGACTAGGCTCCGGCCTTGATGGTGGCGTGGCCGCACCGGCCGGGCCCGTTCCGTTTCTTCGACAGGAGCAACAGTGAAGAGGACTACGCGGTTCGCCGCGCTCGCCGGCGCGGCGGCGCTCGCCCTCGCGGCGTGCGGTCAGGCGCCGGAGGACAGCGGCAGCGAGGCGACCGGCGGTGCCGCCGGGTCGGACTTCCTGCCCTGCATCGTCTCGGACGCCGGCGGCTTCGACGACAAGAGCTTCAACCAGCTCAGCTACGAGGGCGTGCAGGCCGCGGCCGAGACCCTCGGGTCCGAGGTGAAGCAGGTCGAGTCCCAGTCGGAGAGCGACTACAAGGGCAACGTCCAGTCGCTCGTGGACCAGGGCTGCAACACCATCGTCACCGTGGGCTTCGCCCTGTCGGCGACCACCGTCGAGTCGGCCACGGCCAACCCCGACGTGCACTACATCATCATCGACGACGCGGCCGACGCCGACATGGACGGCCAGACCGACGCCGAGAACATCAAGCCGCTGCTGTACGACACGTCGCAGGCGGCGTTCCTGGCCGGCTACCTCGCCGCGGGCTACTCGGCCGACAAGTCGTCCAAGGTCGGCACGTTCGGCGGCCAGCCCTTCCCGACCGTGACCATCTTCATGGACGGCTTCAAGCAGGGCGTCGAGCACTACAACGAGGTCAAGGGCACCAACGTCGAGGTCATCGGCTACGAGGGCGGCGACCAGGGCTCCTTCACCGGCGGCTTCGAGGCCAACGAGACGGCCAAGACGACGGCCCGCAACATCATCGACCAGGGCGTCGACGTGATCCTCCCGGTCGGCGGCCCGGTCTACCAGTCGGCGATCGCCGCGATCCAGGACTCCGGCCGCGACGTCGCGCTCGTCGGCGTCGACGCGGACTTCTACGAGACCGACCCGTCCACGCAGGACTACGTGCTGACCTCGATCGAGAAGCGCATGGACGTCTCGACGGAGGAGGCCGTGACGGCGTCCGGCAACGGCGAGTTCTCGGCCGAGACCTACGTCGGCACGCTCGAGAACGGCGGTGTGGACATCGCCCCGCTGCACAACTTCGAGGACAAGGTCGACCCGGCCCTCGTGGAGGAGGTCGACGCGCTGCGCGAGCAGATCGTCTCCGGCGAGCTGGAGGTCACCTCGTACCTCGCCCAGTGACCGGGCGGGCACGCTGACCCCAGCCGTGCATGAATGGTCCCGGGCGGCCTCGCGCCGCCCGGGACCGTTCGCGTGCGGCGCACCACCCCGCAGAACCCATCACCGCATCGGGAGCAACGCATGAGGCTCGAGCTGAAGGGCATCACCAAGCGCTTCGGAGCCCTCGTGGCCAACGACCACATCGACCTGGTCGTCGAGCCCGGAGAGATCCACTGCCTGCTGGGCGAGAACGGCGCGGGCAAGTCCACGCTGATGAACGTCCTGTACGGCCTCTACACGGCCGACGAGGGCGAGATCCTGCTCGACGGCGCGGTCCAGCGGTTCGCGGGGCCGGGCGACGCCATGGCGGCGGGCATCGGCATGGTGCACCAGCACTTCATGCTCGTGCCGGTCTTCACCGTCGCCGAGAACGTCATGCTCGGCCACGAGCACACCCGCGGCGGTGGCCGGCTCGACCTCGAGGCGGCCCGCACGCAGGTGCGCGAGATCTCCGCCCGGTTCGGCTTCCACGTGGACCCCGACGCCGTCGTCGAGGACCTGCCCGTGGGTGTGCAGCAGCGCGTCGAGATCATCAAGGCGCTGGCCCGCGACGCCGACGTCCTGGTGTTCGACGAGCCGACCGCGGTGCTCACCCCGCAGGAGACCGACGAGCTCATGGCGATCATGCGCCAGCTGCGGGACGAGGGCGCCGCCATCGTCTTCATCACCCACAAGCTGCGCGAGGTGCGCGAGGTCGCCGACCGCATCACCGTCATCCGGCACGGCAAGGTCGTCGGCGAGGCCTCGCCCACGGCGTCCGACACCGAGCTCGCCTCGCTCATGGTGGGCCGCGCCGTGGAGCTCACCGTCAGCAAGGGCGCGCCCGCGCTGCGCGACAACGGCCTGGAGGTCGAGCACCTGCAGGTGACCGCGCCCGACGGGCAGGTGCTCGTCGACGACGTGTCGTTCACGGTGCGCGGCGGCGAGGTGCTCGTGGTGGCCGGTGTGCAGGGCAACGGCCAGACCGAGCTCACCGAGGCGCTGGTGGGGCTGCAGGAGAACGTCAGCGGCTCGATCCGCCTCGACGGCCGCGAGCTCGTCGGCCGCTCCGTGCGCCAGGTGCTCGACGCGGGCGTCGGGTTCGTGCCGGAGGACCGCAACACCGACGGCCTGGTCGGCGAGTTCACCATCGCCGAGAACCTCATGCTCGACCGCGCCGACGGGGCGCCGTTCGTCCGCGGCGGTGCGCTGCAGCTGGCGACCCGCGACGCGTTCGCGCGCGAGAAGGTCGCCGAGTTCGACGTGCGCACCCAGGGCATCGAGACCAAGGTCGGCCGCCTGTCCGGCGGCAACCAGCAGAAGGTCGTGCTGGCCCGCGAGCTGTCCCGCGAGCTGCGGCTGTTCGTCGCCGCGCAGCCGACGCGCGGCGTGGACGTCGGCTCGATCGAGTTCATCCACAAGCGCGTCGTGGAGACGCGCGACGCGGGCGTGCCGGTGGTCGTCGTCTCGACCGAGCTGGACGAGGCCGTCGCCCTGGCCGACCGCATCATGGTCATGTACCGCGGCCGCGTCGTCGGCATCGTGCCCAGCACGACGCCGCGCGACGTGCTCGGGCTCATGATGGCCGGCATCGCGCCGGAGAACACCGAAGGAGACGCGGCATGAGCAGCACCCCGTCGCAGGGGTCCGCCGAGCAGCGCACGACCGGCACGCGGCACGAGCCGGAGTCGCTGACGGAGGCCCTCGGGCACACCGCGCCCGGGAGCGACCCGGGCCTGACCGAGGAGCTCGAGCAGGAGCTCGCGCGCCAGCAGCCGGAGGCGCTGGCGCCGCCCGCCGAGGACAACCGCTGGCGCGACGCCGCGCGGGAGATCTTCGCGGGCCGCCCGGCCGTCGCCGTCGGCGCCGTGATCCTCGCCGTGCTCGTCGGGTCGATCATGATCGCGTTCACGGACGAGGGCGTGCAGGAGGCCAGCGCCTACTTCTTCGCCCGGCCCGGCGACACGTTCGCCGCGCTCGGCCAGGCGATCGGCGGGGCCTACTCCGCGCTGTTCCAGGGCGCGGTCTACAACTTCCGCGCGGACGGCTTCGCCCGCGGCATCCGCCCGCTGACGGAGACGCTCAACTACGCCACGCCGCTGATCGCCGCCGGCCTCGGCGTCGCGGTGGCGTTCCGCTCCGGCCTGTTCAACATCGGCGGCCAGGGGCAGATGCTCATGTCCGCCGCGGCCGCCGGCTGGGTGGGCTTCGGCGTCAGCGGCCTGCCGCTGTGGCTGCACCTGCCGCTGGCGCTGGTCGCCGGCCTCGCCGCCGGCGCGCTGTGGGCCGGCATCGCGGGCGTGCTCAACGCCCGCACCGGGGCGCACGTCGTGATCGTCACGATCATGCTCAACTACGTCGCGCTCTACCTGCTGTCCTACCTGCTGGCGACGCCCGGCCTGCTCCAGGCGCCCGGGTCGGCCAACCCGAAGACGCCGCCGATGCTCGAGACCGCGATCCTGCCGCGCCTGCTCGGCGGGTCGTACAACCTCCACCTGGGCTTCGTGCTGGCGCTGCTGGCCGTGCTGGTCTCCTGGTGGCTGCTCAACCGGTCCAGCACCGGCTTCGCGCTGCGGACGGTGGGCGAGAACCCGCGCGCCGCGCGCGTGGCGGGCATCGACGTCCCCCGCGCCACCGTCACGGCCATGCTCATGTCGGGCGCCCTCGTGGGCCTCGCCGGCGCCACCCAGGTGCTCGGGTCGGTGACCACGGGCTTCTCCAGCGACATCGACGCGGGCATCGGCTTCGACGCCATCACCGTGGCGCTGCTCGGCGGCTCCTCGCCGGTGGGCGTGCTGTGGGCCGGCCTGCTGTTCGGCGCGTTCAAGGCGGGCGGCTCGGCCATGCAGGCCGGCGAGGGCATCCCGATCGAGATCGTGCTGGTCGTCCAGTCGCTGATCGTGCTGTTCATCGCCGCGCCGCCGCTCGTGCGCGCGATCTTCCGGCTCCCGCAGCCGGGTGCGAGGAAGAAGGTGTCCGCATGACCGCCGTCACCACCGACGTCCGGCCGGCCCCCGACGCGCCGGTCCAGCCGCGCACGGTCGCGACGACGTCGTACAAGACGCCGACGATCCTCGCGGTCGTCACCGGGCTGCTGGCGGTCCTGCTGCTGGTCCAGCCGCACGCCGGCGACGCGCGGTTCGCGCTGTCGTCGGGCGCGGACTTCTTCCAGATCCCGGTCCTCGTGGTCCCGGCCATGGCCACCGCGTGGGTGTGCGTGGCGCTCATGGCCGTGCTCACGGCCCTCGCGTTCCTGCGGGCGCGGGCCCGGCGCAAGGTCCCCGGCTGGGTCACCGCCCTGTTCGCCGTGCTCGGCCTGCTGGCGTTCCTCGCCTGGGCCGCCGCCGGCAGCCCGCGCGACCTGTCCGTCGTCGGCCTCATCTCCGGCGCCATCGCCCTGTCGATCCCCATCGTCTACGGCGCCCTGGGCGGCGTGATCGGCGAGCGGGCCGGCGTGGTGAACATCGCGATCGAGGGCCAGCTCCTCGCGGGCGCGTTCACCTCGGCGCTGGCCGGCTCGATCACCGGCAGCCCGTGGGCCGGCCTGCTGGCCGCCGTCGTGGCGGGCGTGCTCGTGGCGCTGGTGCTCGGCGTCTTCGCGATCACCTACCGGGTCAACCAGGTGATCGTCGGCGTGGTGCTCAACGTGCTGGTCATCGGCCTGACCAGCTTCCTGTACTCGCAGCTGCTGGTGCCCAACGCCCAGACCCTCAACAACACCCCCCGCTTCGAGCGCATCGGAATCCCGCTGCTCGAGCGGATCCCGATCGTCGGCCAGGCGCTGTTCAACCAGACCGTCGTCGTCTACCTGATGTTCCTGGCGACGGCCGCCGTCTGGTTCGGCCTGTACCGCACCCGGTGGGGCCTGCGCCTGCGCTCCGTCGGCGAGCACCCCAAGGCCGCCGACACCGTCGGCATCAAGGTCGAGGCCACGCGCTACCGGGCGCTGATGATCGCCGGCGGCGTCGCCGGCGTCGGCGGCGCGTTCTACACCGTGGTGTCGATCGGCCAGTTCGGCAAGGAGATGACGGCGGGCGCCGGCTTCATCGCCCTGGCCGCCGTGATCTTCGGCAAGTGGGATCCGCTGCGCGCGGCGCTGGCCGGCCTGCTGTTCGGCTTCGCGACCAACCTGCAGAACATCCTCAACGTGGTCGGCGCCCCGGTGCCCAGCCAGTTCATGCTGATGCTGCCGTACCTCGTGACGATCTTCGCCGTGGCGGGCCTGGTCGGGAAGTCGCGGGCGCCCGCGGCGTCCGGCGAGCCCTACGTGAAGGAGTGAGCGTGCCGACCGAGACCACCCCGGCCGCCGCGGCTGCCGGGACGGCGGCCGCGGACGTCGACTGGGAGGCCCTGCGCGCCGGCGCCCGGGAGATCCAGGCGCGGGCGTACGTGCCGTACTCGCACTACCCGGTCGGCGCCGCGGCGCTCGTCGACGACGGGCGCGTCGTGCGCGGCTGCAACGTCGAGAACGCCGGCTACGGCGTGACGCTGTGCGCGGAGTGCGGCCTGGTGTCCGACCTGGTCGCGGGCGGCGGCGGGCGCCTGGTGGCGTTCGCCTGCGTCGGCGGCGACGGGCGCACCGTCATGCCGTGCGGCCGCTGCCGCCAGCTGCTGTGGGAGCACGGCGGCGCCGAGCTGCTCGTCGACACCCCGCGCGGCGTGGTCCCGATGACCGAGGTGCTGCCGCAGGCGTTCGACGCGCACGACCTCGAGGTCGTCCAGCACCCGGCCCAGCAACCGGCCCAGCACCCGGCCCAGCCCCCGGCCCCGCACCCGCAGGAGGAGAACCCGTGAGCAGCCCTTCGAGCACCGGGCGCTTCGTCGGCATCCGGCCGGTCCCCACCGAGCTGTTCGACGCCGTCGACGTCATCCGCACCAAGCGCGACCGCCAGCACCTGTCGAGCGCCCAGATCGACTGGGTCATCGACGCGTACACGCGCGGCGTGGTGGCCGAGGAGCAGATGGCGGCGCTCGCCATGGCTATCTACCTCAACGGCATGAGCCGCGGCGAGGTGGTGCGCTGGACGCGCGCGATGCTCGCCTCCGGCGAGCGCATGGACTACTCGTCCCTGCGCCGGCCCACCGCGGACAAGCACTCCACCGGCGGCGTCGGCGACAAGATCACGCTGATGCTCGCGCCGCTGGTCGCGGCGTTCGACGTCGCGGTGCCGCAGCTGTCCGGCCGCGGCCTCGGCCACACCGGCGGCACGCTCGACAAGCTCGAGTCGATCCCCGGCTGGCGGGCCGCGCTGAGCAACGAGGAGGTGCTGCGCCAGCTCGACGAGGTCGGCGCCGTCGTCTGCGCGGCCGGCCCTGGCCTGGCGCCGGCGGACAAGAAGCTCTACGCGCTGCGCGACGTCACGGGCACCGTGGAGTCGATCCCGCTCATCGCCAGCTCGATCATGAGCAAGAAGATCGCGGAGGGCACCGGGGCCCTGGTGCTCGACGTCAAGGTCGGCTCCGGCGCGTTCATGAAGGACCTGGCGGACGCCAAGGAGCTGGCCCGCACGATGGTGGACCTGGGCAGCGACGCCGGCGTGCGCACGGTGGCGCTGCTGACCGACATGGCGACGCCGCTGGGCCTCACCGCCGGCAACGCGCTCGAGGTGCGCGAGGCGGTCGAGGTGCTCGCCGGCGGCGGCCCGGCCGACGTCGTCGACCTCACGGTGGCCCTGGCGGTGGAGATGCTCGCCGCGGCCGGTCGCCCGCAGCCGGCCGACGAGGTGCGCGCCGCGCTCGCCGACGGGCGCGCCATGGACGTGTGGCGCCGGATGATCGCCGCGCAGGGGGGCGACCCCGACGCGACGCTGCCCACGGCCCGGGAGAGCGAGCAGGTCCTCGCCGGCGAGGACGGCGTGCTGGCGTCCCTCGACGCGTACGCCGTCGGCGTGGCCGCGTGGCGCCTCGGCGCCGGCCGCGCCCGCCGGGAGGACCCGGTGCAGGCTGCGGCGGGCGTGGAGCTGCACGCCAAGCCTGGCGACGTCGTCACGGCGGGCCAGCCGCTCATGACGCTGCACACGGACACCCCCGAGCGCTTCGCCCGGGCCCGCCAGGCGCTCGAGGGCGCGTGGCGGGTCGCCCCGCGCGGCAGCGTGGTGCGGCAGCGGTCCGTGGTGCTCGACCGCATCCACTGAGCGGCCGGGTCGACGGGGCGCCCGTGCGGACGGTGGCGCGCGGCTCGGCCGCCCGGGTGGCGGCGCTCGCCGCGCGCCGTGGCCGGCCGGACCTGCGGCTGACGACGCTGCTGCGGTGCGCGCGCGTGCTCGCCGGCGGCCGCACCGGTGCCGGGGGCCCGCCGGGCGTCCTGCCGGCACCCGACGCGGCCCCCGTCGCCGCGGCGCTGGCCGAGGCCGTCGCGCGGCTGCCGGCGGACCGGCGCGAGGTCGCCCGCCGCGCCGTCCTGGACCCGCTCGGCCGGGGCGGCGGACCGGGCGTCGTCGGGGCGCCGCGCCGCCTGGCGCTGCCGTCGCTCGACCCCGCCGGCGACGCCCGGCCGGCCCCGGCGCGGCAGGTCGACGAGACCACGTGCGGCTCCGCCGTCCTCGCGCTGCTGGCCATGGCCGGCGACCCCGCCCTGGCGCTGCGCGTCGCGCGCGGCGCGCCGGCGCGGGCGTTCGGCGCCCTGCAGCTGCGGGCGCACCGGGCCACCAGCCGCGGGGGAGCGGTGCCCTGGCCGCAGGCGCTCGGCACCCCGCCCTGGGCGGCGGCGCGCGTCGCGCGCTGCGGGGCGGTGCGCTACACCCACGCGGTCGTCGACGTCGCCGACGTCCCCTGCGCCGCGCCCGACCCGGTGCTCGACGCGGCCCTCGCCGCGGCGCGCGCGGGAGTGCCCGTGCCGCTGTTCACCGGCGGCGACCTGCGCGGCGGCTGGCGGGCGGCGGTGCCGCGGCACGTCGTGCTGCTCGTCGCGGTCGACGCGGCGCCCGGCCCCGACGGCGGGGCGCACGGCGCGGACGAGGCGGCCACCGCCCGGCTGTACGAGCCGTCGTCCGCCACCGTGCACACCGTGCCGCTGGCGGCGCTGCGGCGCCCGGGCGACGCCGCGCCGCACGAGCGCGCCGCGCTCACGGCCGCCCTCGGCGGCTGGCCGCACGTCGCGTGGGCGCTGCTGCCGCGGACGCGCTGAGCCCTCTCCGGGACCGCGCCGAGGCTGCTCCGAGGCTGCTCCGAGGCCTGTCTGAGACCGGACCGCGACCGGGCCGCGACCGGACCGCGACCGGGCCGGGACGCACCACGAGCCGGTGGCGGGCGTGCCGGGGCGGCGTCACGATGGGGTACCCGGACCCGCCGACCGCGGCGCGGCCGCGCCCGCGGCCGGTGGGGCGGGGAGGACCCCGTGGGCCCCGCGAGGGGCCTCACCGTGACCCAAGGAGGAAGCCCATGAGCACCCTGCCCGGCCACGACAGCTGGCGCGACGCCGGTCTCGACGACGCCCTCCGGGAGCCGGAGCACCGCGAGATCGACCCGGACGACCTGGGCCCCGAGGCCGCGAGCCTCGTCGAGGAGGTCCAGACCCCGAACGAGCCGCCGCGCCACCCCGAGGCCTCCCCGGAGGACTACCGCCCCCGCACGGCACGCCCCGACCTGGCCGGCGAGGCCAACGAGGCCGACGTCGTCGAGCAGTCGGAGGAGGTCGAGGTGGTGGAGGACGAGGGGGTGTGGGAGCCGGCGGGCTTCGACCAGGGCTTCGCGGGCGACGAGGTCGGGCCCGAGGACGTCGAGCAGTGACCACCGCAGCCGTCCCGGCAGCGACCCCGGCGGACGTCGCCGCGGCCACCCTCGCCGTGCCCCCGGCGGCGGCCCGGCCCAGTAGGTTGGGGGCATGACCGACCCCGCCCCGACCGCCGGCACGCGCCTGGCCGGCACCGCCACCTCGGGCTCCGCCCTCGTCGACCTGATCCCGTCCCTGCCGAAGGTCGTGCTGCACGACCACCTCGACGGTGGCCTGCGCCCGCAGACCGTGCTCGAGCTCGCCGACGCCGTCGGCCACCCGCTGCCCGCGCAGGACGCCGCCGCCCTGGCCGACTGGTTCCAGCAGGCGGCCGACTCCGGCTCGCTGGTGCGCTACCTGGAGACCTTCGACCACACGATCGCCGTGATGCAGACGCCCGAGGCGCTCGCCCGGGTGGCCCGGGAGGCCGTCCTCGACCTCGCGGCCGACGGCGTGGTGTACGCCGAGCAGCGCTGGGCGCCCGAGCAGCACCTGCAGCGCGGCATGAGCCTGCCGGAGACGGTCGAGGCCGTGCAGGCCGGCATCGACGCGGGCATCGCCGAGGCCGCCGCGCGCGGCCAGGTGATCCGCGTCGGCCAGCTCGTCACCGCGATGCGGCACGCCGACCGCTGGCGCGAGATCGCCGAGCTCGCCGTCGCCTACCGCGGCGCGGGCGTCGTCGGCTTCGACATCGCCGGCGCCGAGGACGGCTTCCCGCCGGACCGGCACGCCGAGGTGTGGCGGTTCCTCGCCGACAACGACTTCCCGGTGACCATCCACGCGGGCGAGGCCGCCGGCGTGCCCTCCATCGCGCAGGCCGTGCACCTGGGCCAGGCCGACCGCATCGGCCACGGCGTGCGCATCGTCGAGGACATCGCGTTCGGCACGGACAGCGACGGCTCGCCGCTGGCCACGCTCGGGTCGCTCGCGCACTGGGTGCGCGACCACCAGATCCCGCTCGAGGTGTGCCCGGTGTCCAACCTGCAGACCGGCGCCACCGCCGCGCGCACGATCGCCGAGCACCCGATCACCCGGCTCAAGGAGCTGGACTTCGCCGTCACGCTCAACACCGACAACCGGCTGATGTCCCGCACGTCGATGACGCACGAGATGACCCGCCTGGTGACCGAGGCGGGCTGGACGATCGACGACCTCGCCGACGTCACCGTCACGGCCGCGTGGGGCGCGTTCGTGCACCACGACGAGCGCCGCGCCATCGTCGACGACCTCGTGCTGCCCGGCTACCAGACCATCGAAGGAGCGCTCCGGTGACCGACCTGCCCACCCCCCGCACCCCGGCCGAGGCGCCCGCAGAGGTGCCGTCCACGCCGGCCGAGCTCGCCTCCTTCGTCGACCACACGCTCCTGAAGCCGGAGGCCACCACGGCCGACGTCACGGCGCTGGTGGAGGAGGGCGCCCGGCTCGGGGTGTTCTCCGTGTGCGTCTCGCCCACGTTCGTGGCGCACGCCGTCGCCGTCGCGGCCGGCCGGCTCAGGGTCGCCACGGTGTGCGGCTTCCCGTCCGGCAAGCACGTCAGCGAGGTCAAGGCCGCCGAGGCGGCCCGCTCCGTGGCCGACGGCGCCGACGAGGTCGACATGGTGCTCGACGTCGGCGCCGTGCGCGCCGGCGAGCTGGCCGCCGTGCAGGCCGACATCGCCGCCGTGCGCGCCGCGGTGCCCGCCGACCGCCTGCTCAAGGTGATCATCGAGTCCGCCGCCCTGACGGACGAGCAGGTCGTGGCCGCGTGCCGGGCCGCCGAGGCGGCCGGCGCCGACTACGTCAAGACGTCCACCGGGTTCCACGCGACCGGCGGCGCCACGGTGCACGCCGTGCGCCTCATGGCGGACACCGTCGGCGGCCGCCTCGGCGTCAAGGCCTCCGGCGGCATCCGCACGCTGCCGGACGCTTTGGCGATGGTCGCGGCCGGCGCCACGCGGCTGGGCCTGTCGGGCACCGCCGTCGTGCTCGGCGGGTTCGAGCCCGACGCCGCGCAGGGCGCCGCCGGCGCGGCGCCGGAGGCCGGCGGGTACTGACCCGCCGCCGCGCCGGCCACCGCGCCGGCCACCCGGACCAGGGCCGATAGCCTGCGGGGCGTGACGGACGACCACCGCGCCCCGCAGGCCGACCCCGGACCGACGACCACCCCGGCCCCGGTCGCCGAGGTGCGCGGCGCCACCCGCACCCACGGCACGGTCCAGGTCCTGGCGCCGACCAACTGGAGCCTCGCGCCCGGGCGGGCCGCCGCGGTCGTGGGACCCAACGGCTCGGGCAAGACCACGCTGCTGCGGCTCGTGGCCGGGGCGGACCTGCCGACCACCGGAAGCGTCGCGACGTTCGGCGCGCCCGCCAACGTCTCGCGCCAGCGCCGCCGCGAGGACCTCGCCCTGCTGCTCGACGGGTTGCCCACCTACCCCGACCTCACGGTGGCGGAGCACCTCGCGCTCGTCGCCGCGGCGTGGGGGCCGCGGCACCCCGGGCCCGGCGTCGACGCCTGGCTCGGGCGCGCCGGGCTGGCGCGCGTGCGCGACCAGCTCCCGGCCGAGCTCTCCTCCGGCGAGGGACAGATGTTCGCCCTCGCGTGCACGCTGTACCGGCCCGCGCGGCTCGTGCTGCTCGACGAGCCCGAGCAGCGGCTCGACGCCCGGTGGCGCGAGCTGGCCCGGTCTCTCCTCGTGGCCGCGCTGGACGCCGGCCGGAGCGTCGTCGCCGCCACGCACGACCCCGGGCTGCGCGCGGCCCTGACGGCCCCCGGCCCGGACGGGGCGCCGCGCGGCGTCGAGGTCGCGCTCGCGGCCCCGGACCGGTGAGCGGCGTGCGGCCCCCGAGCCGGCCCGACGGCGCCCGGGCGTACCGCAGCTGGCGCCGCGCCGTGCTGCGCCGCCGCGCGGCGGCCTCCGCCGGGTCAGTGGCGTACGCCGCCTACGCGACCGTGCTCGTCACGGCGATGTACGGCTCGATGCTGGGCTCGCTGCTGCACCACGTCGGGGCGGGTGAGGACGCGGGACGCACGGCCGCGGGCCTGGGCGCGGCGGCGTTCGCCGGGGCGTGCCTCGGCGCGGTCGCGCTCGCCCGGGCCGGCGGGCCGCTGTGGACGTCGCGCCGCGAGGCGGTGCACGTGCTCGGCGGGCAGTTCCGGCCGACGGCGGTGCTGCGCCCCCGGGCGCTCGCCGTCGCGCTCGGTGCGGCGCTCGTGGCCGCCGCGGCGACCGCGGCGGTCGTGCTCGGCGGCGGGGCGGCTCCCGGCGAGGTGGCCCGCGCGACGGCGCTGGCCGCGCTCGCCGCCCAGGTGCCGGTCGCGCTGGGCGTCGCGGCGCAGGCCCCGCGCCTGCGTCCGGCCGCGGGCGGCGTGGCCTGCGCGCTGGCCGGCACGGTGGCGGCCCTCTGGTGGCTCGGCGGCCCCGTCCCCGCGCCGGCCGGCCCGCTCGCGTGGGCCGCGGTGCTCGTCGCCGCGACCGGGTGCGTCGTGGTCGCGGCGCAGGTGCTCCCGGCGCGCGTGGACGTGGACGCCGCCGCCGCGGGGCGCGAGCGGTCCGTCGGCGTCGGCGCGGGCCTCGCGACCGGCGACGCCCTCGCCGTCGGGCGGGGGCGCCGGCCGCTCGCCTCGCCCAGGGCCCGGCGACGCGGCGGCCGCCTCCTGAGCGGCGGGCCGTCGCGGCGGTGGCCGGTGCCGGCGCGCGACCTCGCCGGCCTGGCCCGCCGGCCGGTCCGCACCGCGGCCTCCCTCGCGCTCGGGACGCTCGGCGCCGGCCTCGTGCTCGTCGCGCTCGCGACGAGCGGCACTGCGACGGGGCCTGCGACGGGACCTGCGGCGGGACCGGGGATCGTGACCCCGGCGACCGGGCGGCTCGTGGTCGGCCTCCTGCTGCTCTACGCGGCGTCGGGCACGTGGGCCGGCGGCCTGCGGGCGTTCGGCGCCCAGCCGGTGCCGGGCGCGCTGCTGCCGGGCAGCGCCCGCGCCGTCCTGGCCCGGCACGCCGTCGTGCCCGCCGCCGCGGGCGTGCTCGTCGTGGTCGTGGCGGCCGGCGTGCTCGCCGTGGTGCTGGCGGCCGGCGTGCCCGGGGTCGCCGGCGGCCCCGGCGCCCTGCCCGGTGCCCTGCCCGGTGCCCTGCCCGGTGCCCTGCCCGCCGCCGTCGCCTGGCTCGCGCTGGTGCTCGCGACGCGCGCGTGGGTGGCCGGCCGCACCCAGGTGCCGGCGGGGCTGTTCGTGCCCGTGGTGACGCCGATGGGCGACGCCTCGATGCTCGTGGTGGCGTCCTGGTACGTCCGGGGGTGGCTGCTGCTCGCCACGGCGGGCTGGGTCGGCGGGCTGCTCGACGGGGCCGCGGCCGTGCTCGTGCCGGCCGGGGCCGCCGCGGTCCTGGCGCTCGTCGCGGCGGAGCGGGCCGACCGGGTCTGAGGGGGGCGCCGTCGGGGGCGCCCAGGACGGCAGGTTAGGCTCACCTCACCATGACCGAGACCGCAGCGCGCCCCTCCGCCCCCGACCAGCACGTCCTCCCGCAGGCGGGCCCCGCGGGGCCGCCGCGGCGCAGGGGCGTGCCGCACACCGTGACCGTCGCGGCGAAGCGGCGGCTCACGCCGCACGTGGTGCGGGTGACGCTCGCCGGGGAGGAGCTGCGCACGCTCGACCCCACGCCGTACACCGACCGCTACGTCAAGCTCGTCATGGCCGAGCCGACCGAGCCGGAGGGCCGCCCCGTGCTGCGCACGTACACGGTGCGCGCGGTGCGCGACGGCGAGTGGGACGTGGACGTCGTCGTGCACGGCGACGAGGGGTACGGCGGCCCGTGGGCCGCCGGCGTGCGGCCGGGGGAGAGCGTGACGTTCCTCGGCCCGGGCGGCGGGTACGCGCCCGACCCGGCCGCGGCCTGGCACCTGCTGGTGGGCGACGACTCCGCGCTGCCGGCGGTGGCCGCCGCGCTCGAGGCCATGCCGGCCGACGCGGTGGTCCGCGCCTTCGTCGAGGTCGCCGGCGACGCCGACCGCCAGGACCTCGCGACGACGGCCGACACCCGCATCACCTGGGTGGTGCGCGGCACCGGGAGCCTGGAGGACGCCGTCATCGACGCCCACGCCCGCGGCGAGCTGCCGGCGGGCGCGCCGCACGCCTTCCTGCACGGCGAGGCCGGCTGCGTGCGGGTGCTGCGCCGCTGGGCCCGCGCCGAGCTCGGCGTCACGCCCGAGCAGCTCTCGGCGTCCGGCTACTGGCGCCGCGGCGCCGACGACGAGCGCTGGCGGGTCGAGAAGCGCGCGTGGGTCGCCGCCGTCGCGCAGGACGACGCCGCGCTCGCCGGCGCCTGACCCCGTCAGAGCCCCAGCGCGGCCGTCAGGTCCTTCTTGATGCGCTCCAGGGCGGCGCGCGCCTCGGCCCGCACCTCGCCGACCGTCTCGTACGAGGCGCGCGGCCCCACGGGCCGCACCACCTCGAGGTAGCACTTCACCTTCGGCTCGGTGCCCGACGGGCGCACCACCACGCGGGTGTCGTCCGCGGTGAGCAGCACGACGCCGTCGGTGGGCGGCAGGCTGTCGACGCCCGCCGACAGGTCGACGACCCGGGCCACGCCGCTGCCGGCCAGCGTGCGCGGCGGGGACATCCGCAGCCGCTTCATCGTCGCGGCGATCTGGTCGAGGTCCTCGAAGCGCGCGGAGAGCTGGTCGGTGAGGAACAGGCCGTTGTCGCGGGCGATGTCGTCGAGCTGGTCCACCAGCGAGCGGCCCTCGCGCTTGAGCCGGTTGGCCAGCTGCGCGATCGCCAGCGCGGCGGCCAGGCCGTCCTTGTCGCGCACGTGCGCGGGGTCGACGCAGTAGCCCAGGGCCTCCTCGTAGCCGAACACGAGGTGCGGCGTGCGGGCGATCCACTTGAACCCGGTCAGCGTGGTGGCGTGCTCGATGCCGTGCCGCGCGGCGATGGCCGACAGCAGCCGGGAGCTGACGACGCTGCTGGCGAGCACGGCCCGACGGTGGCCCTCGGCGGCCGCCGCGGCCTCCTGGCCGAGCAGGGCGCCGACCTCGTCGCCGTGCAGCATGCGCCAGCCCTGCGAGCTGGCCGACTCCACGCCCTGGTAGGTGCCCAGCCGCCGGTCCAGCACGGCGACGGCGCACCGGTCCGCGTCGGGGTCGTTGGCGAGCACCAGGTCGGCGTTCGCCTCCTGGGCCAGCGCGATCGCCATGTCGATCGCGCCCTTCTCCTCGGGGTTGGGGAACGTCACCGTGGGGAAGTTCGGGTCGGGGTGCAGCTGCTCCTCGACGGGCACGACGTCGGTGAACCCGGCGTCGCGCAGCACGCGGGCCAGCACGCGCCCGCCGACGCCGTGCAGCGACGTCGTGACGATGCGGATGCGGCGCGGCGCGCCGTCGTTGAGGGTGGCCACGGCGGCGAGGTAGTCGTCGAGGACCTCGCGGCCCAGCACCGTCCAGCCGTCCGTGGCGCGCGGCACGCCGGAGGCCGGGCCCACGGCGGCGATCTGCTCGGCGATCCGGGCGTCGTACGGAGGGACGATCTGCGCGCCCCGGCCGGCGTCGGTGACCACGCGGCCGCCCAGGTACACCTTGTAGCCGTTGTCCTGCGCCGGGTTGTGCGACGCGGTGACCATGACGCCGGCGTCCGCCTCGAGGTGGCGCACCGCGTAGGCCAGCACCGGCGTCGGCAGCGGCGCCGGGAGCACCAGCACCTCGACGCCCTGGGCCGTCAGCACCTCGGCGGTGTCCCGGGCGAAGTCCGCCGAGCGGTGGCGGGCGTCGTAGCCGACCACGACGCGGGGCGTCGCGCTCCGCCCGAGCGCGTCGAGCAGGTAGCGGCCCAGGCCGGCCGCCGCCGTCGTCACGACGGCGCGGTTCATCCGGTTGGGGCCCGCGGCCATCGCGCCGCGCAGGCCGGCGGTGCCGAACTGCAGCGAGCCGGCGAACCGGTCGCGCAGCTCGGCGACGTCGTACGCGGACTCCTGCCCGCCGGCCTGCGCGCGGGCGATCAGCGCCCGCAGCTCCGCCCGGTCCTCCTCGTCGACGTCGTGCCGGACCCAGTCCTCGGCCTGCGCCAGCAGCGTGCGCAGGCCGGGGCCCCAGAACTCGTCGGAGTCGTCGTACGGCACGTCGGCCGAGGGGTCGTGCGACACGGGGACCTCCAGGTGTGGGCGGTGCCGGGGCTCAGACGAGCTTGACGACGCGGGCGAGCAGGTCGCTGATGACGGGGCCGGCCTTGGTGCCCGCCTCCAGCACCTCCGCGTGCGACAGGGGCTCGGGGCTGATGCCGGCGGCGAGGTTCGTCACCAGCGACATGCCCAGCACCTCCATGCCGCAGTGCCGGGCCGCGATCGCCTCGAGGCCCGTCGACATGCCGACCAGGTCGGCGCCCATGACGCCCGCCATGCGCACCTCGGCGGGCGTCTCGTAGTGCGGCCCGCAGAACTGGGCGTACACGCCCTCGGGGAGCGTCGGGTCCACCTGGCGGGCCACGTCGCGCAGGCGCGGGGTGTACAGGTCCGTGAGGTCGACGAACGTGGGGCCCTCGAGCGGCGACGTGGCCGTGAAGCTGATGTGGTCCTTGATGAGCACGACCTGGCCGGGGCGCCAGGACACGTGCAGGCCGCCGCAGCCGTTGGTGAGCACGACGGTCTGGCAGCCGGTGGCGGCGGCGGTGCGCACGCCGTGGGCGACGCGGCGCACGCCGCGGCCCTCGTACAGGTGGGTGCGCGAGCCGAGCACCAGGACCTGGCGCGTCGAGCCGTCGGCGCGCTCCACGCGGATCGAGCGGGTGGTGGCCACGTGGCCCGCCACGGCCGGCTTCGAGAAGCCCGGGATCTCCTCGGTGGGGATCTCCGCCACCACCTCGCCGAGCAGCTCGGCCGCGCCGCCCCAGCCGGAGCCGAGCACCAGCGCGATGTCGTGGCCGGCCACCCCCGTCGCCTCGGCGATGTGGTCCGCCGCCGCGCGGGCGACGTCGAAGGGGTCGGTCGAGGGGTCGTCGATGTCGGGTGCCAGACCCGTGACGGTGCTGCTCGTGGCCATGGTCCGAGGCTAGCCGACAGCCTGGGAGAATGGCGCCGTGCCGAACGAGAGAACCGTCGCCGAAGCCGCCTCGTCCGTCCCGTCCCCCGTCCCGTCCCCCGCCCCGTCGTCCGGTGCGGCGAGCACCCCGGCCACCGCGGGGGAGGCCGCCGTCCGCAGCGCCCGCCGGGGGCAGCGCGTGGTCGTCCTCGGGGGCGGCCCCGGCGGCTACGAGGCCGCGCTCGTCGCGCGCCGACTCGGCGCCGACGTCACGGTGGTCGAGCGCCAGGGCCTGGGCGGCGCCGCGGTGCTCACCGACGTCGTGCCGTCCAAGACGCTCATCGCCACCGCGGAGTGGCTGACGATCGCCGAGCGGGCGCCGGAGCTCGGCATCCGCACCGGCGGCGACCGCCCCGCAGTGGACCTGTCCGCCGTCAACGCCCGCGTGCTGGCGCTCGCCGCGGCCCAGTCCGCCGACATCCGTGGCCGCCTCGAGCGCGAGGGCGTCGAGCTCGTCGCCGGCACCGGGCGCCTGGACGGGCCGTCGCGGGTGGTCGTGGCGCCCGAGGGCGGCGCGCGCGAGGTGGTGCTCGACGCCGACACGGTGCTCGTGGCCACCGGCGCCACGCCGCGGACACTGCCGACGGCGCGGCCCGACGGCGAGCGCATCCTCACCTGGACGCAGCTGTACCAGCTCGACGCGCTGCCCGAGCGCCTCGTCGTGGTCGGCTCCGGCGTCACCGGCGCGGAGTTCGCCGGGGCGTACCAGGCGCTCGGCTCCGACGTCGTCCTGGTGTCCTCCCGCGACCGGGTGCTGCCGGGGGAGGACGAGGACGCCGCGGAGCTCCTGGAGGGCGTGTTCCGCGCCCGCGGCATGACGGTGATGTCGCGCTCGCGGGCGCAGTCCGCCGAGCGGACCGCCGACGGCGTCGCCGTCACGCTCGCCGACGGGCGCGTGGTGGAGGGCACCCACGTGCTCATCGCCGTCGGCGCGGTGCCGAGCACCCGGGGCATCGGCCTCGAGGAGGCCGGCGTCGCCCTGAGCGAGAGCGGCCACGTGCAGGTCGACCGGGTCTCGCGCACCACGGCCCGCGGCGTGTACGCGGCCGGCGACTGCACCGGCGTGCTGCCGCTGGCGTCGGTGGCCGCGACGCAGGGCCGCACCGCCATGGCGCACGCCCTGGGCGACGCCGTCGCGCCGCTGCAGCTGGGCACCGTCGCGGCGAACATCTTCACCGCCCCGGAGATCGCCACCGTGGGCTACAGCGAGCGCCGCCTGCAGGAGCAGGGCTCGCGCTACGTGACCACGACGCTGCCGCTGGCGCGCAACCCGCGCGCCAAGATGCTCGGCATGCGCGACGGGTTCGTGAAGCTCTTCGCGCACCCGGAGGCCGGCGTGGTGCTCGGCGGCGTGGTGGTGGCGCCGCGGGCCAGCGAGCTGGTCTTCCCGATCACGCTCGCGGTGGCGCACCGCCTCACGGTCGACGACGTCGCCGACTCGTTCACCGTCTACCCGTCGCTGTCGGGGTCGATCGCCGAGGGCGCGCGCGTGCTGCACGCGCGCGACCGCGAGCGGGTGGTCTGAGACCCCCCGCCCCGCGCGAGGCGGGCGTGGGGCCGCGAGCCGCGGCGGGCGGGCTTAGTGTCGGACCGTGCACGTACGTCTGACCCCCGCCGAGGGGATGGTCATGGCCCGCATCGCCGGCGTGGAGACCCCGCCGGCCGTCACCTCCGTGACGGCCGAGGACGGCGTGGTGCGCCTCGTGGCGGACCTGCGCCGGGTCGACGAGCTGCCGTCCGCGCTCAAGCTCGCCGTCAAGGTCGCGCCGATCGTGCGCGCCGAGGTGCGGATCCTGTCCTACGCCGGCGGCAAGGCGACGCTCGGGGTCGAGGTGAACGCCGCGCGGCTGCCCGCGCACCGGCTCATGGGTCTGCTCGCCGAGCCGATCGAGCACCAGCTCGTCAAGCAGGGGCTGCCCCCCGGCGCGGTGGACGTGCGGTCCGACGCGACCGTCGTCGTCGACGTGGAGCGGCTGCTGGCCGAGAAGGCGCCCGGCGTCGACGTGACGCGCCTGGCGATCGACGGCGAGCACGTCGTCGTCGACGCGACGCTGGCCTAGGCGCTCTCCGCGTCGGCGGAGGTCTCCGCCCCGCCGCCCCGCGCGGTGCCGTCTCTCGCGGTGCCGTCTCTTGCGGTGCCGTCCAGCATCGTCAGCAGCCGCGGCAGGGCCGCGGCGAACGCGGGCAGCAGCGGGAGCGTCCCCAGCTCGCCGAGCGGCACCCAGCGCACCTCGAGGCTCTCCGGGTCGGTGGCGGCGGGCTCGACGGCCGCGCCCGGCGCGACCTCGCCCACCACCGTCGTGTACGCCCACGGGCCGTGGTCCAGCACGTGCGTGCCGCGCACCGCCACGGCGGTCGGGTCGACCCCGGCCTCCTCCTGGGTCTCGCGCAGCGCGCCGGTGACGGCGTCCTCGGACGGGTCGAGCGCCCCGCCCGGCACGCCCCAGGTGCCGCCCTGGTCGGACCAGAGGGCCCGGTGCTGCAGGACCACGTCGGTCACGGCGCCCGTCGCGGCGTCGCGGCGGGCCAGCAGCAGGCCGGCGGCGCCGTACAGGCCCCAGTGCCGGTGGTCGCCGCACGCGACCCAGCCGTCCCCGGCGTGGCGGTGGAGGCCGTCGCGGGGCGGAAAAGGGCTGGGCACCCGGCCAGGCTACCGCCGAGGATGGACGGGCGGGCGCCGCAGCGACCGACGTGCCCGCGCCCGGCGGGCGGACCGATGAGTCCGCCCGTCGTCCGGGGTCGACCGACACGACACCGACCACGGACCGGCACCACGCCGACCCATCCCGAGGGGACACCGATGGACCGCGAGCAGGACGTCACCGACGCCACCACCCCCGACGGCGCCACGAACGGCGCCGCGGACCGAGCCGCGCACGGGGCCCCAGCGGGCGCCGCGGACGGAGCCCCCGCCGGCACCACCGACGCCGCGATGCCGGGCTGGAAGCGGAACGCCGCCGTCTTCCTCAGCGGCCAGACCATCTCCCTGCTCGGCTCGATGATCGTCCAGTACGCCGTGATGTGGCACCTGACGATCGAGACGCGGTCCGGCTCGGTGCTGATGCTGAGCATCGTGTTCGGGATGCTGCCGCAGGCGTTCGTCTCGATCTTCGGCGGTGTCTGGGCCGACCGGCACTCCCGCAAGCTGCTGATCATGGGCTCGGACACCGCCATCGCGGCCATCACGCTGGGGCTGGCCCTGCTCATGGTGTCCGGCGTCGACGACCTGTGGGTCATCTTCGCCGCGCTGGCCGTGCGCTCCACGTTCGCCGGCATCCAGACCCCCGCGGTGAGCGCGATGATCCCGCAGATCGTCCCGACCGACCAGCTCATGCGGATCAACGGCATCTTCCAGTCGATCCAGTCCGGGATGATGCTGCTCGCGCCGGTCGTGGCCGCCGCCATCTACGCCAGCTTCGACATCGTCGCGGTGTTCTTCGTCGACGTCGTCACCGCGCTGATCGGGGTGGGGCTGCTGCTGCTCGTCGCGGTGCCGCGGCTCGTGCGGGCCGACGACGCGCCGGTGAGCTACTTCGGCGACCTCGCCGCGGGCGTCCGGTACATCGCCGGCCACGGCCCGGTGAAGTGGCTGATGACGCTCTTCGCCGTGACCATGGTGCTGGTCGGCGCCCCGTCCTACCTCACGCCGCTCATGGTGACCCGCACGTTCGGTCCGGAGGTCTGGAAGCTCACCGCCAACGAGATCTTCTGGGCGGTCGGCATGCTCGCCGGCGGCATCGTGGTCGCCGCTCTCGGCAGCCGCATCACCAACCGGATCGCGCTGATCGTGGGCACTGTGCTCGCCGCGGGCGTGCTCACCGCCGGCCTCGGCGTCGCGACCAACATGTGGGTGTTCTTCACGCTGGGCCTGCTCATCGGCGCGACCTTCTCGCTGATGTCGGCGCCGAGCATGGCGATCCTGCAGGAGACCGTGGAGCCGGAGAAGCAGGGCCGCGTCTTCGGGTTCGTGGGCATCGTCATGACGGTCGCGATGCCGCTGAGCATGGTGGTGTTCGGCCCGCTGGCCGACCGGTTCTCGGTCGAGTCGCTGCTCGTGGTCGCCGGGGTGCTGCTCATGGCCTTCGTCGCCGGGCTGCTCGCCGTGCCGTCCGCGCGACGGTCGCTGGCGCAGGTCGCGCGGCCCGCCGCACCGCCGGAGGGCGAGGGGGTCGACGGCGCCGCCGGGGCCGACGACGCGCGGACGGCGGCGGGCGAGCCGGCCGTCCGGGACGCGGCCGGCGCCTGAGCCGCGCGCCCCGGCGCCCGGACCGGTCCCGACGGGCGGCTGCCGGCGCGGCGGGTGCCGCGACCGGCGGAGGCGTCAGTCGACGATGTCGCAGATCGGCGCGCCGGCCGTGACGCCGTCGCCCGGGGCGAGGGCCAGGGCCCGCACCGTGCCGGCCCGGTGGGCCACCAGCGGCTGCTCCATCTTCATGGCCTCGAGCACGACGACGAGGTCGCCCTCGGCCACCTGGGCGCCGTCCTCGACGGCCACCTTGACGATCGTGCCCTGCATGGGCGAGGTGAGCGTCGTCCCGTTGCCGCCGGCTGCGCGGGCGGCGGCCCGCCGGCCCGGACGGCGGCCGTTGCCGCCGCGGGCGTTGGCCTGGCGGGCGCGGCCCGCGGCCACGCCGAGGCCGGCGGGCAGCACCACCTCGAGGCGGCGCCCGCCCACCTCGACGACGACGCGCTCGGCCTGCGGCTGCAGCTCCTCGGCCTCCGGCTCGGCGGCCGGCGGGGCGGCCGGCGCGAGCGTGGCGAGGGTGTCGGCGAAGTCGGTCTCGATCCACCGGGTGTGCACCCGGAAGGCGTCGCCGCCCGCCGGGACGAAGTCCTCGGCCTCGAGCACGGCGCGGTGGAACGGCACCACGGTGGGGATGCCCTGCACCTCGAGCTCGCGCAGCGCGCGCCGGGCGCGCTCCACGGCCTGCTGGCGCGTGGCGCCGGTGACCACCAGCTTGGCGATCATCGAGTCGAACGCGCCGGAGACCGTGTCGCCCTCGACCACGCCGGTGTCGACGCGCACGCCGGGGCCGGACGGCCAGCGCAGCGTGGTGATCCGGCCGGGGGAGGGCAGGAACCCGGCGGCCGGGTCCTCGCCGTTGATGCGGAACTCCAGGGAGTGCCCGCGCACGGTGGTGGCGTCGTAGCCGAGCTTCTCGCCGTCGGCGATCCGCAGCTGCTCGCGCACCAGGTCGATGCCGGTGACCTCCTCGCTCACCGGGTGCTCGACCTGCAGGCGCGTGTTGACCTCCAGGAACGAGATGGTGCCGTCCTCGCCCACGAGGAACTCGCACGTGCCGGCGCCGACGTAGCCGGCCTCGGCGAGGATGGCGCGCGAGGCGCGGTCGAGCGCCTCCTCCTGCTCGGGGGTGAGGAACGGCGCGGGCGCCTCCTCGACGAGCTTCTGGTGGCGCCGCTGCAGCGAGCAGTCGCGGGTGGAGACCACGACGACGGTGCCGTGCGCGTCGGCGAGGCACTGGGTCTCCACGTGCCGCGGGCGGTCGAGGTAGCGCTCGACGAAGCACTCGCCGCGGCCGAACGCGGCCGTCGCCTCGCGCACCGCGGACTCGTACAGCTCGTCGATCTCGTCGGCGGTGCGGGCGACCTTGAGGCCGCGGCCGCCGCCGCCGAACGCCGCCTTGATGGCGATGGGCAGGCCGTGCTCGGCCGCGAACGCGCGCACCTCGGCGGCGTCCTGGACGGGGTCGGCGGTGCCAGGCACCAGCGGGGCGCCGGCGCGCTGGGCGATGTGCCGGGCGCTCACCTTGTCGCCGAGCGCCTCGATGGCCGCCGGGGGCGGGCCGACCCACACCAGGCCGGCGTCGATGACGGCCTGGGCGAACTGCGCGTTCTCGGACAGGAAGCCGTACCCGGGGTGCACCGCGTCGGCGCCGGAGCGGCGCGCGACGTCGAGCAGCTTGTCGATGTCGAGGTAGGTGTCCTGCGCCCGGGCGCCGCCGAGGGCGAACGCCTCGTCGGCCAGGCGGACGTGCAGCGCCTCGCGGTCGGGGTCGGCGTAGACCGCGACCGACGCGATGCCGGCGTCGGCGCACGCGCGCGCGACCCGGACCGCGATCTCGCCGCGGTTGGCGATGAGGACCTTGGTGATGGGCACGGCTCACCGTAACGCGGGCCGAGCGTTGCTCAGGGCAGGTGTCGGCGGGCCGCGGGGAAGTCTGTAGCGGGTGCCAAGCGTGCTCCGGGCCGTCTGTAGGGATCCCACATGGCGAGCGTGTCCGGGCGGGCCCCGGTGCCACGTGCGTTGCGGGTTCCCACAGAGCCGGTCGCCCTGCGGCGGGGCGCCCGCGGCGCCGGGAGGTCAGCCGCGCAGCGCGTGGAAGGGCACGCCGATCTCGCCCAGCAGCTCGCGCAGCAGCGGCAGGCTCAGCCCGACGACGCCGTGGTGGTCGCCCTCGATCCGCTCGACGTACGGGCCGCCGAGGCCGTCGATCGTGAAGGCGCCGGCCACGTGCAGCGGCTCGCCGGTGGCGACGTAGGCCTCGATCTCGGCGTCGTCGACGTCGGCGAAGTGCACGGTGGTCGACGACGTGGCGCCCAGGGTGGCGCCCGTGCCGTCGCCGTCGGTGTCGCGCAGGTCCACCAGCCAGTGCCCGGTGTGCAGCACCGCGGCGCGCCCGCGCATGGCGCGCCAGCGGGCCCGCGCCTCGTCGGCGTCGGCGGGCTTGCCCACGACCTCGCCGTCGAGCTCGAGCATCGAGTCGCAGCCGACGACCACGGCGTCGGCCACCTGCGCGCCGATCATGTCGGCGACGGCCTCCTCGTCCTCCAGGCGCCGCGCGACGTCCTCGGCCTTGGCCTGGGCGAGCACGAGCACCTGGTCGGCCGCCTCGAGCTCGCCGTGCCGCTCGGCGGCGTCGGCCAGCACGGCCGGCTCGTCCACGCGGGAGACGACCACGGTGGGCTCCACCCCGGCGGCGCGCAACGTCGCCAGACGGGCGGGGGACTGGGAGGCGAGGACCACGTGGACCTGGGGCTCGGGCACGAGGGAACCCTACCCGTCGCCCCGGCGCGTCACCCCAGCAGCAGGGCGGCCGCGAAGAGGACGGCGGGGGACAGGAGCGTGGTCACGAGGATGGTGTCCCGGGACAGGACCTCGCCGCGGTGGAACCGCGAGGCGTAGTTGAAGACGTTCTGCGCGGTGGGCAGGCCCGCGAGCACGACGGCGGCGAGCACCTCGTCGT
This sequence comes from Puerhibacterium sp. TATVAM-FAB25, assembly GCF_046535855.1. Lineage (NCBI taxonomy): Bacteria > Bacillati > Actinomycetota > Actinomycetes > Micrococcales > Promicromonosporaceae > Puerhibacterium > Puerhibacterium sp. TATVAM-FAB25. The sequence continues at coordinate 134,370 of NZ_JAXUAK010000003.1, read as the reverse complement.
CGTCGAGCCGGAAGGCGTACCGGGCGAGCGCGAACGCCACGGCCGGCATCACGACGGCCTTGATCGCGGTGGCGACGCCGGCGGCGGCGCGGGACGACCCGCGCCGCAGCGGCCGCGACCCGTGCAGCGACATGCCGAACGCCATGAGCATCATGGGGATCGCCGCCCCGCCGAGGATCTCCAGCGGGGCGAGCACCGGGGCCGGCACGCTCCAGCCGAGCGCGGAGACCACCGCGCCGGCCACCGACCCGAGGATGATCGGGTTGCGCACGGGCTGGGTCAGCACGAGGCGCACCGACAGCCGGCCGGACGTCTGCGCGTCGAGCAGCAGCAGCGTCAGCGGGGCGAAGACCAGCAGCTGCAGCAGGAGCAGCGGCACCACGGCGCCCGGGTCGTCCAGCACGTACACCGCCACGGGCAGGCCGATGTTGTTGGCGTTGACGTACCCGGCCGACACCGCCCCCACCGTCGCCTCGGACGCCGAGAGCCGCAGGCGCACCGCGTTGGCGACGACGAACAGCCCCGCGGCGACGACCGCCGCGGCGCCCTGGACCAGCAGGGGCGCGTGGAACAGCTCGGCGAGGTCCGCGTCGGCCACCACGGTGAACAGCAGCGCGGGGCTGGCCACGAAGAACGCGATGCGGTTGAGCGCGAGCTGCGCGCCGTCGCCGCCGAGGCGCAGGCGGCCGGAGACGTACCCGGCCGCGATGACCACCGCGATGATCGCGAACCCGGTGAGGATGCCCTCCATCGGTCGCCGGCGCGGTCAGCCGCGGGCGGCCGGCGCGTCGGCGAGCGCCTCGCGCAGCACGTCCAGGCCCACCGAGCCGAGCGCCAGCGCCCGGGCGTGGAACGCCTTGGCGTCGAACGCCTCGCCGCGCGCCGCGGCGGCGGCCCGCGCGTCGTCGCGCACCTGCTCCCACAGCCGCTGGCCCACCTTGTACGACGGCGCCTGACCCGGCCAGCCGAGGTAGCGGTTGTACTCGAACCGCACGAAGCCCTCGGCCATGTTGACGTTCGCCTTGAGGAACGGCCAGGCCTTGTCGGCGTCCCAGGTGCCGCCGCCCCAGCGCTCGGGCGCGGGCAGGCCCAGGTGCACGCCGATGTCGAACACGACGCGGGCGGCGCGCATGCGCTGGGCGTCGAGCATGCCGAGCCGGTCGCCCGGGTCGTCGAGGTAGCCCAGGTCGTCCATGAGCCGCTCGGCGTACAGCGCCCAGCCCTCGCCGTGGCCGGACACCCAGCAGGCCAGGCGGCGCCACGAGTTGAGGGTGTCGCGGGCGACGACGGCCTCGGCGCACTGCAGGTGGTGGCCCGGCACGCCCTCGTGGTAGACGGTCGTGCGCTCGCGCCAGGTGCTGAAGCGGGTGACCTCCGGCGGCACCGACCACCACATGCGGCCCGGCCGGGAGAAGTCGTCGCTCGGCGGGGTGTAGTAGATGCCGCCCGTCTGGGTCGGGGCGATCATGCACTCGATGGTGCGCACCGGGCCGGTGATGTCGAAGTGCACGCCGTCCAGGTCCTCGATCGCCCGGTCGGCGGTCTCCTGCATCCAGGCGCGCAGCGCGTCGGTGCCGTGCAGCTGGTAGCGCGGGTCGGCGTCGAGCGCGGCGACGGCGTCCTCCACCGTGGCGCCCGGGCCGGCGATCTCGCGGGCCACCGCGGTCTGCTCGGCGACGACGCGGTCGAGCTCCTCCAGGCCCCAGGCGTAGGTCTCGTCGAGGTCGACGGCGGCGCCGAGGAACTGGCGGGAGAACAGGGCGTAGCGCTCGCGGCCGGCGGCGTCGGCGTGCGGCGCCCTCGGCGCCAGCTCCGTCTCGAGGAACGCGGTGAGGCGGCCGTAGGCCTCCCGCGCGGCAGTGGCGCCGTGCTCGAGCTCCTTGCGCACGAGGCTGCACGCGGCGGACTCGTCGAGCACCGCGGCGGCCTCCTTGCCGCCCACCAGGGCGGTGAAGAACGAGTCCGGCCCGGCGAGCTCGCGCGCCTGGGCCATGGCCTCGCGCACCTGGCGCAGGGGCGCCACCCGGCCGCGGCGGGCGGCCTCGGTGAGCGAGGCGACGTAGCCCTCGACCGCGTCCGGCAGCGCGCCCAGGCGGGCGGCGACGTTCTCCCAGGCCTCGACCGTGCCGGTGGGCATGATGTCGAAGACGTCGCGCAGCTCCTGCACGGGGGAGGCGATGTTGTTGAGGCTGGCCAGCGGCTCGCCCGCCTCGTACAGCTCGACGGCGAGCCCCAGGCGCTCGCGCATGGCGGCCAGGGTGACGCGGTCGACGTCGTCGGCCGGCGTGAGGCCGTCGAGCTCGCGCAGCGTGGCCCGGTCGGCGTCGGCCCGCGCCGCGTGCCCCTCGGGCGACAGGTCCGTCATGAGGTGGTCGAACCCCGGCAGGCCCATCGCGGTGGCGCCGAGCGGGTCGAGCGCGGCGATGCGCCGGACGTGCCGGTCGGCGACGGCGTCGACGGGCGTGGGGGTGCGGGGCGCGGAACCGGGAGTCGTCACGGCGTGAGCCTAGCCCCGTCGCCTCGCGGCCGGCGGGCGCCTCCGCGGGCCCGGCTGCGCGGGCTCAGCTGCGCAGGCTCCAGCGCCAGGCGTCGGCGTGGTGCCGGCCCGAGCGGCCGCCGAAGCTCCTCGCCGTCGCCCCGGCGCCGTTGCCGCGCACGGTGCGGGCGTGGTTGGTCCACTCGTCGATCGGGGCGACGTCGTCGGGCAGGCCGGTGGCGCCGACGACGGTGGCGAGGCCGGCGACCAGCGCGGCGACCTCGAGCTCGTCGGGCTGGCCGCGCACGATGCGCACCGCGTGCGGCGCCTCGGGGGTGCCCGGGCCGGTCTGCTGCTCGCTCACTCGTCGTCCTCGTCGTCGTCCCCGAAGGCCGGCGCGCCGCCGCGGGAGGCGGCCCACTCCACGACCTCGTACCCGCCCTCGGCGAGCCGGTTCGTGGCCTGCTCGCCGGCCTCGTCGAGCAGGTCGATGACCCCGTCGATGGTCATGTCCGCACCGCCCGGCGGCACGGCCACCACGAAGCCGAGGTAGAACGCCTCGGCGGGCTCGGCGCCCTCCGGGAGCTCGTGCACGTGCTCGTGCTCCTCGTCCTCCTCCGGCTCCCACACCGAGCTGGTGAGGTCGGGGTGCATGCCGAGCACGTCGTGCAGCGCGTCGAACAGCGACGCGTTGAGGTGGCCGATGCGGTTCTCCAGCGCGAGGACGCGCGGGTCCTCGTCGGCCTCCGCCGCGCCGAACTCGGCGCGGACCCCGACGGCGGTGCCCACGTACTCGTGCAGCGCCGCCGCGAGCGCGTCGACCGCGCGGTGCATCGGCTCCGGGTCGACGGCGCCGAGCGGGGCCGGGCCGTGCGTGGCGTCCTCGTGGCTCATGCGGGCGATTGTCCCTCAGCGTGGTTCTCGGGGCTCACAGCGGGATGTTGCCGTGCTTCTTGGGCGGCAGGCTGGCGCGCTTGGTGCGCAGCGCCCGCAGCGCGCGCACCACCTGCATGCGGGTCTCCGACGGCCGGATGACGGCGTCGACGTACCCGCGCTCGGCGGCGTCCCACGGGTTGACGATCGCCTCCTCGTACTCGGCCGTCAGCCGCGCGCGCTCCGCCTCGACGTCACCGCCGGCCTTGTCGACCTCGGCCAGCGCCCGGCGCTGCAGGATGTTCACCGCGCCGCCGGCGCCCATGACGGCGACCTGCGCCGTCGGCCAGGCGAGGTTGACGTCCGCGCCGAGCTGCTTGGAGCCCATGACGATGTACGCGCCGCCGTAGGCCTTGCGGGTGATCACCGTGACCAGCGGCACCGTGGCCTCGGCGTAGGCGTAGATGAGCTTGGCGCCGCGGCGGATGATGCCCTGGTGCTCCTGGCCGACGCCGGGCAGGAAGCCGGGCACGTCGACGAAGGTCAGCACGGGGACGTTGAACGCGTCGCAGGTGCGCACGAACCGCGCGGCCTTCTCGGCCGCGTCGATGTCCAGCGTGCCGGCCATCGCCATGGGCTGGTTGGCGACGATGCCCACCGCCTGGCCCTCGACGTGCCCGAAGCCGACCAGCACGTTGGTGGCGAACAGCGGCTGCACCTCGAGGAACGACTCGGGGTCCAGCACCGTCTCGACCACGGTGCGCATGTCGTACGGCTGGTTGTCGGAGTCCGGGACCAGCGTGTCGAGCGCCTCGTCGTCCGCGGTCACCTCGAGCGGGGTGTCCTCGGGCGGGAACGCCGGCGCGTCGGACAGGTTGTTCTGCGGCAGGTAGCCCAGCAGCTGGCGCACGTAGTCGATGGCGTCGTCCTCGTCGGCGGCCATGTAGTGCGCGACGCCGGACCGCTCGTTGTGGGTGCGCGCCCCGCCGAGGGTCTCGAAGTCGACGTCCTCGCCGGTGACCGCGCGGATGACGTCCGGGCCGGTGATGAACATGTTCGCGGTGCCGTCGGCCATCACGATGAAGTCGGTCAGCGCGGGGGAGTAGACGGCGCCGCCGGCGCTGGGGCCGAGGATGAGGGAGATCTGCGGCACGACGCCGGAGGCGGCGACGTTGCGGCGGAACATCTCGGCGAACTGGGTGAGGGCGGCCACGCCCTCCTGGATGCGCGCGCCGCCGCCGTCGGAGATGCCGATGATCGGCACGCCGGTGCGCAGCGCGAGGTCCTGCACCTTGGCGATCTTCTGGCCGTGCACCTCGCCCAGCGAGCCGCCGAAGACGGTGAAGTCCTGGCTGAACACGCACACCTGGCGGCCGTCGACGGTGCCGTAGCCGGTGACGACGCCGTCGCCCGCCACCTTCTTGGCGTCGAGCCCGAAGTTGCGGCTGCGGTGCACCGCCAGCGCGTCGAGCTCCACGAACGAGCCCGGGTCCAGCAGCGCCTCGATGCGCTCGCGCGCCGTCTTCTTGCCGCGCGCGTGCTGCTTGGCCTGCGCGGCGGCCTCCGGCTCGGTGACGGCCGCGGCGCGGCGGCGCTCCAGGTCGGCCAGCTTCGCCGCCGTCCCGGTGGTCCGGGGCTGGGCGGCGAGGGTGTCGGTGGTGGCGTCGTTCACGCAGGCGAGCCTAGTTGGAGCACCTGCACAGTTCGATGCGCGGCCGGACGCGTGGCGCGGGTGTTCTTTGGTGGGTCCCCACAACGCCCGGGCGGGCGCGGGCGGGGTGGGGCGGGGTCGGGGACTCGCCCGCCGCGGGCCTGCGCGAGGATGGTCGGGTGACCGAGAGCCCCGCGCCCGCAGAGCCCGCCGCCGCGCCCGCGGAGTCTGCGGGGCCCACCGTGCCGGCCGCGGCGCGCGCCCCGCTCGACGTGCCGCGCCTGCGGGCGGCGCTGCTGCGGCCCGCGGGCGCGTGGGAGCGCCTCGACGTCGTCGCCACCTCGCCGTCCACCAACGCCGCGCTGGCCGGCCTGGCGCGCGACCCGGGCTCCTGGCGGGCGCCGGCGGCGCTCGCGGCCGAGCACCAGACCGCCGGCCGCGGGCGCGCCGGCCGGGGGTGGCAGACGCCGCCGGGCGCGGCGCTGACCGTCTCGGCGCTGCTGCGCCCGCGGGTGCCGGCCGAGGTGCTGGGCTGGCTGCCGCTGCTCGGCGGGCTGGCGGTGGTGCGGGCGCTGCGCGCCGCCGGCGTGCCGGCGGCCGTGAAGTGGCCGAACGACGTGCTGCTGCCCGCGGAGGAGCCCGTGGCCGGGTACGGCGCGTGGCGCAAGGTGGCGGGGCTGCTCGCCGAGGTGGTGCCGGGCGTGGCGGGGCAGGGCGCCGCGGGGCAGGGCGTCGCGGGCTCCGGCGGGAGGGCGCGGGACGGCGGGGCGCCGGCCGCCGTCGTCCTCGGCGTGGGGCTCAACGTGAGCCAGGCGACCGGCGAGCTGCCCGTGCCCACCGCCACGTCGCTCGCGCTCGCCGGCCCGGCCGGGGCGCGCGCCGCCGCCGACCGCACCGGGCTGCTGGTGGCCGTGCTGCGCGAGCTCGCCGCCGTCGTCGCCCGCTGGGAGGCCGACGGCGGCGACCCGCACGCCGCGGACGGCGAGGCCCCCTCGCTCGCGGCGCAGTACGCGGCGGCGTCGGCCACGCTCGGCGCCCCCGTGCGCGCCGAGCTCGCCGGCTCCGGCCGCGTGCTCGAGGGCACCGCCGTCCGGCTCGCGGCCGACGGGTCCCTCGTCGTCGCGGTCCCGGACGCCGCGGGGCCGGCCGTCGAGCACGTCGTCGCGGCCGGCGACGTCCACCACCTGCGCCGGGGCTGACCCGCGGTCGGCCGACGGGACACGACACGGGACACGACACGGGACGGGACGCGGGCCGGCGGCGCGGGCGTCCAGGTTCCTGCCAGGCGGGCGCCAGTAGAGTGGCGACGTGACGAGCGACACCTCGACCGAGTCCGACGCCCAGCCGACGGGCACACCCGGCACGGACATCGCCGGCCGGATCGACGAGGAGATCCTCGGCGGCCCGCGCCGGTACACCCTCGAGGACCTCGTGGTCGGCACCGGGCTGTCGCACGAGTTCATCGAGAGCTACTGGCGCTGGATGGGCCTGCCCGTCACGCACCCCACGGACCCGTGGTTCACCGAGAGCGACATGGACGCGCTGCGGGAGATCGCCGAGCTGAGCGAGGACGAGCACCTCGACGAGCAGGCGCTGCGCACCCTCATCCGGTCCGTCGGGCACACCACCGACCGCCTCGCGCTGTGGCAGGTCGAGGCGTTCGTCGAGCACGTCGCCCGCGACCACCAGCTCGACGACGTCAGCGCCCGCCTGGCGGTCATCGACCGGGTGCCGCAGCTGGCCGACCGCCTCGCGCGCCAGCTCGAGCACGCCTGGCGGCGCCAGCTGGCGGCCCTCGCCGGCCGGCTGGCCACGGAGTTCGGCGGCGCCCGCGGCGAGAACGTCACCGACGAGCACCAGCTCCCGCTGCGCCGCGCGGTCGGCTTCGCCGACATCGTCAGCTTCACCAAGCGCACCGCCGGGCTGGGGTCCGAGGAGCTCAGCGAGTTCGTGCAGCACTTCGAGACGCGGGCGCGCGACGTCGTGACCGAGGCCGGCGGCCGCGTGGTCAAGACCATCGGCGACGCCGTGCTGTTCATCGCCGACGACGTGCAGACCGGCGCCGAGGTGGCGCTCGGTCTGGCGAGCCCGCCGCCGTCGGGCGAGGAGATCCCGGTGCGCGTCGGGTTCGTCTGGGGCCGCGTGCTCTCGCGCTTCGGCGACGTGTTCGGCCCGAGCGTCAACCTCGCCTCGCGCCTCACCGAGATCGCCGAGCCGAGCACCGTGCTGGTCGACCCGCCGACGGCGGCGCTGCTGGCCACGTCGTCGCGCTTCGCGCTCACCCAGCAGCCCGAGCAGGAGGTGCAGGGCCTCGGGGCGATCCGGCCCGTGCGCCTGCAGCACGCCTACACCGGCGGCTGACGGCCCGGCCGGCGGTGTAGGCGTGCCGGGACGGGTCAGGCCGTCGCGGGCACGCCCGCGTCGATCGGCGCCGGGTCGGGCTCGAGCAGGCTCGGCCCGTCGTTGCGCACCGCGTTGACCCGCGTGGTGACCGGCGTGAGCGCGAGGTCGTGCACGGGCCCCGTGGCGATGCGGGCCGCCTCCTCGGCGCCGACGGCGGGGTCGAGCCAGGCGTCCCACGCCGCGGCCGGCAGCGCCACGGGCATCCGGTCGTGGACGTGTGCGAGGTGCGGCGCCGCGGCGGTGGTGATGATCGTGGTCGACACGAGCCAGCGGTCCGGGTCGTCCGCCGCGCGCGCCGGGTCGCGCCAGAACTCGTAGAGCCCGGCGAACGCGACCCCGCCCTCGGCGGGGTGGATCCAGTACGGCTGCTTCGGCACCTTCGCCGCGCCCTTCCCGCCGGCCGCGGCGCCGGCGGGCGGCGGGAGCCGGCGCCACTCGTAGTAGCCCTCGGCGGGCACCAGGCAGCGCCGCGCGGCCAGCGGCCGGGCGAAGGCCGGCTTGTCGAGCAGCGTCTCGGAGCGGGCGTTGATCATCCGCGCCCCGACGCCCGGGTCCTTGGCCCACGACGGCACGAGCCCCCAGCGCGCCAGCCGCATCGAGCGGGTGATCTCGCCGTGCCCGCCGTCCGGGAGCCGTGCCGGGCGCTCGACGACGATCCGCACGCCGTCGGTGGGTGCCACGTTCCACGACGGCGCGAGCGCGCGCGCGTCCTCGGCGAGCTCCGCGACGGCGAGGTCGTCGGCCACGTCCTGGGCGCTGCGGAAGGAGGCGAATCGGCCGCACATGCGGCCTATCCTCCCGCGGCCCGCCGACATCCCGCCGGCATCCCGCCGGCACTCCGCACGCGCCCCGCCGACACCCCGCCGCCCGCCGGTCGGCCGACCCGAGCCCCGACCCGAGCGCCGGCGTGAGCGCCGTCACCGGCCGCGTGACCCGGCGGGTCGTAACGTTTCGACTACGATGGCGCCCATGCCCGACAGAACCTTGGCCGCCCGCATGCGTGGCCGCAGCACGGCCAAGTGGGTGCTCATGCTCGGGGCGCTCTCGGCGCTCCCGGCGTTCACCGTCGACATGTACCTGCCGTCGCTGCCCGACGTCGCGCGCGAGCTCGGCTCCACCGACGCCATGGCGCAGCTGACCATCTCGGCGATGCTCGTCGGCGGCGGCCTGGGCCAGCTGGTGATCGGGCCGCTGTCCGACCGGTACGGCCGCCGGCTGCCGCTCCTGGTGGGCCTGGCTTTCCAGGTGATCACCTCCATCCTGTGCGCCGTCGCCACCGACATGACGCTGCTCATCGCCCTGCGCCTGCTGCAGGGCTTCTTCAACGCCTCCTGCGGCGTCGCGGCCGTCGCGATCGTCCGCGACCGGTTCGTCGGCGCCGAGGCCGCCCGCATCCTGTCGCGGCTGATGCTCGTCATCGGCGTCGCGCCGATGCTCGCCCCGACGCTCGGCTCGGCCGTCACGGCGCAGGCGAGCTGGCGGTGGGTGTTCGTCGTGCTGGCCCTGTTCGGCGCGGCCATGGCCGTCGTCGTCATGACGCTCATGCCGGAGACGCTGCCCCCCGTCGCACGCCGCTCGGGCGGCCCCAAGGCCGCCCTCGCCGGGTACCGCACGCTGCTGCGCGACCGGCACTTCATGGCCCTGGCGGTGGTGCCGGGCCTCGGGCAGGCGGTGCTCATGAGCTACGTGGTGGGCTCGCCGTTCGTCTTCCAGGAGCACTACGGGGTCTCCAAGGGCCAGTTCGCGCTGCTGTTCGCGCTCAACGGCATCGGCCTGGTCATCTCGGCGCAGATCAACGCGGCGCTGGTGCGCAAGGTGGCGCCGGTGCGCCTGCTGCGCGCGGGCCTGGTGGCGCAGGGCGCGCTCGCCGTCGTGCTGCTCGTCGTCGCGACGACGCAGCTCGGCGGGCTGTACGGGCTGCTCGCCGTGCTGTGGCTCGTGCTGGCCTTCCAGGGCCTCGTCCCGGCGAACGCCTCGGCGCTGGCCATGTCCCGCCACGGCGAGATCGCCGGCACCGCCGCCGCCGTCATCGGCGCCGTGCAGTCCGGCGTCTCCGGCCTCATCAGCCCGGTGGTCGGCGTGCTGGGCGGCGACGCGTTCGCGATGTCGGTCGTGATGCTCGGCGCGGTGGCCCTCGCCCTGCTCGTGCTGGCCGTGGCCACCCCGGCGTTCCGCCGCGGCGGCTGGCACATGCCGGTCTGAGCCGCGGCCGCGCGGGCGCCGGAGGGCGGACCTACGCTGAAGCATGAGCACGAGGACCCGCACCCTGCGTCGCGTCGCCGGGCTCGCGCTCGCGGCGACGCTGCTGCTCCCGGTGACCGCGGTCGCCGGCGGTCGGGGCGACGGCCACGGTGGCCGTCCGTCCCACTCCCACTCCCACTCCCAGTCGCACCATGACGCCCGTGACCGCCGCGACGACGACGTCACGATGATCGGGCACCGGGGCGCCTCCGGCTACCGCCCCGAGCACACGCTGGCCGCGTACGCGCTGGCGATCCGGCAGTGCGCCGACTACATCGAGCCGGACCTCGTGGCCACCAAGGACGGCGTCCTGGTGGCGCGCCACGAGAACGAGATCGGCGGCACCACGGACGTGGCCGACCACCCGGAGTTCGCGGACCGGCGGACCACCAAGGTGATCGACGGCGCCGAGGTGACCGGCTGGTTCACCGAGGACTTCACGCTCGCCGAGCTGCGCACGCTGCGCGCGAAGGAGCGCATCCCCGAGACCCGCCCGCAGAACACCCGCTTCGACGGCCGGTACCGGGTGCCGACGCTGGACGAGGTGCTCGACCTGGCGCGCGAGTCCCGCACGTGCGACGGCCGCCCGGTGGGCGTCTACCCCGAGACCAAGCACCCCACCTACTTCGACTCCGTCGGGCTCTCGCTGGAGGAGCCGCTCGTCGCCGCGCTGCGCGACCACGGGCTCGACCACCGGCGCGCGCCCGTCTACGTCCAGTCCTTCGAGACCGCCAACCTGCGCCAGCTCGACCGGATGACCCGCGTGCGGCTGGTGCAGCTGGTCGCGGCCACCGGGGCGCCGTACGACCTCGTCGCCGCCGGGGACGAGCGCACGTACGCCGACCTGGTCACGCCGGCCGGGCTGCGCGAGGTCGCGCGGTACGCGGACGGCGTCGGGCTGGAGAAGAACCTGATGATCCCGCGCGAGGAGGACGACACGCTCGGGGAGCCCACCACCGTGATCCGGGACGCGCACCGCGCCGGGCTCGAGGTGCACGGCTGGACGTTCCGCCGCGAGAACCAGTTCCTGCCCGCCGAGCTGCGCTCGTCGGCGGACCCGAACGGCATCGGCGACCTGGCGGCGGAGATCCGGGTCTTCCTCGACGCCGGCATGGACGGCTTCTTCACCGACAACCCCGACATCGGCGCGGCCGCGGCACGGGACTTCGAGCGGGACCGCGCCGGGCACCACGACGCCGGCAAGCACGACGCCGGCAAGCACGACGCCGGCAAGCACGACGCCGGGCACCGTCACGAGGCGGCCGGCGGCTGACCCGACGGGCGCGCCCACCTGCGAGGACGCGGAGGCATGGCTAGTCTCGGCCCATGTCCCGCGCCGCGGTGCCGCAGCACGCCTCGAGTCTCAAGGCACACCGTGCGCTGCGGCTCGTCGGCCTGGTCCTCACCGGGCTGGTCGCCTTCGCCGGCACCGGCGCGGTGGCGGCGTACGTGAACCTTCAGTCGCAGATCGACGTGTCGGACGTCGAGTCGCTGCTCGGCGAGGTCGAGGGGGCACGCCCCACGCCCGCCGCGGCGGACCCCGACGACCCGTTCGCGGGCCGCGCCCTCGACATCCTCGTCATGGGCACCGACTTCCGCGGCGGCGAGGGCAACGCCGCGATCGGCGGGGCGGGCGACGAGTTCCACTCCGACACCACGCTGATCGTGCACATCTCGGGGGACCGCAGCCGCATCGAGGTGGTGTCGATCCCGCGCGACTCGCTCGTGGACATCCCCGCGTGCCCGCGGCCCGGCGGCGGCACGAGCGACCCGCGCAGCGACACGATGTTCAACCGCGCCTTCACGATCGGCGGCGGCGACGACAAGGACGTCACCGGGGCGGCGGCGTGCACGATCCTCACCGTCCAGGAGCTCACGGGACTGTCGATCACCGACCACGTCGTCGTCGAGATGTCCGGCGTCGTCGGGGTGGTCGACGCCGTGGGCGGCGTGACCATGTGCCTGCCCGAGCCGGTCGAGGAGAGCGAGCGCTACGGCGACCTCGCGCTGCCCGCGGGCGAGCAGCGGCTCGACGGCGACACGGCGATCCAGTTCCTGCGGGTGCGCCACGGCACGGGCATGGGGCTCGAGCAGGGCTCCGACCTGCGCCGCATCGAGCGCCAGCAGGCGTTCGTCTCGGCGATGGTGCGCGAGATCCTCTCGAAGAACCTCATCACCGACTCCCCGCAGCTGTACCGCGTGGTGCAGGCCGTGCTGCAGTCGATCTCCACCGACCCCGACCTCGCCAGCCCGCGCGCGCTGGCCGGCCTGGCGTGGAGCGTGCGCGACATCGACCCCAGCCGCGTGGTGTTCACCGCCGTGCCGGTGACCGACGCGCCGAGCAACCCCAACCGCGTCGTGTGGACCGACGAGGCCGACGCGATCTGGGAGCGGCTCCGCGCCGACGAGCCGCCGCCCGGGCTGCCGGACCCGGCGCCGACCGCCACGCCGTCGGGCGACCCGAGCACGCCGTCGGACGGCGCGACGGAGCCCGACGGACCCGCGGGCGGGAGCCCGTCGCCGACCGGTGCGGCCTCCCCGGACGCCGGCGAGGGGAGCGGGGGCGACGCCGACGGGGGCGACGCCGAGCCGTCGCCGACGCCGTCGGTGCTGCCCGGCGTCTGCGCCTGAGCCGGCCGCGGGCCGGCGCCGTCGCCGGAGCGGCCGCGGGGCGCCGCCGTCAGGACCCGAGCGCCCCGAGCCGCGCGACGGCCTCGCGCAGCACGTCCTCGCGCTTGACGAACGTGAACCGCACGCTGGTGCGCAGCGCCGCGTGCGTGGGCGAGCCGTCCCGGCAGAACGCGGTGAGCGGGATGCCCGCGACGCCGGCCAGCTCCGGCAGGCGGCGGCACAGCTCGGCGCCGTCGGCGTCGTCCGGCAGGCCGGCGACCCGCTCGATCACGCGGGCGCCGTCGGCCACGACGAAGTACGTGCCGCGCGGCACGACGACGTCGAACCCGGCCGCCTCGAGTCCCTCGCACAGCAGGTCGCGCCGCGCCGCGAGCGAGGCGGCGAGCCGGCGTGGCGTCTCGTCGTCGGCCAGCGCGCGGGCGATGGCCGGCTGGAACGGCGCGCCGGAGACGTAGGTGAGGAACTGCTTGACCGTGCGCACCGCGGTGACCAGCGCCGCGGGGCCGTGCACCCAGCCGATCTTCCAGCCGGTGAGGGAGAACGTCTTGCCGCTGGAGGAGATGGTCAGGGTCCGCTCGGCCATGCCGGGCAGCGTGGCGACCGGCACGTGCACGGCGCCGTCGAACGTCAGGTGCTCGTAGACCTCGTCGGTGACGACGACGGCGTCGCGCTCGCGGGCGACGGCGGCCACGGCCTCCAGCTCGGCGCGGGTGAGCACGGTGCCGGTGGGGTTGTGCGGGGTGTTGACGAGGATGAGGCGGGTGCGGTCGCTCGCGGCGGCCCGCAGGGCGTCGACGTCGAGCCGGAACCCGCCGCCGGTGGGGGCGAGCGCGACCGGCACGTGCGTGGCGCCGGCCAGCGCGACCACGGCGGCGTAGGAGTCGTAGAACGGCTCGAGCGTGATCACCTCGTCGCCCGGGCCGGCCAGCGCCAGCACGGTCGCGGCGAGCGCCTCGGTGGCGCCGGTGGTGACCAGCACCTCGGTGTCCGGGTCCACGTCGAGCCCGTAGTGGCGCGCCTGGTGCGCCGCCACGGCGCGGCGCAGCTCGGGCACGCCGGGGCCGGGCGGGTACTGGTTGAAGTCGCCCTGGATGGCCGCGACGGCGGCCTGCTTGACGTAGTCCGGCCCGTCGACGTCGGGGAAGCCCTGGCCGAGGTTGATCGCCCCGGTGGCGGCGGCCAGCGCGGACATCTCGGCGAAGATCGTCGAGGCGACGTCGGCGGTGGACGTGCCGGTGGGGGACAGCAGGCCGGTGGCGCGCGCGACGTCCTGCCACGCGCCGCGGGGGAGCGACGTCATGCACGGAGGCTACCGACACCCGTCCGTGCACGGCCCCGCCGCCCACGGTGGCGCGGCCGGCCGGTCAGGACAGCAGCCGGTAGAACCGGAAGAACGAGAAGTCCTGGATCGGCAGCACCTCGACGTCGGCGAAGCCGGCCTGCTGGGCGTAGCGCCGCAGCGTCGCGGGGCGCATCACGGTGCCGGTGGCCACCGAGGGCGGCGACGACATCGAGTCCGGCAGGCACACGAACAGGCTGTAGCCGTACATCAGGCGGTCGACCTGGTCGGCCGGCGCGGTGAGCTCGTCGGCCACGGCCTCGTCCATGACGACGACGGCGCCGTCGATGCGCACCACCCCGCGCACCGCGCCGAGCACCTCCACCGGCCGCGGCATGTCGTGGATGCACTCGAAGGCGAACGCCGCGTCGAACGGCTCGGCGCCGGCGAGCTCGGCCGCGTCGGCGGCGCGGAACTCGACCCGCTCCTCGACGCCCTCGGCGCGGGCGTTGGCGCGTGCCGCGGTGATCGACGGCGCGTCGACGTCGATGCCGACCAGGCGCGCCTGCGGGTAGGCGCGCGCGAGAGAGATCGTGGACCACCCCATGCCGCACCCGACGTCGAGGATGCGGGCGCCCGGCGCGGCCAGGATGTCGTGGACGGCAGGCACGGACGCGAGCGCGGGCCCGAGCCGGCGCTCGAACCAGGGCCGGTTGCCCGCGGACTGCGACTCGCGCGCGTCGTCGCCGAGCTCCGCCCACGACACGCCGCCGCCGTGCCGGTAGACCTCCAGCAGGCGGGGCAGCTCGGGGCCGATCGCCCCGAAGAACCGGGCGAGCGGCGCGAGGAAGGCCAGCGAGTGCTCGTCGGTGAGCACCTCGGCGTGCGCCGGCGGCAGCCGGAACACGGCCGGCGTGCCGTCCGCGTCCTGCCCGGCCGGGCGGACCAGCTCGAGGATGCCGACAGCCGCCTGCTGCTCGAGCCACTCGCGGGCGTACCGCTCCTGGGTGTCGGTGACGCCGGCGAGCTCCTCGGCGGTGAGCGTGTCGGCCTGCGCCAGCGCCTGGTACCAGCCGAGCCGGTCGCCGAGGTAGACGCTGAGGACCTCCACGGCGCCGAGCGCGGCCGCCAGCAGCCGCTCGGCGAACGCCTCGGCCGTGGGGGGCGACGCGCTCGCCGCCGTGGCCTGCTGCACGTCGGGCTGCGTGGTGGGTGCCGTGGCCGCCGCGGCGCCGGCCGCCGCGTCCGCGCGCGCCGCGGCGCCCTTGGGGGCCGTGCCCGCTCTGCCTGCCCCGCCGGAGGCCCTGGAGCCCTTGCCGGTCCTGCCTTTGCTGCCCGCTCCGTCACTCATGGCGGTCTCCCGTCCGGGGACAGTGGCGACGACGTCGTCATCCTCGACCGTAGTCGCGCCGGGCCCCGCGGTCGAGGATGAGGTCGGCGACCTGCCCCGACCTGGTGGCGGGACGTGACGCGGGCTGTCCACAGGGCCCTCCCCGGACGTGGCGCACGTCACCTATGGTGGGTTGCCGACGGTGCCGCAGGGGGCGGCACGCCACGAGGCACGCCGCAGGGGGCATGCATGGCAGCTGTCGTCGGAGTCGACGTCGAGGGCGTCACGATCCTCGAGCAGGAGGTGCGCGAGCTCGTGCGCCGGCGGGGTCTCGACCCCGTGCGCGAGCGGGGCGCGCTGGACCGGCTCGTCGCCGAGGCCGTCGGCGACTACGCCGAGCGGGCCACGCGCGGGCTCCTGCCGCCGCTCGCCGACGTCGAGGCCGCCACCCGCGCCGTCGTGGATGCGGTCGCCGGCCTCGGGCCGTTGCAGCAGTACCTCGACGACCCGGCGATCGAGGAGATCTGGATCAACAGCCCGGCACAGGTCTTCGTGGCCCGCGACGGGACGCCGGAGCTCACCACCACCATCCTCACCAGCGCGCAGGTGCGCGACCTGGTCGAGCGGATGCTGAAGTCCAGCGGCCGCCGCCTGGACCTGTCCAGCCCGTTCGTCGACGCCGCCCTGCCCGGCGGCGAGCGCCTCCACGTGGTGATCCCGGACGTCACGCGGCACCACTTCGCGGTCAACATCCGCAAGCACGTGGTGCGGGCGCGGCGGCTGGAGCACCTGGTCCGCCTCGGGTCGCTCAGCACGCACGCCGCGGCCTTCCTCGACGCCGCGGTCCGCGCCGGCCTGAACATCCTCGTCTCGGGCGCCACGCAGGCCGGCAAGACGACGATGCTCAACGCCCTGGCCGGCTCCATCCCCTCGGGGCAGCGGGTGATCACCTGCGAGGAGGTCTTCGAGCTGCAGCTCGACGTCCGCGACATCGTGGCCATGCAGTGCCGCCAGCCGAGCCTCGAGGGCACCGGCGAGATCCCGCTGCGCCGCCTGGTCAAGGAGGCCCTGCGCATGCGGCCGGACCGGATCGTGATCGGCGAGGTCCGCGAGGCCGAGAGCTTCGACCTGCTGGTGGCGCTCAACGCCGGGGTGCCGGGCATGTGCACGATCCACGCCAACTCGGCGCGCGAGGCGATCGCGAAGGTCTGCACCCTTCCGCTGCTCGCGGGCGAGAACGTGACCCACCACTTCGTCGTCCCCACGGTCGCCTCGGCGGTGGACGTCGTGGTCCACCTCGGCGTCACGCCCGACGGCGAGCGGCAGGTCCGCGAGATCGTCGCCGTGACCGGGCGCGTCGAGGAGGGGCGCGTCGAGACCGCAGGGCTGTTCCACCGCGAGCCGGCGGCGCAGGGCGGCCGGCTCGTGCGCGGTGACGGGTTCCCGGCCGCCGACGACCGCTTCGCCCGCGCGGGCATCGACGTGCGGGCGCTGCTGGCGGGGGAGCGCTGACGTGGGCGTGCTCGTCGGCCTCCTGCTGGGGCTGGGCCTGTTCTGCGTCTGGTGGTCGTGCTGGGAGGCGCCGGCGCGGGGGCCGCGACGCTCGGCGTGGTCCGCCCGTACCCAGGACCTGCTGGTGCAGGCGGGTGCCGGGTCCGTCACGCCCGGCGCCCTCGTGGGCGCGAGCGTGGCGGTCGCCGCCGTCGTCGCCCTCACCGTCGCCGCGCTGACGCTCTCGCCGGTGCTGGCGCTGTGCTTCGGGACGATGGCGGGGCTGGCCCCCGCGGGGATGGTGCGGGCCCGCGCCCGCAAGCGCCGCCGGGACCTTCGCGACGTGTGGCCGGAGGTGGTCGACCACCTGGCGTCCGGCGTCCGTGCCGGCCTCTCGTTGCCGGAGGCCGTCGGCCAGCTCGGGGAGCGCGGCCCGGCGGAGCTGCGTGAGCCGTTCGCCCGCTTCGCCGCCGACTACCGGGCCACGGGCCGCTTCGCGGAGAGCCTCGACCTGCTCAAGGCGCGCCTCGCCGACCCGGTCGCCGACCGCATCGTCGAGGCGCTGCGGCTCACGCGGGAGGTGGGCGGCACCGACCTCGGCCGGCTCCTGCGGGCGCTCTCGGCGTTCCTGCGCGAGGACGCCCGCACCCGCGGCGAGCTCGAGGCGCGGCAGTCGTGGACCGTCAACGGTGCCCGTCTCGCGGCGGCCGGTCCGTGGGTGGTGCTGGCGTTCCTCGCCACCCGGCCCGAGACCGCCCGCGCCTACGACTCGGCCGCCGGGGTCGCCGTCCTCCTCGGCGGTGCCGCGTGCTCGCTGGTCGCCTACCGGCTCATGGTGCGGCTCGGCCGGCTGCCCGAGGAAGGCCGGGTGCTGCGATGACCGCGTGGTTCAGCGCGACCGGCGCTCTCATCGGCCTGCTCGGCGGCATCGGTCTTCTCCTGGTCGCCGCGGGGCTGCGGGGCCGGCGCATCACGCTCGAGGACCGGCTCGCCCCGGTGCTGCGCCCGCGGGACGCCACCTCCCGGCTGCTGCGCGACCAGCCGGCCCGCGGCCCGTTCCCGGTCGTCGAGCGCCTGCTCGCGCCGTGGGGGGCGGACGCCGCGCGCTGGTTCGAGCGCCTCGGCTCGACCCGCGACGAGGTGCGCCGCCGCCTGCAGCGCGCCGGGTCAACCGAGACCGTCGACCAGTACCGAGCCCGGCAGGTCGTCTGGACCGTGCTGGGGCTCGCGGCCGGCCTGGCGCTCTCGCTGCTCATCGGCGCTGCCCGGGGCTTCTCGCCGGTGCCGCTCGTGCTCCTCGTGGCGGTCGCCGGGGCGTGCGGCTTCGTCGCCTGCGACCACGTGCTGTCCCGCCGGATCGCGCGGCGCGAGGAGCGCATGGTCACCGAGTTCCCGACCGTCGCGGAGCTCCTGGCGCTCGCGGTCACCGCGGGCGAGGCGCCCGTCGCCGCCCTCGAGCGCGTCGCCACGACGGCGCGCGGCGAGCTGTCCGGCGAGATCTCGCGCACGCTCGCCGACGTCCGTGCCGGCGCCCCGGTCGCGCAGGCGCTCACCGACATGGCCGACCGCACGGGCCTGCCCTCGGTGACCCGGTTCGCCGAGGGCGTCGCGGTGGCGCTGGAGCGCGGCACCCCGCTGGCCGAGGTGCTGCGGGCGCAGGCGCAGGACGTCCGCGAGTCGGGCCGGCGGGCGCTCATGGAGTCGGCGGGCAAGAAGGAGGTCGCGATGCTCGTGCCCGTCGTCTTCCTCATCCTGCCGATCACCGTGGTGTTCGCCGTCTTCCCGTCCCTCGCCACCCTCCGGATCGGGCTGTGACTCCCCGCCCGCACACCCGAGACCAGCACCACCCCGATCCGCACCACCCCAGAGCCGCCAACAGGAAGGAAACGCCATGTCCCCCCACGGCTCCGACGAGCGCACGCCCCGCGTGCCGCAGCACCTTCCGACCCCGCCCGATCGCCCGGACGCGGACGACCCCGAGCGCGGCGACGTCCCGGGCTGGGTCCTCGTCACCCTCATGACCGCCGGCCTCGTCGTCGCGCTGTGGGCGATCGCCGGCCCGCTGCTCGAGAACGCCTTCACCCAGGCGATCTCGAGCGTCACCGGCCGGTGACGCCCGGTCCCCGCGGCGGTGCCGCGGGGGAGCGCGGGTCGGCCGTCGCCGAGTTCGCCATGGTGGCGGCGCTCGTGCTCGCGCTCTTCCTCGGCGTCGTCCAGCTCGCGCTCGCGCTGCACGTGCGGGCGCTGGCCGTCGACGCCGCCGCCGAGGGCGCCCGCGTCGCGGCCCGTGCCGACCGCGCGCCCGACGACGGCGCCGCGCGGACGCGCGAGCTCCTCGCGGCGTCGCTGTCACCGCGCTACGCCACCGACGTGAGCGTCGGGCGGACGGTGCACGACGGCCTGCCCGTGGTGGAGGTCGTCGTGCGCGCGCCGCTGCCCGTCGTCGGCCTCGTCGGCCCCACCGGGGCGCTCACCGTCCGCGGCCACGCGCTGGAGGAGGGCTGATGCGCGACAGGGAGCCGATGGGGCACGTCCCCGCACCACCGGGCCGCGCCCGGGGACGGGCCGTGCCCGCGGCGAGACCCGGGACGGCCCTCCCGACGGCGCTCACCCGACGCCTGCGCCGGGTCCGCGAAGCAGCCGCCGACGACACCGGCAGCGCCCTGGTGGAGTTCGTCGGCGCCGCCGTGCTCCTGCTCGTCCCGCTGGTCTACCTCGTGATCACGGTCGGGCGCGTGCAGGCCGGGGCGTTCGCGGTCGAGGGAGCGGCCCGCGACGCCGCCCGCGCCGTCGTCACCGCGGAGTCCTCGGCGGAGGGTGTCGCGCGCGCCCAGGCGTCGGTCGAGCTCGCGCTGGCCGACCAGGGCTTCGCCGGCGTGGACGCTGCCGCGGGCGACGTGCTGAGCGTGGAGTGCTCCCACGACCCCTGCCTCTCCCCGGACGCGACGGTCGGCGTGCGGGTGCGGCTCGACGTGCCGCTGCCCTTCGTCCCGTCGGCGCTGCGCGGCTGGCTGCCGCTGGCCGTGCCGGTCGAGGCGAGCCACGTGACCGAGGTCGACCGCTATGCCGAGGTGCGGGGATGACGCCGGCGGAGACGCCGGACCGCGAGTCGGGCCGGATCCTGCTGCTGACGCTCGGCTTCGTGACGATCGGCCTGATGCTGGTCGGCATGGTCGCCTCGGCCACGGCGGTGCACCTCGACCGCAAGGCGCTGTTCGACCTCGCCGACGTCCTCGCGGCCGGCGCCGCCGACGCCATGCCACCCGAGCGGCTGTACGGCGCCGACGCCGGCCAGGGCGGCGTCGCGGTGGTCACGCTGACGGACGCGGACGTGCGGCGGTCGGTCATCGAGCGCCTCGAGGAGCATCCTGCCGCCGCGGCCGGGCTCGACGGGCTGCGGGTCGTGGAGGCGTCGACCCCGGACGGGCGCACCGCCCGCGTCGGCCTGGCCGCCGAATCGCACCCGCCGCTGCTGCGTTGGTTCACCGACACGTTCGGCGGCGGGTTCACCGTCCAGGCGGTCTCGTCGGCGCGGGCCGGCTGACGGGCGGACCTCGCCCCAGACGAGCTTCGCCCCGGCCGAACTTCGCCCTCAGCGTGAGCCGCACGGCGGGTAGCGTCCGGAGCATGCCCGCGCAGCGGCCGGCAGGAGGCGCCGCAGGAGAGGCGGCGGCGGCGCCCGGACGCGCCGGCACCGTCCGGACGAGCGTGCGCCGCGCGCTCCTGGCGTCGCTCGGCGTGGCGCTGGTGGTGGCCGCCGAGTCCGTCCTGCGGTCGGGCGGCCTCTCCGTCCTGGTCGGCTACTCGCTCCTGATCTGGGCCGTGGTCCCCGCCGCGGCGACCCTCGGGGTGGCGGTCGTGGGGGCGCTCGTGGCGGACGCGGCGCTCCCGACGTGGCTGACGGCCGCCGTGGCCGGGTCGCGACCGGCGCCTGGTTCGCGTACGGCGTCGGGCTGCCGGCGGGGGCGGCGTACGGCGCGGTGCTCGGCCTGGGCGCCGCGGGCGCGGGCCTGGCGCTCGGGGCGCGGCGGCCGGCGGTGGTGCGGGTGGTCGTCGCGGCGGTGGTCGCCGCGGCCGCGGCCGTCGTGATGCTCGTCGTGGCCGGGCCGCTCGGGTCCTGACCGCGCGGACCGCGGGCGGGACCCGGACGGCGCCGCCCGCGACGGCGCGCCGTCAGGCGGTGGTCAGCGCCCCGGCCGGCTGCCCGTCGGTCGGCCGCTCGGCGGTCCGGACGTGGCGGGCCGGCGGCGCGCCGCGCCACCCCTCGCCCCGCGACCGTGCCACCACCAGCGCCAGGGCAAGCACGAGCCCGGCGACCGTCAGCCCGTAGGCCCACCAGGTCGGCACCGGGTAGATGTCCGCCTGCGGCTGGCGCAGCTGCCGCAGCATCGTCGACTCGAGCTCGAGGCCCAGGAGCGTCACCCGCGCCACGCCCCACAGCACCAGCGGGACGCCGCGCAGCCACAGCAGCGGCAGCGCCAGGAACGGCGCCAGGAACGGGATCATCGCGAAGAAGTAGCGGGCGAACGCGCTGCCGCCGCCGGCGTGGTGCGCCACCTGCATGCACGCGATCCCGCCGCAGGCGGCCAGCACGGTGGCCAGCAGCACCAGCGGCACGGCCCGGTCGCGGGCGCGCACGATCCGCACCACCGCCAGCACCACGCCGACCACCAGCGGCAGCACGAGCAGCAGCAGCGTCCACGGCAGGGCCGGCTCGAGCGCGCGCGGCAGCCGCGGGTACGACCCGAGCGACATCTGCTCGGACATCCGCGACCAGAACGCCGGGTCGACGGCCACCTCCGTCACCGGGCGCGCCACCCGCCGCGTGTGCGCCGCGGCCCACTCCGGGTGGCTGCCGCTGAGGTTGCCCGTCAGGGCGCGGTTGCGCAGGTAGAACCAGCCCGACGTCGCCAGCACGGCCACGCCGGCGCCGACCGCCGTCGCCCACGCGACCCGCGGCCGCAGGGGCCCGCGCAGGTGGCCGACCACCACGAGGGCCAGGGCGAACAGCGCCGCGATCGGCAGCAGCGAGAACCGGGTGAGGCCGCACGCCGCGCACGCGGCGACGAACAGGGCGACGTCGCGCCGCCGCTGCTCGCCCTGCGCCAGCCGCACCAGCGCCAGGAGGGCGAGCGTGCTGACCAGGGCGGCCGGGGTGTCGGTGTACACCGACCCGCCGAGCCGGACGAACCAGACCGACAGGCCGACCACGACCACGGACGCCAGCCCGGCGCCGCGCACGCCCGGCAGCAGCCGGGTGCCGAGGGCCCGCACGGTGTAGAGGAGCGCGACGGACAGCAGCACCATCACCGCGCGCGCCGCCATCCCGGCGCCGTCGACGTTCCCGGCGTCGACGAGCGGGCCCACGAGCGGCGCGAGCAGCAGGTAGACGAGCGGCGGGTGGTGCGCCGTCCACTGCACCGGCGGGTGCACGCCGGTCGGGTTCTGCAGCTCCAGCCCCTCCTCGAACACGGGCAGCTCGCCGTGCCACACCTGCAGGGCGTAGTCGACGTGGGCCGCCTCGTCGCCGCTGGAGTAGATGGGCGAGGCCAGGAGGTAGGCGAGCGGACCACCGATCCCCAGCAGCACGATCGCCACGTGCTCGAGCACGCGGCGGACCTGGGTTCGGGCGCGGGAGGGCATGGACCTCACCCTTCCCACCCGCCCGGCCGCGCGCAACATCCGGACGCCGTGAGCCCGGCCACGCACGCCGCGGCCCGTAGGGTCCCACCAGCCACGACACCCCCCACACGTCTCATGGCGCCGACCGTAGCGACCCGGCCGCCGTCGACGGGCGCGGCGCGCGCGACGTCGCCCGCGTCTCACCCGCTCCGGCGGCCGGGCAGGGCGGCCGGACAGGGCGGCCGGCGGCGCCCTGCGAGCGACCGGCCGCACCCCTAGCGTCGAGGGAGCGCGCCGCCGCGAGGCGCCGCACCACCGTCCCCGCACGCCGAGGAGGCAGCGCCATGACCCACGAGATCTCCGAGGAGCCGAACCGGATCGGCGTCGTCACCGGCGCCTCCCACGGCATCGGGCTCGAGCTCGCCCGCGAGCTGATCGACCACGGCTTCGACGTCATCGTCACCGCGGAGGACGACGCCCTCACCGCCGCCGCGCAGGACCTGGCGCTCACCGGCGCGCGCGTCGACGCGGTGCAGGCGGACCTGCGCACCCCGGAGGGCCGCGAGAAGCTCGTCGAGGCAGTCCTGGCCGTCGGCCGCCCCGTGGACGTGCTCGCGCTCAACGCCGGCGTGGGCAACGTGGGGCCGTTCATCGACACGCCGCTGGAGAACGACCTCGACGTGGTTGCGGTGAACGTCACCGCCACCGTGCACCTGGCCAAGCGGCTCGTGCCGCCCATGGCCGAGCGGGGGCAGGGGCACGTGCTCATCACCTCGTCGGTGGCCTCCGTCATGCCCGGCCCGTACTACGCCACCTACGCCGCCTCGAAGGCGTTCGGCCTGTCCTTCGCCGAGGCGCTGCGGTACGAGCTCAAGAAGACCGGCGTCACCGTGACGGCGCTGCTGCCCGGGCCCACCGACACCGACTTCTTCACCGGCGGCGGCCAGGTCCACACGCCCATGGGCAAGGCGCCCAAGGACGACCCGGCCAAGGTGGCCCGCGACGCCTACTCCGCGATGATGAACGGCAAGGACAAGGTGGTCGTGCACTCGGTGAAGTCCAAGGCGATGTCCGCGATGGGCGCGGTGCTGCCGCAGAAGGCCAAGACCGCGCTGCACGGGGTGTCGAACAAGCCGGACGACGCCGAGCGTCCGTCGCACCCGTGAGCCAGTCGTGAGCCATCCGTGAGCCACCCGTAGGCACGGTCCGGGCGGGCGGCGTCCGCCCGGACCGGGACGGCTACCCCTCGGCGACGTCGTCGGACCCGAGCGGCCGGCCCACCCGGAACGCCCGCTCGCGCGCATAGGCGTGGAACCGGTCGAGCAGGTCGATCTGCCCGTGCGCCAGGTCGATCAGCTCCTCGAGCTGCGCCGGGTCCAGGCCCAGCTCGTCGGCGTGCTCGCGCAGGGTCCGGTAGCCGCCGATCTTGCCCAGCACCGCCCCGCGCATGAGCTCGGTCTCCAGCACCGCCGTCATCGGCGACCGCTCCGTCACGCGGCCGTTGAGCTTGAGCCGCCCGGCCCGCTCACCCAGCCACGCGACCGCCTGGCGGTACCGGCGCCGGGGCACCCCGAGCGCGTCGAGCAGGTCGCGGTACAGCTCGCGCTCGGCGCGCAGCTGCTCGGTCAGCTCGGCCAGCTCGGCGTGGAACGGCGTGTCCGCGTAGCTGCTCGTCATCAGCTCCGCCCGCTCCAGGCCGGCGGTGGCGCCGGTGAAGTGGTCGGAGAGGTACAGGCCCAGCAGGTACCGGTCCAGCGTCTCGGGGATCCCCACGTCCCCCCGGCGGCGCAGCGGCAGCACCGAGGTGCCCGCCGGCCGCGGCGTGGCCGGCCGCAGGGTCGACGAGCGCAGGCCCTGCCCGACGGCGATGCCGTCCAGCAGCTCCGCGACCGCCTCGGCGGCCGTGTGCCGCGGCTGCCACCCCAGCTCGGTGCGCAGCCGCGTCGTGTCGAGGACGGGCACCCCCATCGCCATGTCCAGCCAACCCGGGTCGGCGCGCACCACGCGCGCCCGGTAGGCGGCCGCGACGGCGGCGCGCACGGCGGGCGGCGGCACCTCGACCACGCGGCCGTGGTCGACGATCCGGGCGAGGTCCTCGCCGCGCAACAGGTCGTCGGCCGCGACGTTGAACGCGCCGCGGGCCCGCTCGACGATCACCCGCCGGTAGGCGTCGGCGACGTCGTCGGCGTGCGCGGCCTGCATCCGCAGGCCGGCCGGCAGCGGCAGGGCGGGCAGCCGGCCGCGGCGCAGCAGCCGCACCGGCACGAGCGGGCCGACGAAGTACCGCACGATCGACTGCGCGGCGTCCGCCTGGAACACCAGGGCCGGGCGCATGCGGGCCACGGCGACCTCGGGGTGCGCGGCCTCGAGCTCGTCCAGCACCCGCTCCTGCGCGGCCTTGTCGACGCTGTAGTGCGACGTCGGGATGCCGTCGGTGGGCCAGTCCTCGCCGCGCGGGGCGTCGTCGTCGACGGGGGAGTAGGCGCCCACCGACGAGGCCACGACCAGCTGGGGCACGCCCGCGCGGGCCACGGCCTCGGCCACCCGCCGGGTGCCCTCGACGTTGGTGCGCCGCAGCAGCTCGCGCTCGCGGTTCGGCTGGATCAGCCAGGCGAGGTCGACGACGGCGTCGGCGCCGCGGAAGACCTCGGCGAGCCGCCCGACGACGACCTCGTCCGGCTCCTCGGCCGCGACGTCGAGCGGCGCCCACTGGGCGTGCTCGTACGGCTCGGCCGTGCGGTCCGGCAGGCGCCGCGCGACGCCCAGCACGGAGGTGACCCGCGGCTCGGCGAGCAGGGAGCGCAGCACGGCGGTCCCGACGTTCCCGGTGGCTCCGACGATGACGACGCGCATGGGCAAACCGTGGCACCGGTGCGCGGCGCCCGCACTCCGTCCCAGGTCAGGGGCCTCGCGGGGCTCGAGGCCGGTGGCCGGGCGCCGGGCGGTCCCGGGCGTCTCCCGGCCGCGGAGCACGGTGTTGCCGGGTGCGGGCGGGACGCCGATGCCGCACGTCGGCCGTGCGTCTGGCACCCTATGGCGGTCGCCACGAAGGGAGACAGCCGATGCAGCGGGGGACCGAACCCGGCGTGCTGCGCGACGGAGCCGACGTCCTCGACGGCGAGCAGGCGGCGCTGCGGGCCGAGGCGCTCGACGCGCTCGCGCTCGCGGAGTCGCTCGCCGAGGACGGGTCCGACGTGCTCGGCCCCGCGGCCGACCGCGAGACGGCCGGCAGCCGCGAGCTGGCCGCCGACGTCGCCGCGGTGCTCGACGGCACGCCCCGCCTCGTCGCGGCCGGCCTGCACGGCGCGGCGGTGGAGGCGCTCAGCCGCCCGCTCGCCGTGCTCATGCTCGCGGTCCGCGAGACGGCGGCCGCCCGCGGCGCCGGCCCGGGCGCCGACCCAGGTGCCGACCCAGATGCCGACCCGGGCATCGAGGCGTGACGCCGCCCACGGCGGCGGCCCGCCCGCGCCGGTAGGTTCGGAGCCATGAGCGAGACCACCCCGTCCGACAAGCTGCCGGTGGACCTGGACCAGATGTTCGACCTGGCCCGCGCCGGGGCGGACCTGCTGCTGGAGTTCGTCGACGCCGGCGTGGACCCGGACCTCACCGACCCCGCGGGCAACTCGCTGCTCATGCTCGCCGCCTACCACGGGCACGCGGCGCTGGTCACCGGGCTGGCCGGGCGCGGCGCCGACGTCGACCGGCTCAACGCCCGCGGCCAGTCGCCGCTGGCCGGCGCGGTGTTCAAGCGGAACGACGACGTCGTGGCCGCGCTGCTGGCCGCCGGCGCCGACCCGGACGCCGGCGCACCGAGCGCCCGCGCCACCGCGCAGATGTTCGGCACCGAGCTGCCCGGGGCCTGAGCCCGGTCGGCCGGCGCGCCCGCGGCCGGTAACCTTGAGGACCGTGGCCACCATCGACTTCCCCGCAGAGATCCGCGCGCTGCGCTCCACCCTCGAGTCCATCGAGGCCGTGAGCGACCCGGAGGCGCTGCGGAAGAAGGTCGCGGAGCTCTCCGAGGCCGCGTCCGCCCCCGACCTGTGGGACGACCCCGAGCAGGCCCAGAAGGTCACCTCGCAGCTGTCGGCGACCCAGGCCGAGCTGGACCGGGTCAAGAACCTCGCCCAGCGCATCGCCGACGTCGAGACCCTCGTCGAGATGGGCCAGGAGATGGGCGACGAGGACACGCTCACCGAGGCGGAGGCCGAGGTGCACGCGATCCGCAAGGACCTCGACGCCCTGGAGATCCGCACGCTGCTGGCGGGGGAGTACGACGCCCGCGAGGCCGTCGTGACGATCCGTGCGGGCGCCGGCGGCGTCGACGCCGCCGACTTCGCCGAGATGCTCATGCGCATGTACCTGCGCTGGGCCGAGCGGCACGGCTACCCGACCAAGGTCATGGACACCTCCTACGCCGAGGAGGCCGGCCTGAAGTCGGCGACGTTCGAGGTCAACGCGCCGTACGCGTTCGGCAACCTGTCCGTGGAGGCCGGCACCCACCGCCTCGTGCGGATCTCGCCGTTCGACAACCAGGGCCGCCGCCAGACGTCGTTCGCCGCCGTCGAGGTCATCCCGCTCATCGAGCAGACGGACTCCATCGAGATCCCCGAGTCGGAGATCAAGGTCGACGTCTTCCGCTCGTCCGGCCCGGGCGGGCAGTCCGTCAACACCACGGACTCCGCGGTGCGCATGACGCACATCCCCACCGGCATCGTGGTCTCGATGCAGAACGAGAAGTCGCAGATCCAGAACCGCGCCGCCGCGCTGCGCGTGCTGCAGTCACGCCTGCTGCTGGTGCGCCAGCAGGAGGAGGCGGCCAAGAAGAAGGAGCTCGCCGGCGACATCAAGGCGAGCTGGGGCGACCAGATGCGCTCCTACGTGCTGCAGCCGTACCAGATGGTCAAGGACCTGCGCACCGAGCACGAGTCCGGCAACCCGTCGGCGGTGTTCGACGGCGCCATCGACGACTTCATCGAGGCCGGCATCCGCTGGCGCCGGGCCGCGCAGTCCGCGGACGCCTGAGCCGCGCCCGACCCGACAGACCGACGCCCCGCGCCGGCGGCCCGCCCGGGCCGCCGGCGCGTCGCGTCTCCCGGCGACCCGCCGTCTTCGGGAACGGCGACCGTCCGTCCGGGTTCTGAGCGATGCGCCACACCCGGCGTGTCGCCCCGGAGGCCCGCCGAGGCCCGTGCGAGCCTCGTGCGGGGCCGCTGCGGCGTGCCCGGAAACTGTCCCCGAGCACGGGAGCCCTCTCCGTGATCCGATTCGAGAACGTGTCGAAGGTCTACGCCCGCGGGGCGCGGCCGGCACTCGACGACGTCAGCGTGGACGTGGCGCGCGGTGAGTTCGTGTTCCTCGTGGGCGCCTCGGGCTCGGGCAAGTCCACGTTCCTGCGCCTGGCGCTGCGCGAGGAGCGCCCCACGCGCGGCAAGATCTACGTCGCCGGCCGCGACCTGTCCCGCCTGTCCTACTGGAAGGTGCCGTCGCTGCGCCGCAGCATCGGCATGGTCTTCCAGGACTTCCGGCTGCTGCCGGGCAAGACGGTCTACGAGAACGTCGCGTTCGCCCTGCAGGTGATCGGCAAGCCGCGCCACGTCATCAAGACGACGGTGCCGGAGGTCCTCGAGATGGTGGGCCTCGACGGCAAGGAGAAGCGCCGGCCGCACGAGCTGTCCGGCGGCGAGCAGCAGCGCGTGGCCATCGCGCGCGCCTTCGTCAACCGGCCGCCGATCCTGCTGTGCGACGAGCCGACCGGCAACCTCGACCCGACCACGTCGCTGGGCATCATGCGGCTGCTGGAGCGCATCAACCGCACCGGCACCACGGTGATCATGGCGACCCACGACGACGAGATCGTCAACGAGATGCGCAAGCGCGTCGTCGAGCTGACCTCCGGCCGGCTGGTCCGCGACGAGGCCGCCGGCGGCTACGGCGAGCGGGAGAGCATCCTGCCCGCCATCACCAAGAGCCCCGTGCTCGACGCGCCCGGCCAGGGCGCCCGCGCCGTCGCCCCACGGATCGAGATCACGCCCGAGCCGGCCGACCTCGAGGCCGAGCGCGCCGCCGAGGAGGCCGCGCGCCGCGCGGAGGAGGGCGACCGCACCCGCTCGCGGCGCCGGTCCGCGCTGCGCCGGTCCGACGCGGCGCCCGCGACGGACGCCGCCGCCGAGCCGGCGGTGGCCGCGCCGGCGCCCGCGCCCGCCGCCGAGCCGGTCGCCGCCGAGCCCGCCGCGGCCGTCTCCGGCGAGCTCGTCCCGGCCCGGGCGGACGCCGCTGCCGCCGCGCCCGCGGCCGAGCCGGCTCCGGCCGAGCCCGCTCCGGCCGCGCCCGCTCCGGCCGAGCCGGAGCCCGCGCCCCAGGAGCCCTACGTCTACACCGTGCCGCGCCCGTACGCGCCGGCGCCGCGCGTCGACCCCGCCCTGCACCGGCCGCCCACCGGACCGGTGCCGACGGCGCCGCCGTCCGAGGCCGACGACGTGGTGCGCCAGGTGCTGCGCGAGCGGGCCGTCCGTTCGGGCCGGGAGGGCTGAGGCGTGCGTTTCCAGTTCGTGCTCGCCGAGGTCGGCCACGGCCTGCGGCGGAACCTGTCGATGGTCGTCTCCGTGGTGCTGGTGACCTTCGTGTCGCTGGCCTTCGTGGGGGCCGCCGCGCTGCTGCAGCTGCAGGTCGACAAGCTCAAGGACAAGTGGTACGACCTCGTCGAGGTCTCCGTGTTCCTCTGCCCGACCGGCTCCACGATGCCCACCTGTGCGGCGGGCGAGGCCACCGAGGACCAGATCGCGGAGATCGGCTCGGTCATCGACGGCGAGCTCGGCTCCGAGGTGACCCGGTCCTACTTCGAGACCAAGGCCGAGGCGTTCGAGGCGTTCGAGGAGCGCTACCCCGACGGCTACCAGGGCACCCAGCTCACCGAGGACGACATGCAGGCGTCGTTCCGGCTCAAGCTCGCCGACCCGGAGAACTTCCAGGTGGTCTCGGACGTGCTGTCCGGCCGCGAGGGCGTCGAGGTGGTGGAGGACCAGCGCGCGGTGTTCGAGCCGCTGTTCCTGGCGCTCAACCGCGCGTCGCTGTGCGCGGCGGGCCTCGCGGTCGTGATGCTCCTGGCCGCCGTCCTGCTCATCACGACGACGATCCGGCTGTCGGCCGTGTCCCGGCAGCGCGAGACCGGCATCATGCGGCTCGTCGGCGCCTCGAACCTGTTCGTGCAGCTGCCGTTCATGCTCGAGGGGGCCATCGCCGCGGTGGTGGGCTCCGTGCTCGCCGTCGGCGGCCTGTGGCTCGGCGTGCGCTACCTGGTGACCGACTGGCTGAAGCAGTCCGTCGACTGGGTGGCGTACGTGGGCACCACCGACGTCCTGGCCGTCGCGCCGCTGCTGGTCGGGATCGCGGTGCTGCTGGCCGTCGTGTCGTCCGTCGTGACGCTGAACCGCTATACGAGGGTGTGAGATGAAGGGGACCAGGATCCTGCGCGCCGGCGCGGCGGGCGTGCTCGCCGCCGTGCTGGCGCTCAGCGCCGTCGTCGCCACGACGCCGGCCGCCACCGCCGACGACCTCGACGACCAGCGCGCCGCCGCGGAGCGCGAGGCGCGCCAGAAGGCCGCCGAGCGCGAGCAGCTCGAGTCCACGCTGGCGGAGACCAACGCCGACCTGAGCCAGGCGGTGCTCGACCTCAACACCGTCGAGGGCCGCCTGCCCGTGGCGCAGGCCGAGCTGGCCGAGGCGGAGGCCGCGCACGAGGAGGCCGAGCGCCAGGCGGCGATCCTGGCCCAGCGCCTGGAGGACGCCGAGGTCGAGGAGGACACCGTCACGGCGCAGATCCAGGACGGCGCGGGCAAGGTCGACGCCGCCCGCGCCGAGATCGCGCAGATGGCGCGCGAGGCGGCCCGCGGCAGCGGCGAGGTCTCCGCCCTCGGGCTCGTGACCGGGGCGCAGAGCACCGAGGAGTTCCTGGCGAACTACGCGGTCACCGCGTCGGCGGCCCGCAGCCAGGCCCGCACCCTCACCGAGCTGCAGGACGCCGAGGCCGTGGCCCGCAACCAGGAGGCCCGGCTCGCGGCGATCCGCGAGACGATCAACCAGCTCAAGGAGGAGGCGGACGCCAACGTCGTGGCCGCCCAGCAGGCGGAGGACCAGGCGGCCGCGCGCAAGGCCGAGGTCGAGAAGCTCATCGCCGAGCAGCAGCAGCTCAAGGCGACGATCGAGGACCAGCGCGACGAGGCGCTGGCCGACATCGAGGAGAACGAGCGCGACCAGCAGGCGGTCGAGTCGGAGATCAAGGACCTCATCGCCAAGCAGAAGACGCGCGACGCGGAGATCGCGGCCGAGCGGGCGCGCCGGGAGGCCGCCGAGCGGGCGCGGCAGGAGGCCGCCCAGCAGCAGTCCGGCGGCAACAAGGGTGGCAACAGCGGCGGCAACAGCGGTGGCAACAGCGGTGGCAACAGCGGCGGCAACAGCGGCGGCAGCGCCGGTGGCAACAGCGGCGGCGGCTCGAGCTCCTCGCGGACATTCCTCAGCTGGCCCACCGCCAACCGCACCGTGATCAGCAACTACGGCATGCGGCTCAGCCCGACCTACGGCGTGTGGATGCTGCACGCCGGTGCCGACTTCCGCGCCGGGCTGGGGGCGCCGATCTACGCCGCGGCGAGCGGCGAGGTGGACGCCTCCTACTGCGCGGCCGGCCCGGGCTGCAACATCCGCATCAACCACGGGCCCTACCAGGGCAAGAACATCCGCACCCGCTACCTGCACCTGGCCTCCAGCGGCCGCGCCAGCGTCGGGGAGTGGGTCAACAAGGGCGACATCATCGGGTACTCGGGCGGGACCGGCCGCATCACCGGCCCGCACCTGCACTTCGAGGTGTACGTCAACGGCAGCTCCACCAACCCGGTGCCCTGGCTGCCCTGACGGGCCACCGCACCACCCGCGCGGCGCCGCGAGGACCCGGGAATTCCCTGGCCCCTCGCGGCGCTACGCGTATCCTGGGACGTCGCGTCCGCGACGACACCCGCCGACGGGTCCCGGCGCGCGGCCGACCCGCCGCGCAGGAGCGACGCACGACCAGGAAGGAGCACACCGTGGCCAAGGGGGCACCCAAGCAGGTCCCGCAGGCACAGCCGAAGCCCAAGGCGAAGGCCCCGGCCGGCCCCGTGCGCCAGGTCGTGGCGAACAACAAGCGGGCCCGGCACGACTACACCATCGAGGACGTCTACGAGGCCGGCCTCGTGCTGTCCGGCACCGAGGTCAAGGCCCTGCGCATGGGCCGCGCCTCGCTCATCGACGGGTTCGTGCACCTCGACCGCGGCGAGGCGTGGCTCGAGGGCGTGCACATCCCCGAGTACTTCCAGGGCACCTGGAACAACCACGCGCCGCGCCGCAAGCGCAAGCTGCTGCTGCACAAGGACGAGATCCTGCGGCTGGAGTCCAAGGTGCGGGAGAAGGGCCACACCGTGGTCCCGCTCAGCCTGTACTTCCTCGACGGGCGGGCCAAGGTCGAGATCGCCCTGGCCCGAGGCAAGAAGGAGTACGACAAGCGGCAGTCGCTGCGCGAGGCGCAGGACAGGCGCGAGGCGCAGCGGGCCATGCGCCACAAGGAGCTGCTCAGCTGAGCAGCGGGCGGAATACGGTGGGTGGCCGCGGCGTTCTTCCACTAGAATGAGAGACGCCCGGTCCGCCGGGCACCGAGGTCGGCGCGAGCCGGCCGCACAGGTTGACAACACCACATGGGGCTGATCGGTTTCGACGGTGGTCGTGCTTCGAGGAGAAGCGGGCCGAGGATGCAGGCTTATCTCGTAAACGATGCCTGCACACACATAGTTGCCGATAACAAGCGCAACGACTTCGCCCTCGCCGCCTGAGCGAGCCTGAAGTCCGTGAGCCCGGGACCGCTCTCGACCCGGTAGCTCACGTCATCTAGAGAGCCACTGCTCCTAGCCCTCGTCGTCGGGGCTGGGGGGACTCTTAGGCGACTGGGCCTGTCTACGAATGAGTCTGCGCAAGCGTAGAGGCCGAGAAAATCCAGAGCAGACTGCGCCCGGAGAAGTCCTGGAAAAGCGCCACCGGACCCGGGTTCGATTCCCGGCAGCTCCACCATGTCGACGAAGGACCGTCCCGTCAGGGGCGGTCCTTCGTCGTCCCCGGCCACGACGACGTTCACCGGCGCTTCGCCCCCGAGCCACCTGCGGCGGCTAGCGTCCGGCGGCGTGCCACCCTCCGCGCCCCGCGACGTCGTCCGTCCCGGCCTCCGAACCCTCGTGCCGCCCGTCCGGTCGCCGTCGCTCGTCGCCCTGTCGCCGCTGGCGGTCGTGCTGCTCGGCCACCTGGTCGCCCGCGCCGCGACGGCCGTCGACCCCGGGTGGGCCTGGGTCCCCGTGGCGCTCGTGTACTGGGGAGCCGCCGCGGCGATCACGCTCGCCGTGACGACGCCGGCGCAGCGCCGTTCCTGGTTCGCGCCGGCGAGCCCCCGGCCCCGGTGGGTGGTCCCCGTGGCGGTGGCGCTCGGCGTCATGCCGGTCGCCGGCATCCTGCTGCTGCACCTCGACCTGGTCGCGGCGCACCCCGCGCTCGTCGCCCCATGGCTGGTCTTCGCCGCCATCAACCCGGTGGTCGAGGAGGCGTACTGGCGCGGCACGGTCGCCGACGCGACGGCGCACTGGCCGCTCTGGGCAGCCGCGCTCTGGTCCACCGCCCTGTTCGTGGCGAGCCACCCGCTGATGTGGGGCGTGTTCTCCGTGGGGAACCGGTCGCCCATGCTCTACGGAGCTTTGACCCTCATGGGGCTGGCGTGGTTCGCGATGCGTCGGGCGACCGGCTCGCTGCGCTGGCCGGTCGCCTCCCACGCCCTGGTCGACGTCGGCAACCTGTCGGTGTTCGTCTTCGTCAACGCCTACGTGCCGCCGGGGCTCGGCTAGCGCCCGTCCTGCGGCCGTGGGTCCCCGCCGGGCACCGCGGCCGTCGCTAGGGTGACCGCGTGCCCGACACCGCCGCCGGCCCCGCCGGCCCCGCCCTGCCCGGCCTCGTCCCCGCGCCCGAGACGGTGCGGGCCGGCGGGGGCGAGGTCGTCCTGCCCGACGGCGCGCGCCTCGCCGCGTCGCCGGCGCTCGCGCCCGCCGCCCGGGCCTGGCGGCGCGGCGCCGAGGCCGCGTTCGGTGTCGACGTCGTCCCGGTCGAGGCCGGCGCCGACGTCGTCTTCACGCTCGACGGGGCGCTGCCGCCTGGCGGCTACCGCCTGCGCGTCGGCGCGGGGGAGGGACCGCCGGTCGAGGCGGCCTGCGCCGACCTCGCCGGGGCGCACGCCGCGGCCCAGACGCTGCGCCAGCTCGCCGGGCCCGCGGCGTTCCGCCGGGCCGCCGCTCCGGGCGCGCGCCTGGTCCTGCCCGTCGGCCAGATCACCGACGCCCCACGCCTGGAGTGGCGCGGCGTGCTGCTCGACGTCGCCCGGCACTTCCTGCC
Organism: Puerhibacterium sp. TATVAM-FAB25; assembly: GCF_046535855.1. Classification (NCBI taxonomy): domain Bacteria; kingdom Bacillati; phylum Actinomycetota; class Actinomycetes; order Micrococcales; family Promicromonosporaceae; genus Puerhibacterium; species Puerhibacterium sp. TATVAM-FAB25. The sequence goes on along the minus strand of NZ_JAXUAK010000003.1, from coordinate 100,925 downwards.
GAAGGCCGACGTCCTGCGGTTCGTCGACCTCGCCGCCGCCCACCACCTCAACGTGCTGCAGCTGCACCTCACGGACGACCAGGGCTGGCGCCTGCAGGTGGACGCGTACCCGCGGCTCGCCGAGGTCGGCTCGTGGCGCGCGGAGTCCACGGTCGGCACCTGGCGCACCGGCCGCGGCGACGGCCGCCCGCACGGCGGCTCCTACTCCCGCGCCGACGTGCGCGAGATCGTCGCCTACGCCCGCGAGCGCGGCGTCACCGTGGTGCCGGAGATCGACGTGCCGGGGCACGTGCAGGCGGTGCTCACCGCCCACCCCGAGCTCGCCGCCCGGCCCGGTGACCACGCCGTGCGCACCACCTGGGGCATCAGCGAGGACGTGCTCGACCCGTCGCCGGCGGCCGTCGAGCTCTTCGCGCGCGTGCTGGACCAGGTGTGCGAGGACTTCGACGCGCCGTTCGTGGCGATCGGCGGCGACGAGGTGCCCACGACGGCGTGGCGCGAGCGGCCCGACGTCGTGGCCCGTGCGGCGGCCCTCGGCCTCGTCGGCCCCGACGGCGCCGGCGACGTCGCCCGGCTGCACGGCTGGTTCCTGGCCCGCCTCGCCGAGCACCTGCGCTCGCGCGGGCGGCGCGCCGTCGTGTGGGACGAGGCGTTCGGGCCGGACCTGCCGCGCGACGTCGTGGTGACCGCCTGGCGCGGCACCGCGGTGGCACGCCGGGCGCTCGCCGCCGGGCACGACGTCGTCCTGGCGCCCGAGCAGCACGTGTACCTCGACCACCGGCAGGGCGAGGGCCCCGACGAGCCCGTGCCGGTGGGCTTCCTGCGTACGCTCGAGGACGTCTACGCCTTCGAGCCGGTCGCCGAGCCGGAGGATGCGGCCGGCGCGAGCCGCGACGGTGTCGCGCCCGGCCGCCTGCTCGGCGCGCAGGCGCAGGTGTGGACCGAGCACCTCGACTCGGCCCGCCGCGTCGACTACGCGGCGTTCCCGCGGCTGGCCGCGTTCGCCGAGGTCGCGTGGACGCGCGGGCTGCCGGCCGACCGCGCGCCCGGGTCGCCGGCGTCGCGGGCCTTCGTCGAGCGGCTGCGCACCGCGCACCTGCCGCGGCTCGACGCGGCCGGCGTCGAGTACCGGCCGCTCGCCGGCCCGCACCCCTGGCAGACCCGCCCCGGCGTGCGGGGCCACCCCCGCGACCTCGCCGCCGAGCTCGCGGTCGCCGGCGACGTCGGCCTCGGCGGGTGGGTCGAGGGCCGCGAGGGCGCCGAGGGGTAGGGCTCCGGGGAGCGCGCAGGTGGAGTGCTCAGGTGGAGTGCTCAGGTGGAGTGCTCAGGCGTAGAGCAGGTCCGGCGCGGTGGCGGCGGCCCAGTCGTCGACCCGCAGCGACGCCGGGTCGGCCCACGCGCCGTCGACGATCGCGGCGAACGCCCCGCGCCGGCCCACGAGCCGCTCGAGCGGCGTGGCGTCCGACTCGCCGGGCTGCAGCCCGCGCGCCTCGGTCTCGGCGAGCCGGCCGGGGTAGAGCCGCGCGACGGTGCGCAGCAGCTCCATGCCGGTGTGCACCGGCCGCAGCGCCTCGGCGTCGGTGACGTGCAGGATCACGCCCTCGCACGCCTCGCCGGCCCAGTCGCGCACCTGCGGCGTGAAGCCGTACGGCGTGCACGCCACGCCCGGCAGGCCGAGCGACCCGAACGCGTCCGCCAGCTCGGGGCCGTCGATCCACGGCGCGCCCACCACGCGGAACGGCACGGTGGTGCTGCGGCCCTCGGACAGCGTCACGCCCTCGGCCAGGCACGTGCCGGGGTACAGCAGCGCCGTCGCCGGCGTGGGCATGTTGGGCGACGGCGGCACCCACGGCGTGAGGGGCGAGGCCAGCGCGTGCCGGTCGCGCGCCCAGCCGTCCACCTCCACCACGTGCAGCTCGACGTCGATGCCGCGCGTGCGCACCCAGTGCCGGGCGAGCTCGCCGACCGTCAGCGAGTGCCGCACCGGCATGGGCCAGCGGCCCACCAGCGAGTGGCACGCCTCGTCCAGGACGGGTCCCTCGGCGTCGGCGATGCGGCCGCCGAGCGGGTTGGGCCGGTCGAGCACCACCACGGCGGTGCCCGCCGCGGCGCACGCCTCGAGCACGTGGCTCATCGTCCACACGTAGGTGTAGAACCGCGCCCCGACGTCCGGCAGGTCGACGACGACGGCGTCGAGGCCGGCGAGCAGGTCGGCCGCGGGGCGCACCTGGTCGCCGTAGAGGCTGGCCACCGGCACGCCGGTGCGCGGGTCCACGCCGTCGCCGACGTGCTCGCCCTCCCGCGCCCGGCCGCCGAGCCCGTGCTCGGGGCTGAGGTAGACGGCCACCTCGAACCCCGCGGCGTGCAGCGCCAGCCGGGAGACCGCGAGGTCGCCCGTCGTGGCCAGGTCGTTGGTCAGCAGCCCTGCCTTGCCGCGCGCCGCGAGCGCGCCGCCGGCGCCTGCGTCGCCCGCGAGCAGGCGGTCGATCCCGAGCTTCATGCGCCGATCCTCGTCTCTGCGTCGTCCCGGTGGTGCCCGGCCATGTTCCGTGGCCGTAAATGTTTGCCATAGGTCTATCAGGTGCGGTAAGTCTTTGCCATCATCGTGGCGACGACGACACGAGACGCGACCGGACGGAGCACACCGCCGTGCAGACTCACCCCGCACTGCCGCCCACCGAGGTGCGCAACGCCGCCTCGAGCGGCCTCGACGAGCTCCCGACGCTCGAGATCCTCCGGGTGCTCAACGTCGCCGACCGCGAGGTCGCGGCGGCGGTGGCCGAGACGCTGCCCGCGGTGGCACAGGTGGTGGACGCCGCCGACGCGGCGCTGCGCGCCGGCGGCAAGGTGGTGTACTTCGGCGCCGGCACGTCCGGGCGCCTGGCGGTGCTCGACGCCGCCGAGCTGGCGCCGACCTTCGCGCTCGAGCCGGGCCGGGTCGAGGCGCACATCGCCGGCGGCCGGGAGGCGCTGGTCCGGGCCATCGAGGACTCCGAGGACTCCGAGCCCGACGGCGAGGCCGCCGCCGCGACGCTGGCCGCGGGCGACGTCGCCGTCGGCATCACGGCCTCCGGCGGCACCCCGTACGTGCGCGGCGCCCTGCGCGCCGCGCGGGCCGCCGGCGCCACCACCGCGCTGGTCACCAGCAACCCCGCCGCCCCGCTCGCCCCCTTCGCCGACGTCGTGATCGCCCCGGACACGGGACCGGAGGTGCTCACCGGGTCCACCCGGCTCAAGGCCGGCACCGCGGCCAAGCTCGTGCTCAACGGGTTCTCGACGGCGCTGATGGTCCGCCAGGGCCGGGTCTACGACAACCTCATGGTCGCCGTCGTCGCCACCAACGCGAAGCTGCGCCGACGCTCCGTCCGCATCCTGCAGGCCGCGGCCGGCCTGACCGAGGCCGCGGCCCGCGACCTGCTCGCGCACGCCGACGGCGACGTGCGCACCGCCCTGGTGGCCCACCTCGCCGGCGTCGACCCCGCCGAGGCCGGCCGCCGGCTCGCCGCGGCGCACCACGACGTGCGGGCGGCGCTCGGCCTGCCGGCGCCGGCACCAGAGGCGGCAGCGCAGCCGGCACCAGGGCCGGCGCCGCAGCCGGCCGGCGCCCCCGAATGACCCGACCGCGTCTCGCCGAGGCGCTCGTCCAGAGAGGAACCCGCATGACCAAGAAGCTCGTAGGCGCCGCGGCCGTGCTGGCCGCCCTCGCCGGGACCGCGGCCTGTGCCCCGAGCGGCCCGGCCGCGACCGGCGACGGTGGCGGAGGCGGTGGCGGCGAGGGCGACGTCACCCTGACCGTGTGGTCGTGGCAGGCGCAGAGCTCGGACGCCTGGGACAAGGTCTTCTCGGTCTACGAGGAGGCGCACCCCGGCGTCGACGTGCAGTTCGAGGGCTACCAGCCCACCGAGTACAACCAGATCCTCGCCACCGGCCTGTCCGGGAGCGACGGCCCGGACGTGGCGATGCTGCGGGCCTACGGCGGCGTGCAGGCGGCCATCGAGGCCGGCCAGCTCGTGCCGATCGACGACCTCGTCGACGGGCTGGACGCGTACGACCCCACCGTGCTCCAGGCCGCGCAGGGTCGCGCGGACGGCAAGACCTACGGCGTCCCCTTCGCCTACCAGACCATGACGATGTACTACGACAAGGCCCTGTTCGACGAGCTCGGCCTGTCGGAGCCCACCACCTGGGACGAGTTCGTCGCCCTCCAGGAGTCGCTGCTCGAGGCCGACGTCACGCCGATGGCGCTCGGCGCCCGCGAGGACTGGGTGCTGCCGATGTTCCACGACCTGGTGGGCGCGGCCCGCTACGGCGGCACGGAGTTCGCCGAGGCCGTGCAGACCGGCGCGAAGGACTTCACCGACCCGGACTACGTCGCCTCGCTGCAGGTCGTCGAGGACATGCGCGAGTACCTCGACAAGGACGTCAACGCGGTGGCCGTGGCCGACGCGACCCTGCAGTTCACCGCCGGGCAGGCGGCCCAGTGGCCGGGCGGCTCGTTCGACCTCGCCACCTTCCGCGACACCGCGCCCGACAAGGAGCTCGGCGTCTACCAGGTGCCGCCGCCGCCCGGCTCGCCGATCGACACCGCCGTGACGCCGTCGTACGCCGACGGCAGCTTCGGCATCAACAAGGCCAGCGAGCACCAGGAGGAGGCCGCGGAGCTGCTCAACTGGATGACCACCCCGGAGTTCGGCCAGCTGGTCGCCGACGAGCTGCTGCAGTTCTCGCCGCTGGAGGGCGTCACCTACGACGACCCGCTGATGCAGGAGATGAACGAGGGGTACCAGGCGAACGCGGTGCCGTACCTGCTGCTCGTCGACTTCCGCTACGGCGACCCGACCGGCACCGCGGTGCTCGGCCCCGACATCCAGGCGATGTGGCTCGGGCAGAAGTCGCCCGAGCAGCTGGCGCAGGACCTGCAGGACGGCGTGTCGACCTGGTTCACGCCCGAGTCCTGACCCGCCCGCCGGGCGGCCCTGCCCCCACGACGCCGTCGCGACGGACCCGTCGCGACCTGGGCCGCCCGGCACCGACCGGAAGAGCCACCATGACGACCTTGGTCACCCGCACCGCCCCGCGGCGGCCGCGCAACACCGGCATCGGCCTCGGGCCGGGGCCCACGCTCGCGTTCGTCGCGCCGGCGGCGGTGCTGTTCGCCGTGCTGATCCTGTACCCGATGGCCGCGGCGCTGAGCTACTCGTTCTTCGGGTGGAAGGGCACGCTGCGCGACGGGTTCGTCGGGATCGGCAACTACGTCACCCTGTTCACCCAGGAGCCCTACGCCACCGAGCTGTGGCGCGGCTTCGGCCACAACCTGCTGCTGTTCCTGGGCGCGTTCGTCTTCCAGAACTCCCTGGGCCTGGGCATCGCGCTGCTGCTGCACCGCCGGGCGCGCACCCGGCGGCTGTTCCAGACGCTGTACACGCTGCCGTACCTCGTCAGCCCCATGGTCATCGGGTACCTGTGGTCGCTGATGCTCTCGCCGCTGTTCGGCCCGGTGAACGCGGTGCTGCGCGGCACGGGCCTGGAGAGCCTGGCGCTGCCGTGGCTCGGCGACCCCCAGCTGGCGATCTGGGTCGTGGTGCTGGTGACGGCCTGGCAGTGGCTGGGCTTCCCGATCCTGCTCTACGGGGCGGCGATCGGCGGCATCCCGGCCGAGCTGGACGAGGCCGCCTCGCTCGACGGCGCGACCCGCACCAAGCGGCTGCGGTACATCACCCTGCCGCTGCTGGTGCCGGCGATGGGCATCATCACCGTGCTGACCTTCATCGGCAGCATGGAGTCGATGGCCATCCCGTTCGCCCTCGGCGGGTCCAACGGCAGCCCGGCCGGCGCCACCGACGTCATGATGCTGCTCTTCTACCGGACCGCGTTCGAGTCCGGCAACGCCAACTCGATCGGCGTCTCGTCGGCGCTGGCCACGGTGCTGTTCCTGTTCATCCTGGCGATCTCCGTGGGCATCACCCGCGCGATGCGCCGTGCCGAGCGGAGGTTGTCCTGATGAGCACGGTCGTCACCGAGCCGCGGACCGGGCGGGCGGGCCGCGCCGGGCGCCCCGCCCGCACCGCCCCGGCCGTCCCGCGGGCGCGCCGGATGCGGCCCGAGGGGCACTGGCTGCCGCGGCTGGCCGTCAACGTGTTCCTGTGGGGCTACGCCCTGGTGGCCGTGGGCCCGCTGCTGCTCATGGTCAACAACGCCCTGCGCTCGCAGCAGCAGATCGCCGAGGAGCCGCTGGGCCTGCCCGCCCCGGTGTCGTTCACCTCGTTCCAGGAGGCGTGGGTCACCGCGTCGTTCGGCACCTACTTCACCAACTCGATCCTCGTGACCGTGGTGTCGGTGGCGCTCTCGACCTTCGTGTCGCTGCTGGCGGCGTACGCGTTCGCCCGCACCCGGGTGCGCGCCGTGCGCTCGGTCGAGTCGGTGTTCCTCGCCGGGCTCATGCTGCCGGTGCACCTGGCGGTGCTGCCGCTGTTCTTCCTGCTCGACCAGCTGCGCATGACCAGCAACGTCGTGAGCCTGGTCCTCGTGTACACCGCGCTGGGCATCCCGTTCTCGACCTTCGTGCTGTCGGTGTTCTTCCGCCAGCTGCCGGTCGAGCTCGAGGAGGCCGCCCGGCTCGACGGCGCCGGCCCGTTCCGCGCGTTCTGGTCGGTGATGCTGCCGCTGGTGCGCCCGGCGCTGGCCACGGTCGTGGTGTTCCGGTTCGTGCCGGTGTGGAACGACTTCTTCTACCCGCTGATCCTCATGCGCGACCGCGACTCCTACACGCTGCCGGTCGGCCTGACCCGGTTCTTCGGCGAGTACTCGACCGACTGGCCCCAGCTGTTCGCCGGCCTGACGATCGCCACGCTGCCGCTGGTGCTGGTGTTCCTGGTCGCGACCCGGCAGATCATCTCCGGGCTGACGGCGGGGATGACGAAGTGACAGGGTGGACCAGGTGACCGTGACCTCCCTGGCGCACGCGCCCGGCCGGCCCGGCGAGGGCTGGTCGGGCGCGGCGCTGGTGGTGCGCGGGCCCGACGGCGCCGAGCACCGCGGGGCGGTCGGCACCGCCGCGGACGGTGAGCGCGCGCCGCTGCTCGCCGACGCCCTGTTCGACCTCGCCTCGGTGACCAAGGCGTTCGTCGCCGTCGCCGCCCTGCGCGTGGCCGAGGCGGGCCTGCTCGACCTGGACGCGCCGGTGCGCGAGCGGCTCGACGTCGCGGCCGTCGGCACGGGGGCCACCGCCCGCCACCTGCTCACCCACACCGCCGGGCTGCGCGCCGCCAGCCGCGCCTGGCGCACCGCGGCGGGGCCGCAGGACGTGTGGCGGGACGTGCTGGACACGCCGCCGGTCGTCGCGCCGGGCGCCGTCCACGAGTACTCGTGCCTGAGCTTCGTGCTGCTCGGCGCGCTGCTGGAGGCGGTGACGGGCCGCCCGCTGGACCGGCTCGTGCTCGAGGACGTCGCCGCCCCGCTGGGGGCCGCCAGCCTGCGCTGGTGGCCGGCCCCGGCCGGCTCCGTCGTCGCCACCGAGCCCGGCACGCCGCGCGGCGTCGTGCACGACGAGACGGCCGCGGCGCTCGGCCGGCCGGTCGGCAACGCGGGCCTGTTCGGCACGGCCGACGACGTCGCCCGCCTCGCCGCGCTCGTGCGCGACCGTGGCGCGTGCGCCGGCGGCCGGCTGCTCACCGAGGCGTCCTGGTCCGCGCTGGTCGTGCCGGACGGGCCGGCGCGGGACGCCGGCGCCCCCTATGGTCAGGCCCTGGGCCTGCGCCGCGGGGACCCGCGGCAGACCGTGCACGCCGACCAGGTCGGGCACACCGGGTTCACCGGCACGTCGTTCGTCGTCGACCTGCGCTCCGGCGGGGTCGCGGTGCTGCTGACCAACCGCGTGCACGGCGGGCGCGCGGCGTCGGTCGACGCGTGGCGGCGGGAGCTCGCCGCCGCGGCCGCCGGGACCGAGGGAGGGCTGAGCCGGTGACGGACCTCGTGGTGCGCGGCGCGCTGCTGCCGCAGGCCACCGGCGGCGCGACCGGGCCGCAGGACCTGCACGTGACGGCCGGCCGCGTCGCCGCCGTCGTGCCGTCCGGGCGGCCGCTGCCCGCGGGCGTGGCCGTGCTCGAGGCGGACGAGCGCCTCGCCCTGCCCGGCTTCGTCGACGCGCACACCCACGCCGTGGCGGCGGTGTTCGACCCCGAGGTGCAGCTGGCCCTGCTGCGCCAGGGCGTCACCAGCGTCGTCGTGGGGCAGGACGGCGTCGGGCCCGCGCCCTCGGACGAGGCGACGGCCGCGTGGGCCGCCGAGTACTTCGCCGCGATCGACGGCGCGCACCCGTTCTTCCGCGGCGGCAGCGTGGCCGAGCTGCTGGCGACCTACGACGGCACGACGCCGGTCAACGTCGCCGCGCTGGTGCCGCACGGCACGCTGCGCCGCCTGGTCACCGGGACCGCGCAGCGGCCCGCCACCGACGACGAGGTGGCCCGGATGGTGGCCGTGCTGGAGCAGGCGCTCGACGACGGCGCGGTGGGCCTGTCCACCGGCCTGGAGTACGTGCCGGCCGCGTGGGCCGACGAGGCCGAGCTGGTGGCGCTGTGCCGCGCCGTGGCGCGCCGCGGGCTGCCGCACGTGTCGCACATGCGCGGCTACGAGGCCGCGGCCCCGCGGGCGTTCGCCGAGCTCGAGCGCGTCGCCCGGGCGAGCGGCGTCGCCACGCACGTGTCGCACCTGCACGGGCCGGCGGACGTGCTCGGCGCCCTGGTCGACGACGCCGCCGTCACCGGTCTCGACGTCACCTTCGACTCCTACCCGTACCTGCGGGGCTGCTCGATCCTCGCCATGGTCGCCCTGCCCACGTGGCTGCCGCTCGCCGACGCCGACGCCACGCTGGCGGTGCTGCGCGCCGCGCTCGACGACCGGCGCGGCGCCCCCGCGGACGGGGACGCCACCCGCCTGCGCGAGCACCTCGCCGGCCTCGACGACCTGTGGCCGCGCACCACCATGGCCTGGGTGCCCGGTCGCGACCCGGCCTCCGGCCGGCCGGTGCGCTGGGCCGAGGGGCTCGCCCTGCCCGAGGTCGCCGCCCGGCTCGGCGTCGCGCCGGCCGAGGCGGCGCTGCGGCTGCTGGTGGCCTCCCGGCTGCGGGCGTCGTGCGTGTTCGCCCAGCCGCCCACCAACAGCGAGGCCGCGGTGCGTACCCTCGCGCTGCACCCGGCGCACCTGGCCGGCTCGGACGCGATCTACGCGCCGTTCGGCGCCGACGCCGCGCCGGAGGCCGGCGGTGGGGGAGCGCCCCACCCGCGCGGCTGGGGCGCCTTCGCCGCGTTCGTCGCCGAGCGGGTGCTCAAGACGCGCGACTGGACCTGGGCCGACGCCGTCGAGCACCTGTCCGCCCGGGCCGCGCGGCGCTTCCGCCTGGCGGGCCGCGGCGCGCTCGGGGCCGGCGCGGTGGCCGACGTCGTGCTGCTCGACCCCGACGCGGTGCAGGACCACGCCACGTACGCCCGGCCGCGGCGCCCGGCGTCGGGCGTCGACGACGTGCTGGTGGGCGGCGTGCCCGTGCTCGCCGGCGGTGCGCTCACCGGCGCGACGCCGGGCCGCGCGCTGCGGCCCGCGCCGCCGGGGGCCTCGCCCCGCACCGCCGGCGCCGTCGCCCTGACCTCGGGCCGCCCCGCGGGCCACGATCAGGCCCGTACCTCCGCACCTACCCCGAGGGAGCACGCATGACCCAGGAGACCGCCGGCCCGCGCACCAAGGGCCTGCGGCTCGACGCCGACGTGCCGGTGGCCGTGCTGCGCGAGCGGCTCGCCGCGGCCGCCGAGGCGCGGCCGGGCGCAGGCGAGCGCGTCGACGGCGGGCTGTTCTCGTGGCCGCTGCTCACGCTCGAGGACGCCGCGCTGGAGCACAACGTCGCCGCGGCCGCCAAGGTCCTCGCCGCCGGCGGGGTCGAGCACGCCCCGCACGTCAAGACGCACATGGCCCGCCCCCTGTGGGAGCGGCAGGCCGCGGCCGGCGCCTGGGGCGCCACCGTCGCGACGCCCGCCCAGCTGCGCACGCTGCGCGACTGGGGCGTGCGCCGCGCGCTGCTGGCCAACGAGCTGCCGGACGCGCGCGACGCCGCCTGGCTGCGCGGCGCGCTCGCCGTCGACGGGTTCGTCGAGGTGTGGCTGGAGGTGGACTCCCCGCGCGGGGTCGCCGTGCTCGCCGACGCGTTCGCGGGCGCCGGTCCCGACGTCGTCGGGCGGCTCGGCGTGCTCGTCGAGGTGGGGCTGCGCGGCGGGCGCACCGGGCTGCGGGACGTCGGCGACGTCGTCGCGCTCGCGCGGACCGCGCGCGACGCGGGGCTGCGCGTGCTCGGCGTCGCCGGCTACGAGGGCCCGGCCGCCGCGCACGCTGACGCGGCCGGCCTCGCCGCGGTGGCCGCCTGGTGCGACGCGCTCGCCGCCGCCGGCGAGCGGCTGCGGGCCGAGGGCCTCGCGGGCACCGGCGAGCCGCTCGTGCTCTCGGCGGGCGGCTCGGCGTTCCTCGACGTCGTCCTCGACCGGCTCCGGCCGCGGCCCGCGGGGGCGCCCGACGCGACGCGCGTCGTCGTGCGCTCAGGCGCCTACGTCACCCACGACCACGGGCACTACGCCGTGACCGACCCGTGGTCGCGCATCCCGGGCGCGGCGCCGCTGCGCCCGGCGATCACCGTGTGGGGGCAGGTGCTCTCCGCGCCCGAGCCCGGCCTCGTGCTGCTGGGCGTGGGGCGCCGGGACGTCTCGTTCGACATCGACCTGCCGCTGCCGCTGTGGGTGCGCACGCCGGGGCCGGACGGGCGGCTCGGCGAGCCGCGGCCGCTGCCCGGCGCCCGCGTCACCGCGCTCAACGACCAGCACGCGTTCGTGGCGCTGGCCGGCGACGGCGCCGCGGGCCTCGGCGACGGCGGCGCGGGCGCGGTGCCCGCGCCGGGCGACGTCGTCGGCCTGGGCGTCTCGCACCCGTGCACCACCCTCGACAAGTGGCGCGTCGCCGCGGTCACCCGCGGGGACGTCGTCGTCGACCTGTACCCGATCGACCTGTGAGGAGCAGCATGACCAAGACCGCCGTCCGCACCACCGGGGCGCCCGCCCCCGCCCACACGTTCCACCAGGGCGTGCGCAAGGGGCCATTCGTCCAGGTGAGCGGCCAGGGGCCGCAGGACCCGGCGTCGGGCGAGTACCTGCACCCCGGCGACGTGGCGGCGCAGACCACGCGCACGCTGGAGAACGTCCGCGCGATCGTGGAGGCGGCCGGCGCGAGCTTCGACGACGTCGTGATGCTGCGGGTCTACCTCACCCGGCGCGAGGACTTCCCGGTGATGAACGAGGCCTACGGGGCGTTCGTCCAGGAGCACTGCCCGTCCGGCGTGCTGCCCAGCCGCACCACGGTGTTCGTGGGGCTGCCGCGCGAGGAGATGCTCGTGGAGATCGACGCCCTCGCGATCACGGGCTGACGGCGGGCTCGTCCGGCGCGCCGCGCCGGGCGCGCACCGCACGCGCGACGCCGCGCCCGGCGAGCGTCAGCACGCCCGCGACGGCGAGCCACGGCAGCACCGCGCCGAGCACCACCAGGACGGTGCGCGCCGTCACCACGAGGGCCGCCCAGCCCGCCGCCAGCCCGCCCGTGAAGCCGGCGCGCGTGGCGGCGGGCGCGGCGTCCGCGCCGGTCAGCCACACCTCGAGCGTGGACATCGCCACCTGGTCGCTCAGCGCGTCGCGCTGCGCCCGCAGCGCGTCGAGGTCCGCCTGCCGGTCGGCCAGCTCCTGCTCGACGGCGAGCAGGTCGGCGGTGTCGGCGGCGGAGCCCATGAGCTCGCGCAGGCGGGTCGTCGACGTCTCCAGCGCGGTGATCCGCGCGTCCAGGTCGCGCCCGGCCGCGGTGACGTCCTCCCTGCTGATGCTCACGTCGGCCACCTCGCCGAGGGTGCCGAGGGCCTCGACCGTGCTCGTCACCCGGTCGGCGGGGACGCGCACGGTGAGCCGGGCGCTCGCGGGCTCGCCGTCGGCGGCGCGCTGCTCGTCGCGCTGCTCGACGCGGCCGCCGGCCTCCTCGACCATCCGCGCGAGGTCCTGGGCCGCGGCCACCGGGTCGTCGGCGACGACGGTGGCCGTGCCGCGCGTGACGACCTCGCGGTCCTCGGCGGTCTCGCCCGCGCCGGCCATGCCGGTCCCGCCGCCCTCGTCGGCGGCGCCGCCCTCCGGCGCCGCGTCACCACCCGGCGCCGGCTCGGCGGCACCGCCCGCGCCGCGCTCCACCGAGGAGCTGTCGGCGTCGCCCGGCGACCCGGTGCAGCCCGCGAGGCCGAGCGCCAGGGCGGCACCCGCGAGGAGGGCGAGAACGGGGCGGCGGGCACGGCGGGCCATGCGCGTCACGCTAGCGGCGGCCCTGGCCCCGTCCGCAGGCCTCCGCGCGATGCGGCGCCCGATCGTGACCGGACCGTGCCGGGACCGTGACCGGGGCGGCATCCCGGCCGTCATACCCAGCATCCGCACGTAACGGTTCGGTGAACTGTGTCACACCGGGTCTCGACGCCGGACTGTTAGGACGCTTTACTAACAAACATGACGGCGACGACCGGTGTGAGCCGCCGGGCCCTGGGGCTCGGCCTGCGGGCGCGGTCCAAGGTGCTGCCCGAGCACACCCGCGCGCACAACCGGTCGATGGTGCTCCAGCACCTGTTTCACGCCGGCCCGACGTCGCGCGCCGACCTCGCCCGCGCCACCGGCCTGACCCGGGTGACGGTCTCCGACCTCGTCGCCGCGCTGCTGACCGAGGGGCTCGTCGAGGAGCTCGGCGTCCGCAAGGGCGGCGTCGGCAAGCCCGCGATGCTCGTCGGGATGCGCACCGAGGAGTTCCAGGTCGTCGCCCTCGACCTGTCGGACGAGGCCGTCGTGCGGGGCGCCGTCCTCACGCTCACCGCGGACGCGGTCGAGCGCCGCACGCTCGACGTCGCCGGCCGCACGGGCGACGACCTCGTGGACCTGGTGGCCGACTTCGCGCGCCTGCTGCTGGGCGACGCGACCCGCCCGGTGATCGGCGTCGGCCTCGGCTCCCCGGGCGTCGTCGACCCCGCCGGCCGCGTCGTCGAGGCGCCCAACCGCCGCTGGGCCGACCTGCCGCTCGCCGCGATCCTCACCGAGCGCCTCGGGCTGCCGGTGCACGTGGCCAACGACGCCGACACCGCCGCGCTGGGGGAGTACACCTACGGCGGCGCCGACGACGCGATGCTCGTGCTCACGGTCGGGCAGGGCGTCGGCGCCGGCATCATCCTCGACGGCGCCCGCGTGCACGGCGCCGGCAACGCGGCCGGCGAGCTGGGGCACGTGACCGTCGTCGACGACGGCGCGCCCTGCGCGTGCGGCCGGCGCGGCTGCCTCGAGACCCTGCTCGCGGTGCCGGCGCTGCGCCGGGCCGTCGCGGGGCTCGACGCCGACGCCGCCGACGACGTCCTGGCCGGCGTCGGGCGCGTGCTCGGCACGGCGCTCGCGCCCGTCGTCAGCGCGCTCAACCTCGGCGAGGTGCTGCTCAGCGGTCCGGCGGACCTGCTCGACGGCGCCCTGCGCGAGGCGACCACCCAGACCCTGCGCGACCGGACGATGCGCGCGGTGAGCGCGCACCTGCCGGTGCGCATGGCGACGTTGGACGAGGACGTGGTGCTCGCGGGCGCCGCCGTGCTCGTCCTCGCCGCGCAGCTGGGGGTGTCCTGACGGGCCCCGGCCCGCCGCACCCCCTGCGACCACCACCAGCACCACCCGCACCACCAGCACCACCTCGAGCTCCTCCGTCCCACCGGACCCGGCGCCACCCCACCGGGACCGGCGCACCACCCCTGAGATGCACCGCCACCCCACCCGGCGGGGTCGACGACGACGCCCGCCACCGCTCTCAGCGAGAGGAACCACCCCAGTGAAGAAGAACCGGGTCGCCGCCACCACGGTGGCGTCGACGATCACCCTGGCCCTCGCCCTCACGGCGTGCAGCAGCCCCGGCTCGGGCGGCACGTCCGACGACGCCTCCGGCGCCACCGCCGGCGGCGGTTCCGGCGACCTGCGTGTCTGGCTCGTCGGCACCGACACCCCGCAGGAGGCCCGCGACTACCTCAAGACGACGTTCGAGGAGGAGAACCCGGGCAGCACCCTGACCATCGAGGAGCAGGCCTGGGAGGGGCTGGTCGACAAGTACACGACCGCGCTGTCCGGCTCGGACAGCCCCGACCTCGTCGAGATCGGCAACACCCAGGCCGCCGCCTTCACCTCGGCCGGCGCGTTCGTCGACCTCACGGACCGGTACGAGGAGCTCGGCGGCGACGACCTGCTGCCCGGCTTCGTCGAGTCGGGGTCGTACGAGGACAAGTTCTACGCCGCCCCGTACTACTCCGGCGCCCGCGTGGTCGTGTACTCCACCGACGTCACCGGGGACACCCCGGTGCCCACGACGTGGGACGAGTACCTGGCCAACATCGAGAGCCTGGCCAGCGACACGGTCTCGGGCCTGTGGACGCCCGGCAAGGACTGGCGCAACGGCATGGCCTTCGTGTGGGCCAACGGCGGCGAGATCGCCACGCAGGAGTCCGACGGCAGCTGGTCCGGCGGCTTCTCCGAGCCCGCGGCGCTCGAGGGCCTCACGCAGCTGCAGAAGGTCATGACCACCGCGAACCTCGCCCCGGCCGACTCCGACGAGACCGACCCGCAGGTGCCGTTCTGCGCCGGCGAGATCGCCTACCTCGCCGCGCCGAGCTGGGTGCGCTGGTCCATCGCCGCGGCGGAGGACGCCGAGGCGCCCGGCTGCCTGTCCACCCTCGGCGCGGAGGACAAGCTGTCGGCCTTCGCCATCCCGGGCCAGGACGCCGGCTCGTACGCCCCGGTGCTCGCCGGCGGCTCGAACGTCGCCATCCCGGCCCGGTCCGAGCAGCAGGACCTGGCCTACGAGGCGCTCCAGATCATGCTGTCCGACGGCTACCAGGAGATCCTCGCCAACAACGGCCTGGTCCCGGCCAAGGTCTCGCAGGCGAAGTTCCTGCCGGACGACGCGTTCAGCCAGGCGTCCGCGGCCGCCGCCGCGGCGGCGAAGCTGACCCCCGCGTCGCCGAAGTGGGCCGACGTCGAGGCCTCCGGCATCCTCGAGGACTCGTTCGTCAAGCTCGCCCAGGGCGAGGACCCGGCCGCCGTCGCCGCGGCCCTCGACGCCGAGATCGAGGCCACGCTCAACGGCTGACCCCGTGCGGGGGTGGCGCCGCGGTGCCACCCCCGCCGGCCCCCGCCGGCCCCCGCCGGCCCCCGTCCGCCGTCCCGCCGCCGCCCTCGGAGACCCCCGTGACCGTCACCGCCCCTGCCGCCCCGGCCGCCACGCCGCTGGCCGGCGCCGGGCCGTCGCAGCGCGCGAGGAGATCCTCGCCGTTCCCGTACGCGCTGCTGGCCCCCGCGCTCGCCATCCTGCTCGTCCTCGTGGGCTGGCCCCTCGTCAACCTCGTCATCACGTCGTTCCAGCACTTCGGGCGGGAGCAGGCCTTCGGCCAGCCGCCCACCTGGGCCGGCGTGGAGAACTACCGCACGCTGCTGGCCGACGGCGAGTTCTACGCCGTGCTGCTGCGCAGCCTCGCCTTCATGGTCGCCGCCGTCGCCACGACCATGGTGCTCGGCACCCTGCTCGCGCTGCTGATGATGCGGCTGCGCACCGGCTGGCGGACCCTCGTGTCCGTCGGCCTGCTGCTCGCCTGGGCCATCCCCGCCCTGACCTCCGTCATGGTCTGGGGCTGGATGTTCGACTCGCAGTACGGCGTGGTCAACCACCTGCTGACGCAGCTCACGGGCACCAGCTGGCGGGGGCACTCGTGGCTCATCGACCCGCTGTCGTTCTTCCTGGTGCTCGGCCTCATCGTGGTGTGGATGGGCGTGCCGTTCATCGCCTTCACCATGTACGCCGGCCTCACCCAGGTGCCGGGCGAGGTGCTCGAGGCCGCCCAGCTCGACGGAGCGAACGCCCGCAGCCGCTTCTTCCTGGTCCAGCTGCCGTACGTGCGCCAGATCGTCATCGTGCTCACGGTGCTGTCGGTGATCTGGGACCTGCGGATCTTCGCGCAGGTCTACGCCCTGCAGGGCATCGGCGGCCTGTACGAGAAGACCTCGACCCTCGGCGTGTGGATCTACCAGGTCGGCACGGCCTCCGGCGACTACGGCATGTCCGCCGCGGCCGCCGTCGTCATGGTCGTGCTCATGCTCGTGCTGTCGTTCGGCTACGTGCGCCAGACGCTCAAGGAGGAGGACTGATGACCGTCGTCACCACCTCGCCCGCCCCCGTGCCCGTGCCGGGCCCCGTCGCCGCCGTCCGCCGCCGCACGGGCTCGCCGCGCCGGCGCGCGACCGAGGTCGTCCTCGCGGTCCTCGCCGTCGTGGTCTTCGTCTGCTCGGTGTTCCCCGTCTACTGGATGCTGCAGTCGTCGTTCCTGCCGACGAGCAAGATCCGCGCGACCGAGCCCACGTTCTTCCCGGGCGCCGACTTCACGCTGCGCAACTACGAGACGGTGATCTTCGCCGAGGACCGGGCGCAGTTCGTGCCGGCCCTGCAGAACTCCCTGGTCGTCACCTTCCTCACGCTCGTCATCGCCGTGGTGGTGGCGTTCCTCGCCTCGGTCGCCCTGGCCCGGTTCCGCTTCCGCGGCCGCCGGTCGTTCCTCGTGGCGGTGCTGGTCGTCCAGATGATCCCCGGCGAGGCCATGCTGCTGACCTACTTCCGGATGATCGACGGCTGGCAGCTGCTCAACACGATCGCGGGCCTGACGGTGCTGTACGTGGCCGCGGTGCTGCCCTTCACCATCTGGACGCTGCGCGGCTTCGTCGCCTCGGTGCCCGCCGAGCTCGAGGAGGCGGCGATGATCGACGGCTGCTCGCGGTCGCGGGCGTTCTGGAAGGTCACCTTCCCGCTGCTGGCGCCCGGCCTGGTGGCCACCGGCGTGTTCGCGTTCATCCAGGCGTGGAACGAGTTCGTGCTCGCCCTGGTGATCATGTCCCGCCCCGAGTCCATGACGCTGCCCGTGTGGCTGCGGACGTTCCAGCAGGCCACCAAGGCGACCGACTACGGTGCCCTCATGGCCGGGTCCATCCTCGTGGCGATCCCCGTGATCGTGTTCTTCCTCCTGGTGCAGGGCAGGATGACCGGCGGCCTCGTCGCCGGCGCGGTCAAGGGCTGACGTGCGCGACCTCGCCGACGCCGCGCCCGCCGCGGCCCCCGCGTCCGTGCCCGCCGCGTCCGGGCCCGCCGCCTCCGTGCCCGCCGCCTCCGTGCCCGCCGCCTCCGCGCCCGCGGGCGACGGCCGTCCCGCCGGGCCGGCCGTCGGCCTCGACATCGGCGGCACCAAGACGC
Source organism: Puerhibacterium sp. TATVAM-FAB25 (assembly GCF_046535855.1). Taxonomy (NCBI): domain Bacteria; kingdom Bacillati; phylum Actinomycetota; class Actinomycetes; order Micrococcales; family Promicromonosporaceae; genus Puerhibacterium; species Puerhibacterium sp. TATVAM-FAB25. Next base: position 83,567 of record NZ_JAXUAK010000003.1, on the reverse strand, counting down.
TCGCCGCCCTGCTGAGCCCGGCCGGCGACGTCCTGGCGCAGGCGCGGGTGCCCAGCACGCCCGGGCCGGAGGGCGTCGTCGCCGGGGCGGTGCGGGCGGTGCGCGACGTCGTCGCCCGCGCCGACGGCGCCGGCGCCCTCGGGCCCCTGGCGGGCGTCGGCGTCGGGGTGCCCGGCATCGTCGACCCCGGCGCCGGCACGGTGCACCACGCCGTGAACCTCGGGCTGGGGGAGGAGCCGGTGGCGCTCGCCGACCGGCTGGCCGACGCGCTCGGCACCGGCGTCGTCGTGGAGAACGACCTCACCGTGGCCGCCGTCGGGGCGGCCCACCTCGTCCCCGACGACGGGCGCCCGGTGGACCTGGCCTACCTGTCGCTCGGGACGGGGCTCGCCGCCGGGCTGGTGCTCGACGGGCGGGTGCGGCGCGGCGCCGCGGGCGCGGCGGGGGAGATCGGGCACGTGCCGGTGGACCCGCAGGGCCCGCTGTGCGCGTGCGGGCAGCGCGGCTGCCTCGAGCTGTACGCGTCCGGCAGCGCGGTCGCGGCCCTGTGGCCCGCGCGCGGCGGTCGCCCCGCGCCGGTCGAGCTGTTCGAGGCCGCGGCCGCCGGCGACGCCGCCGCGGCCGCCGCCCGGGACCGCTACGCGGCGGCGGTGGCCGGCGCGGTGCGGGTGCTGGCGCTGTCCGTCGACGTGCGGCACGTGGTGCTCGGCGGGGGCGTGGCCCAGCTCGGCGCCCCCCTGCTCGACGCCGTGCGCCGCGCCCTCGACGCGCAGGCCGCCGCCTCGCCGTTCCTGCGCTCGCTCGGGCTGGCCGGGCGGGTGCGGCTCGCCCCCGACCACGTGCCCGTGGCGGCGGTCGGCGCCGCCGTCCTCGGCCGCGGCGCCCCCGCGCGCCCCGTAGCCCCTGTCACCCCGTAGCCCCCGTAGCCCCGTAGCCCCGCCCCCCGCCGCCCCGTCGAGCGGGCGGCCGACCTCCAGGAGGAGTCCCCGGATGGAAGTGATCATCGCCCCCGCCGCCGAGCTGGCGGTGCTGGCCGCGGACGCGATCGAGGCGCTGCTGCGCCGCCGGTCGGACGCCGTGCTGGGGCTGGCCACCGGGTCCAGCCCGCTGGCCGTCTACGACGAGCTGGCCCGCCGGCACGCCGAGGCCGGCCTGAGCTTCGCCCGGGCCCGCGGGTTCATGCTCGACGAGTACGTGGGCCTGCCGGCCGAGCACCCCGAGCGCTACCGCAACGTCATCGAGCGGGAGATCGCCGCGCGGGTGGGCTGGCCCGCCGAGCGGGTGCAGGGCCCCGACGGGCTCGCCGCCGACCTCGAGGGCGCCTGCGCGGCCTACGAGGCCGCGATCCGGGACGCCGGCGGGGTGGACCTGCAGCTGCTGGGCGTGGGCACCGACGGGCACGTCGCGTTCAACGAGCCCGGCTCCTCGCTGGCCTCGCGCACCCGGATCAAGACCCTGACGCGCCAGACCCGCGAGGACAACGCCCGGTTCTTCGACGGCGACGTCGAGGCGGTGCCGCACCACTGCCTGACCCAGGGGCTGGGCACGATCATGGAGGCGCGCCACCTGGTGCTGCTGGCCACCGGCCGGGGCAAGGCCGAGGCCGTGCACCGCGTCGTGGAGGGCGCCGTCTCGGCGATGTGGCCCGGCAGCGTGCTGCAGCTGCACCCGCACGTCACCGTGCTGGTCGACGACGCCGCCGCCAGCCGCCTGCAGCTGGCCGACTACTACCGCCAGACCTACGCCTCCAAGCCCGCCTGGCAGGGCCTCTGACGCGCCGGCGCCGGACCCGCGGGCAGGGCGGGCACACCGGGCGTGTCGGGCACGGGCCGTAGACTTCGGGGCATGAGTGATCCCCTCTCGGCCCCGTCCGCGCAGCCGTCCACGGACGACCCGACGGGCCCCGGCGCCGGCACGAGCCTGCTCGAGCGCGAGGAGACCCGCCAGGAGGTCGAGCCCGGCGACCACGAGCGCTTCGCGCACTACGTGCGCAAGGAGAAGATCATGGAGTCGGCGATGACGGGCAAGCCCGTCATCGCGCTGTGCGGCAAGGTCTGGGTCCCGGGCCGCGACCCGCAGAAGTTCCCGGTGTGCCCGATCTGCAAGGAGATCTACGACGGTCTCCGCGACCCGCAGGACGGCGAGGGCGACCAGGGCAAGTGAGCGCCGAGCCGCTGCCCGAGCCCGAGTCCGCCTTCGACCTCTTCGCCTCCGCCGCCACGCCGGAGGACGCCCGCGAGTCGCGCCCGGCCGCCGCGAGCACCGCCGCGAGCACCGCCGCGAGCACGACGACGGGCGCCGCCCGTCCGGTGCCGCAGACGCCGTCGTCGGCCGCCGCCTCCCAGCTGAGCCCGGCGTTCCCGCGCCGCGCCCCGTGGGGCACGGCGTCGAACCTGCGCGCCTGGCAGGCCGAGGCGCTCGAGCTGTACCGCGCCCGCGCGCCGCGCGACTTCCTCGCCGTGGCCACCCCGGGCGCCGGCAAGACGACGTTCGCGCTGCGCGTGGCCACCGAGCTGCTGGAGCAGGGGGTGGTGCGGCGGGTCACCGTCGTCGCGCCCACCGAGCACCTCAAGCACCAGTGGGCCGACGCCGCCGCGCGCGTGGGCATCCACATCGACCCGCAGTTCAAGAACAGCCAGGGCCGGCACGGCTCCCACTACGACGGCGTCGCGCTGACGTACGCGCAGGTGGCCGCCAACCCGGCGCTGCACCGGGCGCGCACCACCGCGGCGCGCACCTTGGTGATCCTCGACGAGGTGCACCACGGCGGCGACGCGCTGAGCTGGGGCGAGGCGGTGCGCGAGGCGTTCGAGGAGGCCACCCGCCGGCTGTCGCTCACCGGCACGCCGTTCCGCTCGGACACCAGCCCGATCCCGTTCGTCACGTACGAGGCCGACCGCGACGGCGTGCGCCGCTCCAAGGCCGACTACACCTACGGCTACGGCGACGCGCTGCGCGACCACGTCGTGCGGCCGGTGCTGTTCATGACCTACTCCGGCAGCATGCGCTGGCGCACCAAGGCGGGCGACGAGATCAGCGCCCGCCTCGGCGAGGCCATGACCAAGGACATGACCGCCCAGGCCTGGCGCACGGCGCTGGACCCGAACGGCGAGTGGATCCCGTCGGTGCTGGCCGCCGCGGACAAGCGCCTCACCGAGGTGCGGCGCAGCGTGCCCGACGCCGGCGGCCTGGTCATCGCGACCGACCAGACCGACGCGCGCGCCTACGCCGGGCACCTGGCCCGCATCACCGGCGTCAGCCCCACCGTGGTGCTCAGCGACGACGACGGGGCCAACGCCCGGATCGAGGAGTTCACCAGGAGCACGGACCGCTGGATGGTCGCGGTGCGCATGGTGTCCGAGGGCGTGGACGTGCCGCGCCTGGCCGTGGGCGTCTACGCCACCAGCGCCTCCACGCCGCTGTTCTTCGCCCAGGCGATCGGCCGGTTCGTGCGCGCCCGCAAGCGCGGCGAGACCGCGTCGGTGTTCCTGCCGTCCGTCGCGCCGCTGCTCGAGCTCGCCGGCGGCATGGAGATGGAGCGCGACCACGCGCTCGACCGGCCCAGGACGGCCGAGGAGGAGGGCGTCGACTACGACCCCGAGGCGGCGCTGCTCGCGGCGGCCAACCGCGAGGAGAAGGCCTCCGGCGACCTCCTGGGCTCGTTCGAGGCCCTCGAGGCGCAGGCCTCGTTCGAGGGCGTGCTGTTCGACGGCGGCCAGTTCGGCACGGGCGGCGACGTCGGGTCGGCCGAGGAGCTCGACTTCCTCGGCCTGCCGGGGCTGCTCGAGCCGGAGCAGGTGGCCACGCTGCTGCGCCAGCGGCAGGCCGAGCACCTGCGCGGCCGCGGCACGGCGCCGGCGCGCGAGATGACCGAGGCGGAGGCGGAGCTGGAGCACCGCCGCGCCGCCGCGCTGCGCAAGGAGCTCGCCAAGCTCGTGTCGGCGTGGGCGCGCAAGAGCAGCCGCCCGCACGGGTCGGTGCACAACGAGCTGCGCCGCCGCTGCGGCGGGCCGGAGGTGCCGCTGGCCACGGCGGACCAGCTCGAGGCGCGGGTCCAGATGGTGCGGGGCTGGTTCGTCGGCGCGAAGTAGGCCGCGCCGGCGGACCGGCCGACGACCGCCCGCCGCGCCCCGGGGCGCGGCGGGCGGCCCGTCAGGCGAGGTCCAGCTGCACCGTCGGGAGCGCGGGGTCGCCGGCGGAGAGCCGGCGGGCGCCGCGCGGCAGCTCCGCGCGGGAGCGCCGGTGCGTCTCGGCCGCCCGCCGCACGCCGTCGGCGCCGACGAACCGGGTGTCCACCTCGCCGTCGACCACGAGCGGCACCAGCAGCGGGCGCAGGTCCGCGGCGTCGGGGGACCAGCCCGCCACGGCCTCGTCCGGGCCGGTGACCAGCACCTCCTCGACGGCGCGGCCGTCGGGGTCGAGGCGGCGGGCGGCGCCCTTGCGCCCGCCCTGGCTCGTCTTGTTCGTCGAGGCCTTGGCCACCGGCCGCAGCGTGCCGGAGGAGTCCTCGCGCGCCACGAGCTTGTAGACCATGCCGCAGGTCGGCGCGCCCGAGCCGGTGACCAGCGACGTGCCGACGCCGTAGGAGTCCACCGGCACGGCGGCGAGCGACGCGATCGCGTACTCGTCGAGGTCGGAGGTCACGGTGATCCGCGTGTCCTTGGCGCCGAGCTCGTCGAGCTGGCGGCGCACCTCGACGGCCAGCACGCCGAGGTCGCCCGAGTCGAGCCGCACGGCTCCCAGGCCGGGGCCGGCCACCGCGACGGCGTTCTCGACGCCGCGGCGGATGTCGTAGGTGTCCACCAGCAGGGTGGTGCCGGTGCCGAGCGACGCGACCTGGGCGCGGAACGCCGCGACCTCGTCGTCGTGCAGCAGCGTGAACGCGTGCGCGGCGGTGCCGATGGTCGGCAGGCCGTAGCGCAGGCCGGCCTCGAGGTTGGAGGTGCCGGCGAAGCCGGCGACGACGGCGGCGCGCGCCGCCGCGACCGCGGCCTGCTCGTGCGCGCGGCGGGCGCCCATCTCCAGGCACGGCCGGTCGACGGCCGCGCTCGTCATGCGCGAGGCGGCCGAGGCCACCGCCGAGTCGTAGTTGAGGATCGACAGCACGAGCGTCTCGAGCAGCACCGCCTCGGCGAACGAGCCCTCCACCTGCAGCAGCGGGGAGCCGGGGAAGAACGTCTCGCCCTCGGCGTAGCCCGTGACGGTGCCGGTGAACCGGTAGTCGCGCAAGAACTCCAGGGTCCGGTCGTCGACCACGCCCGCCACGTCGAGGAAGGCCAGCTCGGCGTCCTCGAACCGGAAGTGCTCGAGCGCCTCCAGGACGCGGCCGGTGCCGGCGAGCACCCCGTACCGCCGGCCCGTGGGCAGGCGGCGGGTGAACACCTCGAACACGCAGCGCCGGTCGGCGGTGCCGTCGGCGAGCGCCGCCTGCAGCATCGTCAGCTCGTACTTGTCGGTCAGCAGCGCCGTCGACGGGCGCGGTGCGGGCGGCGCGGCCGCGGCCTGCGGTGCGGTCTCCCGGGCGAGGTCGGTCATCGGTACTCCCTGGTCGGTTCGGGGGCAACGTTAGGCCGGGCCGAGCGTCCTGGCCGGTCGGGGCGCGCCGCCGCCCGGGGGACGACCCGGCGGTAGGCCCTCGGGCACCGGGGTCCGGCCCCTCCGGCGGGCGCGCGCCGTCCGCGTAGCCTGAGGGGGTGAGCGTGACGACGGCCCGACCCGAGACCGCCGAGGAGACGACCACCGAGCCCGCGGCCGGCATCGCCGACCCCTGGGTGACGATCGTCTGGAACGACCCGGTGAACCTGATGACGTACGTGACGTACGTCTTCGAGGAGTACTTCGGCTACCCGCCGGCGAAGGCGCGCCAGCTCATGCTGCAGGTGCACCGGGAGGGGCGGGCGGTCGTGTCGACCGGTCCGCGCGAGCGGATGGAGGTGGACGTGCAGGCCATGCACTCCTACGGCCTGTGGGCCACGATGCAGCGCTCCGGCCAGGGCGGCGCGGGCGGCCCCGACGGCGCGGTCGAGGGGGCGGGCGCGTGACCCCGTTCCGCGCGACCCCCGACGGCTACGAGGCGCACTGGGAGGAGGCCGAGCGGACGGTCCTCGCCGAGGTCGCCCGCGAGGTGGCCGCGCTGCTGCGCGACCAGGCCGGCCTGCCCGAGGGCGAGGACGACCCGCTCGGCGCGCTGTCCGCGACGACGCAGTCCACCGGCACGGCGCGCGAGCCGGAGGACCCGGCCGCGCTGCGCTTGCTGCCCGACGCGAGCCGGGACGACGCCGAGGTGTCCGCCGAGTTTCGCCACCTCACGCAGACCGACCTCGCCGCGGCGAAGGTCCGGGCGCTGCAGACGTTCGCCGACCTCGTCGACACCGAGCGCGACGAGGAGTGGCCCGCGTGGGCCGACGACGCGCCCGGCGCCGCCGGCCGCCTCGGGGACGACGCGGACGACGCCGGCGACGACGGGGTGGTGGCCGTGGGCCGGGACGAGGCGCGCGACGTCGCCGCGGCGCTCACCGACATGCGGCTCGTCATCGCCCAGCGGCTCGGGCTCGACACCGACGAGGACGTCGAGCAGATGCACGACCTCGTGGTCGCCGACGCCGTCGACGACGACCCGGTGCGGGGCCTCGACGCCGACACGCGCCGGTACTGGGGCGGCGTCTTCGTCGCCGCCGGCTTCGCGCAGGAGTCGCTCGTCGAGGCGATGCTCGACGACCTGCGGGCGCGGCGGCGCAGCGGCGACGACCAGCGCTGAGCGGGCACCGGGCGCCCGCGGCGGCTGTGGTCGGCGACACCGTGGCGCTCACCACGACACCCGTTCCTGACAGACCGTCAGGGCTAGGCTTGCCGATCGTGAACGACGCGCCCATCGGGATCTTCGACAGCGGCGTCGGTGGGCTGACCGTCGCGCGCTCGATCCTCGACCAGCTGCCCCACGAAGAGCTGCTCTACATCGGGGACACCGCCAACTCGCCGTACGGGCCCAAGCCGCTCGCCGCGGTGCGCGCCATGGCGCTCGCCGTCATGGACCAGCTCGTCGACGACGGCGTGAAGATGCTGGTCATCGCCTGCAACTCGGCCACCGCCGTGGCCCTGCCGGACGCCCGCGAGCGCTACTCGGTGCGCCGCGGCATCCCCGTCGTCGAGGTCATCCGCCCGGCCGCGCGCCGGGCGGTGGTCACCTCCCGCACCGGGCGCATCGGCGTCATCGGCACCCAGGCCACCGTCGGGTCGCGCGCCTACGACGACGCGTTCGCCGTCACCCCGGGCCTGACGATCACCACCCAGGCGTGCCCGGAGTTCGTGCCGCTGGTGGAGGAGGGCATCACCTCCGGGCCCAAGGTCATGGAGGTGGCGCACCGCTACCTCGACCCGGTCCGCGACGCCGGCGTCGACACCCTCGTGCTGGGCTGCACGCACTACCCGCTGCTGACCGGGGCGATCTCCTACGTCATGGGCGAGGACGTCACGCTGGTGTCCAGCGCGGAGGAGACCGCCAAGGACGTCTACCGCAACCTGGTGGCGCACGGGCTGGAGCGCTCGCCCGAGGCCGGGCCGCCGCAGCACCGGTTCATGGCCACGGGCAGCCCCGAGCCGTTCGAGCACCTGGCCCGCCGCTTCCTCGGCCCCGAGGTCAACGTCGTGGAGCCGGTGCGATGAGGCTCGTCACCGTCGGGGTCGCCGGGTCGTTCCCGGGACCCGACTCGCCCGCCTCCTGCTACGTCGTGCAGGTCCCCGCCGCCGACGTCGCCGCGTCGCCCGGGCTCGTCGCCGCCGGGGTCGAGGCGCGCGACTGGACCGTGGTGCTGGACCTGGGCAACGGCGGCCTCGGCGCCCTGCAGCGGCACGTCGACCCGTCGGACGTCGACGCGGTGGCCCTCAGCCACCTGCACCCCGACCACTGCAGCGACCTGTCCGGCCTGTACGTCTACCTGCGCTACCACCCGGCGCGCGGCTCGCACCGCACCGGCGTCGACCCGCATCTGCCGGTGATCGGGCCGGCCGCCGTCGCCGAGCGCGCCCACGCCATGTACGGCATGGAGCCCGGCGAGACCATGGACGGCGTCTTCGCGTTCCGCACGTGGACCGCGGGCCGGGCCGTGCAGGTCGGGCCGCTGACGATCACCCCGTACCGCGTGTTCCACCCCGTGGAGGCCTACGGGCTGCGGGTCGCCGGGCCGTCGTCGGTGCGGCCGGGGGAGACCGTGACGCTGGCGTACACCGGCGACACCGACCTGTGCGACGGCGTCGTCGAGCTCGCCCGCGGCGTCGACCTGCTGCTGTCCGAGGCCGCCTTCGAGGAGGGCCGCGACGACGGCGTCGAGCCGGGGATCCACCTCACGGGCCGCCGCGCCGGCCAGGTGGCCGCCCGTGCCGAGGCGAAGCGGCTCGTGCTCACCCACCTGCCCGCGTGGTCGGACCCGCGGGTGGCGCTCGCCGAGGCCCGCGGCGAGTACGGTGGCCCCGCCGAGGTCGCGGCCACCGGCAACGTCTACGAGCTGTGACGGCTGCCGCCGCGAGCTCTGGGAGGATCGCCCCGTGACCCAGCCCGTGCGCCCCGTGTGGCCCGCCGTCGTCTGCGACGTCGTGTGCGTCGCCGTCTTCACCCTCGTCGGCACCCTCAACCACGGCTCCGCCACGTCCGTCGGCCACGTCGCCGTGGTCGGGTTGCCCTTCCTCGTCGCGCTGGCCGTGGGCTGGCTCGCCGCCCGCGCCTGGCGCGGCCCGGCGCAGGTCTGGCCGACGGGCGTGGCGGTCTGGGTGGCCACCGTCGTGGGCGGGCTGCTGCTCCGCCCCGTCTTCGGCGGCGGGTTCGCCGTGTCGTTCGCCGTGGTGACCGCGGTGTTCCTGGGCGTGACGATGCTGGGCTGGCGCGCGACGGACGCCGTCGCCCGCCGCCGGGCGGCCGCGCGGTCCTGAACCTCCGCTCTGCGGCGTCAGGCCTCGAGCGCGGCCGCGACCTGCGGGGCCAGCAGGCGGAACGCCTTGCCCCGGTGGCTGATCGCGTTCTTCTCCGCCGGCGTCAGCTCGGCCGAGGTGCGGGTCCCCGGCCGGCCGTCGGCGTCGGCCGGCTGCTCGTCGGGCACGTGGATCGGGTCGTAGCCGAAGCCGTTCTCCCCGCGCGGGGCGTCGACCAGGTACCCGGGCATCTCGCCGAGGCACACCTCCTCGCGCCCGTCGGGGGTGACCAGCGCGGCGGCGCAGACGAACGCGGCGCGCCGGTGCTCGGGCGCGCGGATCGCGGAGATCTGGGCGAGCAGCAGCTCGAGGTTCGCCGTGTCGTCGCCGTGGCGGCCGGACCAGCGGGCCGAGAAGATCCCCGGCGCCCCGCCGAGGACGTCGACCGCGAGGCCGGAGTCGTCGGCGACGGCGGGCAGCCCGCTCGCGGCGCACAGCGCGCGCGCCTTGATCAGGGCGTTCTCCGCGAAGCTCAGCCCGTCCTCGACCGGCTCGGGTGCGCCCAGCTCGCCGGCGGTCACGACGGCGCCGTCCGGCAGGGTGTCCAGGCCGGGCTGGGCGCGCAGGATGGCGACGAGCTCCGTGAGCTTGCCGCGGTTGTGCGTGGCCAGCACCAGGCGGGCGCCGTCCGGCACCGTGAGTGCGGCGCCCGCGGTCGTGGTCCCGCCGCCGGTCATCGGACGAGCTCCGCGGCGAGCGCGTCACGCTGCAGCTGGGCGAGCTCGGCGTTGCCGGCCAGCGCCAGGTCCAGCAGCACGTTCAGCTCGTCGCGGTCGAACGGGGCGTGCTCGGCGGTGCCCTGCACCTCCACGAAGGTGCCGGAGCCGGTGACGACGACGTTCATGTCGGTCTCGGCGCGCACGTCCTCGACGTAGGGCAGGTCGAGCATCGGGGTGCCGTCGATGATGCCGACGCTCACGGCCGACACCGAGTCGGTGAGCACCGGCTTGCCGCCGGTGATGTGCCCGTGCCGCTGGCCCCACGCGACGGCGTCGGCCAGCGCGACGTACGCGCCGGTGATGGCCGCCGTGCGGGTGCCGCCGTCGGCCTGCAGCACGTCGCAGTCGAGCACGATGGTGTTCTCGCCGAGCGCCGCGACGTCGATGACCGCGCGCAGCGACCGGCCGATCAGCCGGGAGATCTCGTGGGTGCGGCCGCCCACGCGGCCCTTGACCGACTCGCGGTCCGAGCGCGTCGACGTCGCGCGCGGCAGCATCGCGTACTCCGCGGTGACCCAGCCCTCGCCGGAGCCCTTCTTCCAGCGCGGGACGCCCTCGGTGAACGAGGCGGCGCACAGCACCCGCGTGCGGCCGAACTCCACCAGCACGGAGCCCTCGGCGGCGTCGAGCCACCCCCGGGTGATGGTCACGGGGCGCAGCTGGTCGGGGGTGCGCCCGTCGGCGCGGAGGATCTCGGTCATGCGGCCACCCTAACGGCGGCCCCCGACGCGCCCCGTAGGGTTGTGGGGTGCACCTCGTCGCCTCCGACCTCGCGTTCGCCTACCCGGGCCGGCAGGTGCTCGAGCACGTCGCCCTGCGGGTGTCCGACGGCGTGCGCCTCGGCGTGGTGGGGGAGAACGGCTCCGGCAAGTCGACCTTGCTGCACCTCCTGGCCGGCGACCTGCAGCCGCGCAGCGGCGAGGTGCGCCGCCAGGGGACGGTCGCGCTCGTCGAGCAGGAGCTCACGCCCGCCCCGGGGCAGACCGTCGGCGACGTCGTGGAGGCCACGCTCGCCGGCGTGCGGCAGGTCGCCGCGGAGCTGGAGGCCGCCGCCGCGGCGTTCGACCACGACGCCGGCGACCTGGGCGAGCTGTCCGGCCTGCTGGCCCGCGCCGAGCACCTCGAGGCCTGGGACGCCGACCGGCGCGTCGACGAAGCCCTGACGCGCCTCGGCGCCGAGCGGGACCCGGACCGTGCGCTGGAGACCCTGAGCGTCGGCCAGCGCTACCGCGTGCGCCTGGCCTGCCGCCTCGCCGAGCGCAGCGACCTGCTGCTGCTCGACGAGCCGACCAACCACCTCGACGACGCCGCGATCGCGTTCCTGACCGCCGAGCTGCGGGCGTGGCGCGGCGGCGTCGTGCTGGTCACCCACGACCGCGAGCTGCTCGACGACGTCGCCACGGCGATCCTCGACCTCGACCCGTCGATGGACGGCCGCCCCGTGCTCTACGGGCAGCCCGGCTACCTGTCCTACCGGTTCGCCAAGTCCCAGGCGCTGCACCGCTGGCGCCAGCGCTACCGCGCCGAGCGCAAGCGCGCGGCGCTGCTCGCGGAGCGCCTCGACGCCTCCTACGAGGGGCTGTCGGACGCGTGGCGCCCGCCCAAGGGCTCGCAGAAGCACCGGCGCGGCACGCGCGCCCGCATCCACGTCAAGGCCGCCGACCGGCTCATCGAGCGGCTCGAGGCCGAGGCGGTCGAGGTGCCCACGCCGCCGAAGGAGCTGGCGTTCCCCGACCTGCCGGCGATGTCGCCGGGCTGGAACCCGGCCGAGCCGCTCGTCGAGCTGCGCAACCCGCGCGTCGTGGCGCCCGACGGCGCCGTGCGCCTCGACCTGCCGGGCACCCGTGTCGCGGTCCCGCCGTCCGGCCGCCTGCTCGTGGTCGGGCCGAACGGCACCGGCAAGTCCACGCTGCTGGCGGCCCTCGCCGGCCGGCTGCCGCTGGACCGCGGCACGCGCACCGCCGTCGACGGCGTGCGCGTCGGCGTCGTCGGGCAGGAGAACGGGCCGATCGTGGGCCGGGGGCTCGACGACCCGGCCACGCTCACCGGCTTCGACGCCGCCGCCAACGAGGCGCTGGCGCTGCTCTCGCGCGGGCAGCTCGACCCCGCGTACGTGGTGCCGGTGGCCGCCCTGGGCCTGCTGCCCGAGGACGACCTCGACCGCCCGCTGTCCGAGCTGTCGGCCGGGCAGCGGCGGCGGTTCGAGCTGGCCCGCACGCTGGTGGCCGCGCCGCACCTGCTGATCCTCGACGAGCCGACCAACCACCTGAGCATCGACCTGGTCGACGAGCTCACCCGGGCGCTGGCGCGCACGGCGGCGGCCGTCGTCGTCGCCACGCACGACCGGCGCATGCGCGCCGACCTGGCCGACTGGCCGGTGCTCGGCCTGGGCTGAGGCGCCCGGTCGAGGGCCGCCCCTCGGCGGCCCGGGCGGGTCAGGCCAGCCGGCCCACCCAGGCCATCGCCTGCTTGACCAGCACCCCGCGGCCGCCCTGGAACTCGGCCTGCACCACGTCGCTGCACGCCTCCTCCGGCGTGAGCCACGCGAGGTCGAGCGCGTCCTGCTGCGGGCGGCAGTCGCCGCCCACCGGGACGACGTAGGCCATCGAGACCGCGTGCTGGCGCGGGTCGTGGAACGGCGTGATGCCCGGCGTGGGGAAGTACTCGGCCACCGTGAAGGGCTGCGGCGAGGCCGGCACCTGCGGCAGCGCGACGGGACCCAGGTCCTTCTCGATGTGCCGCAGCAGGGCGTCGCGGATGCGCTCGTGGTACAGCACGCGGCCCGAGACCAGGGACCGCGTCAGGCCGCGCGGGCCCATCCGCAGCAGCAGGCCGACGGCGACCACGTCGCCGGACTCGTCCACCCGCACGGGCACGGCGTCCACGTAGACCAGCGGCAGCTGCGCCCGCACGACGGCGAGGTCCTCCGGCGTCAGCCAGCCCGCCGGGCGGGGGTTGTCGGGGCGCCAGTCGTCGGGCGGGTCGGGGAGCTCGGCGGTGTCGGTCACGGGACCATTGCTACCAGATCCGCCCCGCGGAGCCCGGGTCATGCGGCCGGGGCGTCCGCTCGACAGGTTGCTGCGGGCGACCTGCCACCGGGAATACCCCGGCACGCCGGGGCGCTGTGCCAAGGGAACCCGACGAGAGGACTGGCTCATGGCCACGGTGGAGCTGACCGACGACACCTTCGAGAAGACCGTCACCGAGAACGACATCGTGCTGGTCGACTTCTGGGCCGACTGGTGCGGCCCGTGCAAGATGTTCGCGCCGATCTACGAGAAGTCGTCCGAGTCGAACCCCGAGGTGGTCCACGCCAAGCTGGACACCGAGGCGCACCAGCGGATCGCCGCCGCGGCCGGCATCACCGCCATCCCGACGCTCATGGCCTTCCGCGAGGGCGTGCTCGTCTTCAACGAGGCCGGCGCGCTGCCGGGGCCGGCCCTGCAGCAGGTGGTCGACGCGGTGAAGAACCTCGACATGGACGAGGTGCGCCAGGCGATCGCCGCGCAGAGCAACGGCACGCCGCACGAGCACGGGGACGCGCCGCAGGCCTGACGGCCGCTTCGCAGGTCCGGCCGCAGGCCTGACGGCTGCCGGCCGCGCCGCCCGGGACCCGCGAGTCGACGAGGGGCCCCGCACCTGTGGGTGCGGGGCCCCTCGCCGTGCGCCTCGTCGTACGCGTGGCGAGCGTCAGCCGCCGTCGTCGGGCGGGACGATCCGCATCGTCGAGGAGTCCTCGCCGGGTGTCCGCGACGTCCGTCGCTGGCGCTCGCGGGCCTGCTCCTGCTGGCCGCGCCGGTCGGCGTCGCCGTACACCTGGTCGAGCGGCCCCTGGCCGGTCGGGCGCTCCTCCATCGCCACCACCTGCGGGTGGTGCAGGTCGAACGCGGGCGACTCCGAGCGGATCCGGGGGAGCACCACGAAGTTGTGCCGCGGCGGCGGGCAGGCGGTGGCCCACTCGAGGGAGCGGCCGTAGCCCCACGGGTCGTCAACCTGCACGCGCGGCGCGCGGCGCCACGTGACGTAGACGTTCCACAGGAACGGCAGCGTGGACGCGCCCAGCAGGAACGCGCCGACGGACGACACCTGGTGCTCCCAGGTGAACCCGTCGTTGGGCATGTAGTCGGCGTAGCGGCGCGGCATGCCCTCGACGCCCAGCCAGTGCTGGATGAGGAACGTGGTGTGGAAGCCGACGAACAGCATCCAGAAGTGGATCTTGCCGAGGCGCTCGTCGAGCCGGCGGCCCACGAGCTTGGGCCACCAGAAGTAGAAGCCGGCGAACATCGCGAACACCACGGTGCCGAACACGACGTAGTGGAAGTGCGCCACGACGAAGTACGAGTCGTGCACGTGGAAGTCCAGCGCCGGGCTGGCGAGGATGATGCCGGTCAGGCCGCCCAGGAGGAACGTGACGAGGAAGCCGATGCTCCACAGCATGGGCGTCTCGAAAGTCACCTTCCCGCGCCACATGGTGCCGATCCAGTTGAAGAACTTCACGCCCGTGGGTACGGCGATGAGCATCGTCGTCACGGCGAAGAATGGCAGCAGCACCGCGCCGGTGGTGTACATGTGGTGCGCCCACACGGTCATCGACAGTGCCGAGATCGCGATGGTGGCGTAGACCATGCCGCGGTAGCCGAACAGCGGCTTGCGGCTGAAGACGGGGATGACCTCCGTGATGATGCCGAAGAACGGCAGCGCGATGACGTACACCTCGGGGTGGCCGAAGAACCAGAACAGGTGCTGCCACAGGATCGGCCCGCCACCGTTGGGGGTGTAGATCTGGGCGCCCAGCGTGCGGTCCGCGCCGAGGGCGAACAGCGCCGCGGCGAGCACCGGGAACGCCATCAGCACCAGCAGGCTGGTGATCAGGGTGTTCCAGGTGAAGATCGGCATCCGGAACATCGTCATCCCGGGCGCCCGCATCGTGATGATGGTCGTCACGAAGTTGACGGCGCCGAGGATGGTGCCGAAGCCGGCCATGGCCAGGCCGAAGACCCACAGGTCGCCGCCCACCTCGGGACTGAACGTCGTCTCCGACAGCGGCGTGTACGCCGTCCAGCCGAAGGACGCCGCGCCCTGGCCGGTCAGGTACCCGCCGACGACGATCAGGCCGCCGAAGAGGAACAGCCAGAACGACAGCATGTTGAGCCGCGGGAAGGCGACGTCGGGCGCGCCGATCTGCAGCGGCATGATCATGTTGGAGAAGCCCGCGAACAGCGGCGTCGCGAACAGCAGCATCATGATCGTGCCGTGCATCGTGAACAGCTGGTTGTACTGCTCACGGGTCTGCACGATCTGGATGCCCGGCGAGAACAGCTCGGCGCGGATCAGCAGCGCCAGGAGCCCGCCGAAGAGGAAGAACGCGAACGAGGCGACCAGGTACATCCGCCCGATCGTCTTGTGGTCGGTAGAGGTCACCCAGCTGACGACGGCGCGGCCGAGGCTTCGTCGTGGTGCCGGCGTTGCGATGGTGGGCGTTGCGGTGTCCAGCACGGCGGACTCCCCAGAACTCCGACGGGGGACGCGACGGCTTCACGCCTCCGGGGCGGTACGGCCCGTGGACCTTCACGCTAAGCCGACGGCGGCCCGCGCGCGCGGGGGATCGGAGGCATGACGTGTCGGTGGGCCGCCGTAGCGTCCGGACGTGCCGCCAAAACGGAAGCACACGCGCGGGGTCCTGGAGGAAGCCGCCGAGCGCTCCACCTCGGTCGCCGGTGTGCTCCGCCATCTCGACCTCGACCAAGCGGGGCGACAGGCACGCGCACATCAGCCGGACGTCGAAGTCCATGGGCGTCGACACGAGCCACTTCATCAGGAACCAGGGCGGTCTCGGTCGCGTCAACCGACGAGCGCCCAAGGAGATCCTGGTGCGTCTGCCGCTCGGTAGCCGACGTGCCAAGCCACAGCCAGACGCCTCGCTTCGCGGGCGCCAGCCGCGGTCGCTGCACCCGTGAGACGTAGCGGCCGACGTCGCGGTACGCGTCGATAGACTGACGCCCGCCAGCCGGAGTGGTGGAACAGGCAGACACGCGGCACTTAGGATGCCGTGCCTCACGGCGTGCGGGTTCAAGTCCCGCCTCCGGCACCAGCCTGATCGTCCGGGCGTGCAGCACGCCGGGACGGGTCTCAGGCGTCGACGCCGAGCGTCTTGCGCAGGCGGGCGACGTGGCCCGTCGCCCTGACGTTGTACTGCGCGACGGCGACGGTCCCGTCCGGCGCGACCACGACGGTCGAGCGGATGACGCCCGTGACGTCCTTGCCGTAGAGCTTGCGCACGCCCCACGCGCCGTACGCGTCCAGGACGGCGTGGTCGGGGTCGGACGCCAGCGGGAAGGTCAGCGCGTCGCGCTCGGCGAACTTCTCGAGCTTCTCGAGGGGGTCGGGGGAGACGCCGACGACGGCGTAGCCGGCGCCCTGCAGCGACGCGAGCGAGTCGCGGAAGTCGCACGCCTCGGTGGTGCAGCCGGGCGTCATCGCCGCCGGGTAGAAGTAGACGACCACGCCCTTGCGCCCCGGCTCGGCCAGGGCCTTCGCCAGGGAGAACGTCCCGTCGGCGGTGCCCGTGGCGGGCAGGGTGAGGTCGGGTGCGGCGTCGCCGGCGGCGAGGCGGGTCACGGGCGCTCCTGAGGGTGCGAGAGGGCGGGCAGTCCTCCGAGCCTATCCGCGGCCCGGGCCGACTACCGTGGTCCTGTGAGCACCGCAGCACCCCGCACCTCGACCGCCCCGGCGACCGTCCCCGTCCGCATGCTGTTCGACCGCCTGCTCGTGCAGCCCGAGGTCGACGCCGCCGAGCGGCAGACGTCGGCGGGCCTCGTCATCCCTGCCACGGCGAAGGGTCCCAAGCGCCTGGCGTGGGCCGTGGTCGTGGCCAAGGGCGAGCACGTGCGCCAGGTGGCCGTGGGCGACCGCGTGCTGTTCGACCCCGAGGAGCGCGCCGAGGTGGAGCTGGGCGGCACCGACTACGTGCTGCTGCGCGAGCGCGACGTGCACGGCGTGAGCGAGAAGGAGGCGGAGGCCGGCGCCACCGGCCTGTACCTCTGACCCTGTCCCGGTGCGGCGGCGCGACCTGCGGCGACGCGGCCTCCGTGTCGCGCACGTCACGCCCCGCCGGGTACGTGCGCACCGCCGCGGCCTGGTAACGTTTCTCCCCGTTACGCGCCATTAGCTCAATTGGCAGAGCAGCTGACTCTTAATCAGCGGGTTCGGGGTTCGAGTCCCTGATGGCGCACCAGCGAGGCACTCACCGGCGGTGGGTGCCTCGATCCGCGAGCGGGTCGCCGTCGGGACGCCCTGATAGCCTGTTCGCCGCGCGCCATTAGCTCAATTGGCAGAGCAGCTGACTCTTAATCAGCGGGTTCGGGGTTCGAGTCCCTGATGGCGCACCCTCACGAAGCCCTCGCCGTCCGGCGGGGGCTTCGTCGCGTCCGGGCCCGCCCGCCGGCTCCGGTGGCCCGGCGGCCTCGTACCCTAGTGCGGTGCCCGAGCCGACCTCGCTGACCCCCACCACCGCGCCGGACCCCGACGCGCCGTCGGACGCCGCCGCGGAGGTGCACCGCTTCCGCAAGCAGCCGGTGAGCTTCGTGCGCCGCAGCGCGCGCCTGACCACGAGCCAGCAGCGCGCGTGGGACGACAGGCGCGGCCGCTACCTCGTCGAGGCGCCGCGGGCCGCGGCGCGCACGTCGGTCGACCCGGGCTGGCGGTTCGACGCCGAGGCCGTGTTCGGCCGCCGCGCGCCGCTCGTGCTGGAGATCGGGTCGGGCCTCGGCGAGAACGTGGTCGCCGCTGCCGCGCAGCACCCCGAGCGCGACCACCTCGCGGTCGAGGTCTACACGCCCGGGCTGGCGCAGACGATCGCCCGGGCGGAGAAGCAGCGCGACGGCCAGGGCCTGGACAACCTGCGCCTGCTGCAGGTCAACGCCACCGAGCTGCTCGCCACGGCGCTGGCGCCCGGGTCGCTGGACGAGCTGTGGATCTTCTTCCCCGACCCGTGGCCCAAGTCGCGTCACCACAAGCGGCGGCTCGTCACCCCGGACTTCGCCGGGCTCGCGGCCCGCGCGCTGCGCCCGGGCGGCGTGTGGCGCCTCGCGACGGACTGGGCGGAGTACGGCGAGCAGATGCTCGAGGTGCTCGAGGCCGCCGACGACTTCCGCAACGCCCACGGCGCCGGCGCCCGTGCCCCGCGCTTCGAGGGGCGCGTGCTCACCAGCTTCGAGCGCAAGGGCCTGGCGGCCGGGCGCTCCGTGACGGACCTGGAGTACGTGCGCCGCTGACGCGCGGTGCGGTCCGCGGCACAGGTCGCGACGCGCGCCCGCTGTGGCTTGCGTCACCCGGCCGGTGCGGGCAGGGTGTGCGCGACCGCCTCGGTGGTCGCCGCGCGCAACGATGCGCGCGGCGCCCGCCGACCGCAATGCCAACGGAGGCATCATGGCCGACCTTGCCGACCCGGCGCGCTCCGCCGGGGAGACGGAGTACCAGCGCGTCGAGCGATCACCGGAGTTCCAGGACCTGCGCCGCCGGTTCCGCAGCTTCGTGTTCCCGCTGACCGCGCTGTTCCTCGTCTGGTACTTCGTGTACGTCCTGCTCGCGAGCTACGCCCACGACTTCATGAGCATCCGCCTCGGCGGCAGCGCGATCACGGTCGGGCTGCTGTTCGGGCTCGGGCAGTTCGTCTCGACCTTCGTCATCACGATGCTCTACGCCCGCTGGGCCAACCAGCGCTTCGACACGCAGGCCGACGCCCTGCGCCGCGAGATCGAGGGGGACGACCTGTGAGCGCGCTCGCCACCACCCTGCCCGCCGTCCTCGCCGGGACCCCCGACGTCGTCGTGCAGGCCGCGGCCGGCACCGACGTCGGCAACCCGGCCGTGAACCTCGGCATCTTCGCCGCGTTCGTGGCGGTGACGCTGTTCGTCGTGCTGCGCGCGTCGCGGCAGAACAAGTCCGCCGCCGACTTCTACGCCGGCGGACGGTCGTTCACCGGCCCGCAGAACGGCACCGCCATCGCGGGCGACTACCTCTCGGCCGCCTCGTTCCTGGGCATCTGCGGCGCCATCGCGATCAACGGCTACGACGGGTTCCTGTACTCGATCGGCTTCCTCGTCGCGTGGCTCGTGGCCCTGCTGCTGGTGGCGGAGCTGCTGCGCAACACCGGCAAGTTCACGATGGCGGACGTGCTGTCCTTCCGGCTGCGCGAGCGCCCCGTGCGCATGGCCGCCGCGCTGGCGACGCTGCTGGTCGTCTTCTTCTACCTGCTGGCCCAGATGGCCGGCGCAGGCGGTCTCGTGGCCCTGCTGCTCGGGGTGGACTCCGCCGCCGGCATCAGCGCGGTCATCGCCGTCGTCGGCGTGCTGATGATCCTCTACGTCCTCATCGGCGGCATGAAGGGCACCACCTGGGTGCAGATCATCAAGGCGGTGCTGCTCATCGCCGGCGCCGCCGTCATGACGGTGTGGGTGCTGGCGAAGTTCGGCTTCAACCTGTCGAGCCTGCTGCAGGGCGCGGTCGACGCCGCGGGCGAGGGCGGCGAGACGCTGCTCGAGCCGGGCCGCCAGTACGGCGCCACCGGCCTGTCCAAGCTCAGCTTCCTGTCGCTGGCGCTGGCCCTGGTGCTCGGCACGGCGGGCCTGCCGCACGTACTCATGCGGTTCTACACGGTGCCCACGGCCAAGGAGGCCCGCCGCTCGGTCGTGTGGGCGATCTGGCTGATCGGCATCTTCTACCTGTTCACGCTCGTGCTCGGATACGGGGCGGGGGCGCTCGTGGGGCCGGAGACGATCAGCTCGGCCCCGGGCGGGGTCAACTCGGCCGCGCCGCTGCTGGCGTTCGCCCTCGGCGGGGAGATCCTGCTCGGCATCATCGCGGCGGTCGCGTTCGCGACGATCCTGGCCGTCGTCGCCGGCCTGACGATCACCGCGGCGGCGAGCTTCTCGCACGACATCTACGCCAACGTGCTCAAGAAGGGCCGCGTCGACCCCGACGCGGAGGTGCGGGTCGCCCGCTGGACCGTGGTGGTCATCGGGCTCGTCGCGATCGGCGGCGGCGTGCTCGCCCAGAAGCAGAACGTCGCGTTCCTCGTGGCGCTGGCCTTCGCGGTCGCGGCGTCGGCCAACCTGCCGACGATCGTCTACTCGCTGTTCTGGAAGCGGTTCAACACCGCGGGGGCGCTGTGGAGCATCTACGGCGGCCTGGCCTCGTGCATCGTGCTCATCGTGTTCTCGCCGGTGGTGTCCGGCACCGAGACCGCGATGCTGCCGAACGCGGACTTCGACTGGTTCCCGCTGACCAACCCCGGGCTGGTCTCGATCCCGCTGGGCTTCCTGCTCGGCATCGTCGGCACCCTGGTCAGCTCCGAGCCGCCGCACCCGGAGAAGTTCGCCGAGATGGAGGTGCGCTCGCTCACCGGCGCCGGCGCGGAGCGGGCCACGGCGAGCCACTGACCGCCGCCGGCCGGTCGCCCGCCCGCGCGCCTCCCGCGCGGGCGGGCGACCATGTCCGCATGACGGGCGACGAGACCGGGGCGGTCGCCGGCGCGACCAGCGACCGGCGGCGGTGCGCGCCCCGTTAGGCTCGGGTCGTGAGCACCGAGAACCCCACGTCCCGCCGCGTCGCCCTGGTCACCAGCAGCCAGCTCCCCGAGCTGGACGCCGACGACCGGCCGCTGGTCCCCGCGCTCGCCGAGCGCGGCGTGACCGCCGAGCCCGTGGTCTGGGACGACCCGGACGTCGACTGGGACGCCTACGACCTCGTCGTCGTGCGCTCCACCTGGGACTACTCGGCCCGCCGCGACGAGTTCGTGGCCTGGGCCGAGCGCGTGCCGCGGCTCGCCAACCCCGCCGCCGTGCTGCGCTGGAACACCGACAAGCGCTACCTGCGCGCCCTGGAGGAGGCCGGCGTGCCGGTCATCCCGACGATCTGGCTCGACCCGGACCGGCACCTGTCCAAGCGCGCCGTGCACACCCGCATGCCCGCGTTCGGCGACTTCGTCGTCAAGCCGGTGGTGTCGGCCGGGGCCAAGGACACCGGCCGCTACCAGCCGATCAGCGCCGAGTCCCGCGCGCTGGCGATCCAGCACACGATGTCGCTGCTCGACTCCGGGCGCTGGGTGATGATCCAGAGCTACGTCGAGAGCGTCGACACCCAGGGCGAGACCTGCCTGACGTTCGTGGACGGCGAGCTCCGCCACGCCACGCACAAGAAGGCGCTGCTGAGCGGCCCGGCGGAGGAGTCCAGCACCTACCGCGAGGAGGAGATCTCGCCGGTGGAGGCCACCGCGGCGCAGCTCGACGTCGCGCAGCGCGCCCTGCAGGTGGCCGCCGAGGTGGTCGGCCTCGCCGAGCCGCTGCTGTACGCGCGCGTCGACCTCGTCGAGGGCGAGGACGGCGTGCCGACCGTCATCGAGCTCGAGCTCACCGAGCCGTCCCTGTTCCTCCAGCACGCCGGCGAGGCCCGCACGCTCGACGCGGTCGCCGACGCGATCGCCAAGCGGGTCTGACGGCCCGAAGAGCTCCGGCCCGGTGCGGGCCCGACGGCGCGGCAGATCCTCCGCAGGGGGTCTGCCGCGCCGTCGTCCGGAGGGCTGGCGTGGTGGCCCGGGCACCGGTCGACGTCGACCGTGGCGCCGCGGTGCGGGATCGTCCGCCACCGGTGAGGTGAGGCAGCATGCTCGTCGCTGTGTGGATCCTGATCCTGGTCACGGGGATCGTCCATGTGGGCGTCTTCGTCCTCGAGGCGTTCCTCATCGCCCGACCCGCCGTGCACGAGGGCTTCTTCCGGGTCGCTCGATACGACCCCGCGATCCGGCTGTGGACCTTCGGGGTGGGCTTCTACAACCTCTTCATCGGCCTGGGCGCGTTCGCCGCGGTGGCCCTGTGGGCCGGCGGTCAGGAGATCGCCGGCCGGACGCTGGCGATCTACCTGATGACCTTCATGGTGCTGTCGGCCGTCGTGCTGGTGGTCGCCGACCGCATGGGCATCGGCCGCGAGCGCGGCGCAGGGCTCGGCGGCGCGGTCGCCCAGGGGGTGGTCCCGCTGCTCGCGCTGGTCGGGATCGCGCTGGTCTGAGCCTGCGCCGCCGCC
The DNA here is from genome assembly GCF_046535855.1 of Puerhibacterium sp. TATVAM-FAB25. NCBI lineage: Bacteria > Bacillati > Actinomycetota > Actinomycetes > Micrococcales > Promicromonosporaceae > Puerhibacterium > Puerhibacterium sp. TATVAM-FAB25. The sequence continues at coordinate 61,809 of NZ_JAXUAK010000003.1, read as the reverse complement.
TCAGGCGTCGCGCGGCGCCGGAACGACACGGGGGTGACCGGCGCGCGACGGTGCCCCCGGCAGGACTCGAACCTGCAACCTACGGATTAGAAGGCCGGTGCTCTATCCATTGAGCTACGGAGGCGTGGCCACCATCGTAGCCAGCCGCGCGGTGGCGCCCGTGCCGGTGCCGCGCGGGAGGTCGCGCAACGACGCGAGAAAAAGGAGTGCACGGACGCCGCCGGCGCTGGAAGAGTGCGGGACGCACCGCGGTGACGTCCGACCCGGCCCGTGCCGGGCGGTGGAGGGGACCTGGCCCGTCCCGAGACTCCGTCGTCACGAGAGAAGAACCACCATGCACCCCGAGATGGTCTACGCCCTGGCGCAGGCCGACCACCGTGAACGTCTCGCCGAGGCCGAGAACGCCCGCCTCGTCCGTCGCGTCGCCCGCGAGCGCCGCGCCGGTCTCCCGGTCCGTCCCCGTCGCGGCCTGCGCTGGCCGCGGTACCAGCCCACCCTCCTGGTGAGCTGGCGGGCGCTGTGACCGCTGCACCGACGTCCGGGCCCCCGGGTCCCGGCGCCGCACCCGCACGAGGGCCCCGTCGCCCCGCACGTCTCCTCGCGAGCCGTCCGGAGCGCCGGGGCCCTCGCCGTGCCCGGCGCTGCCTCGGCGCCGCCCCGGCGCCGCCCCGGCGCCGCCGGAACGTAGGCTGGCCCCGTGAGCACCCCGAACGACCGCATCGTCTGGATCGACTGCGAGATGACCGGGCTGGACCTGCGGGCCGACGCGCTCGTCGAGGTCGCTGCCGTCGTCACCGACTCCGAGCTCAACGTCCTGGGGGAGGGGGTCGACGTCCTCGTCGCCCCACCGGCGGGGGCGCTGGAGCAGATGGGCGACTTCGTGCGCGAGATGCACACGAGGTCAGGCCTGCTGGACGAGCTGTCCGGCGGGGTCACCCTCGCCGAGGCCGAGAAGCAGGTGCTCGACTACATCACCGAGTGGGTGCCCGAGCCGCGCAAGGCGCCGCTGGCGGGCAACTCGGTGGGCACCGACAAGATGTTCCTCGACCGCGACATGCCCGCGCTCGTGGAGTACCTGCACTACCGGATCATCGACGTGAGCTCGATCAAGGAGCTGGCCCGCCGCTGGTACCCGCGCGTGTACTTCGCCTCGCCGAAGAAGCAGGGCGGGCACCGGGCGCTGGCCGACATCCTCGAGTCGGTCGACGAGCTGCGGTACTACCGCGAGGCCCTGTTCGTGCCGCAGCCGGGCCCCGACTCGGCCAGCGTGCGCGCCGTCGCGGACCGCATCGCCGAGACGTCGGTCACGCGGCGCCCCGCCGTGTCCTGAGCAGCCCCTCGACTCGGGTATGCTTTCGGTCGGCCCTTGAGGGAGACCCTCCTGCGGGAGGGGACCGGACGGGGCCGTGGTGGCTATAGCTCAGTCGGTAGAGCGCCTGGTTGTGGTCCAGGAGGTCGCCGGTTCAAGCCCGGTTAGCCACCCCGCCGAAGAACCCCCACGCCGTCCCGGCGTGGGGGTTCTCGCATCTGTGGCGGGACCCCACGGCGCGGTCGTTTGGTGCCGGGGCAGGATGCCGCCAGGATGAACCCCGTGACACAGTCCCTGGGATCGCGCGCCGTCCGTACCGCAGGACGACCGGACCCCGGCGCCGCCGACGAGCTCGGCCTCACCATCTACGACGTCGCCCGCGACCTGCGCCGCGACATCGACGCGGTCCGGCTCGTGCTGCCGATCGAGGGGGCCTCGGACGCCGAGGCCTCCCGCGGGCGGCTGCTGGCCCAGCTCGACGAGCACCTGCTGCCGCGCCTGCGCGAGCTGTCCTCGCCGGCGATCGTCGTCGTGGCCGGCTCCACCGGCGCGGGCAAGTCGACGCTGTACAACTCGCTGCTGGCCGAGGAGGTCTCCGAGGCCGGCGTGCTGCGCCCCACCACCCGCCAGCCGGTCCTGGCGTTCAACCCGGCCGACGAGGAGGTCGTGCAGAAGGGCCCGGCCACCGACGCGTCGCGCGTGGTCTACCACGCGGGCGTGCCGCGCGGCACGGCGCTGCTGGACGCCCCGGACCTCGACTCGTTCCTCTCGGAGAACCGCACCACGGCCCAGCAGCTGCTCGAGGCCGCCGACCTGTGGCTGTTCGTCACCACCGCCTCCCGGTACGGCGACGCCCTGCCGTGGCAGGCGCTCGCCCGCGCCACCGAGCGCGGCGCCTCCGTGGCGATGGTGCTCAACCGCGTGCCGAAGGAGACGCTCACCACCGTGCGCGGCGACCTGCTGCAGCGCCTGCGCGACCACGGGATGACGGACGTGCCGCTGTTCGTGGTGCCCGACGTCGGCCCGCACGAGGGCCTGCTGGAGCCGGCCACGGTGGCGCCGATCCGGCGCTGGCTGACCCTGCTGGCCGGCCCCGAGCGCTCGCGCGCCGTCGTCGTGCGCACCCTCAAGGGCGCGCTCGGCGCGCTGCCGGCGTGGGTCACCGCGCTGGCCGACGCCGTCGACCGGCAGGCCGAGGCCGCCCACCGGCTGCGCGGCGCCGTCGAGGCCGAGCGGGCGGACGCCGTCGCGCTGGCCCGCGACGGCGTCGCCGCGGGCGTCGCGGCCGGCGCCGCCGTCGAGGCACGCTGGCGGGAGGTCAGCGGCAGCGCCAAGGTCGACCGGGTCAAGGTCAAGAACGACACCGTCCGCTCCACGCGCCGGGGCGGGCGCCGGCGCGAGGAGGCGCTGCGCACGCTGCGCGCCGACGTCGAGGCGGCCGCCACCCGGACGCTCGCCGCCGCCGGCGCCCGCGCCCACGAGCGCCTGCGCGCCGTGCTCACCGGCCCCGGCTCGCACGACGGCGGGATCGCCGTCGTGCCCGACGCCGAGGAGCGCGCCGCCGCGCAGGAGCGGGCCGCCACCACGGGCGTGCGGGCCTGGTCGGGCGCCGCCGCCGGGGCCGTGGACGCGCTCGGCGCCGAGGCGCCCGAGCGCGTCGCCGCGGCCGTCAAGGCGTTCGGCCCGCACGGGCTGGGCACCCTGCTGCTCGCTGCCGCGGCCGGCAGCGACGACGCCGGCCGCCTGCTCGCGCGCGTGCTGGGCGACGTGCCCGAGGCCGCCGTGGCGCGGCTGCGCGAGGACCTGGCCGACCGCGCCGCCGCCGTCGTCGACGGCGAGCTCGACGCGGTGCTGACCCTGCTGGACTCGCCGACCCTCGCCGACGACGCGGCCAGCGGCCTGCGCGTGCGGCTCGCCGAGCTGAGGAGGCTCACGTGACCGACGACACGACCCTGCGGGCCCGCACCGAGGACCTCGCCGAGGCCCTCGCCGTCGCCGGACCCCGCCTGGACGACGCCACCCGCGCGCGCGTCCAGCAGGCCGTGGACGGCGTGCGCGAGCGGCTCGCCCTCGGCGTCGACCACACCGTGGTGGCGTTGGCGGGCGGCACCGGCTCAGGCAAGTCCAGCCTGTTCAACAAGATCGCCCGGCTCGGCTTCGCCGACGTCGGGGTCAAGCGGCCCACGACGGCGCGCGTCACCGCGTGCTCGTGGGACGACGGCGCGGAGGCGCTGCTCGACTGGGTCGGCGTGGACCGCGAGCGGCGGATCGTGCAGGCGGACGAGCTCGAGGACGAGCAGGGGCAGGCGCTCGGCGGCCTGGTGCTGCTCGACCTGCCCGACCACGACTCCGTGGAGCCGCGCCACCGCGAGGTCGTGGACCGCGTGCTGCCGCTGGTCGACCTGCTGGTGTGGGTGGTGGACCCGCAGAAGTACGCCGACCACGCCCTGCACTCGGGCTACCTGCGCGAGTCGGTGGGCATGGAGGCGTCCATGCTCGTGCTGCTCAACCAGGTGGACACCGTGCCGCCGGCGCGGCGCGAGGAGCTGCTGGCCGACCTGGGCCGGCTGCTGGAGGACGACGGCCTGCGCGGCGTGCCCGTGGTGCCCGTGTCCGCCCGCACGGGCCAGGGCGTGGCCCAGGTGCGCGAGATCCTCGAGAAGGCGTGCGCGCGCCGGTCCGTGGCGGCCGGGCGCGCCGCCGGCGAGCTCGACGCCGCCGCCCAGACGCTGCTGGCCCAGACGCCGGCGGAGATCCCCTGGCAGCTCGGGCCGGCCGTCGAGCGCGAGCTGCCCGCCCTGGTGGACGCCACGGGGCTGGACGCGGTCGCCGGGCAGGTGGGCGCCGCGGTCCGCAACGGCTACGGCAAGCCGGAGTTCCCGGTGGCCGACCGGGACGCCGTCACGCTCGTGCGGGCCCGCTGGCTCACGCGCGCCGGGGCGTCGCTGCGGCCCGGCTGGCAGCGCGCGCTCGCCGAGGCGGTCGACGGCGCCGACCCGCTGCGCGCCCAGGTGACCGCCGCGACGCAGACGGTCGACCTGGACGCGCGCGGCCCGGCCCGCTCGCGGCTCGTGAAGCGCATCGCCGCCGGCGCGCTGGGGCTCGCGGCGGCCGCCGCCGTCGTCGCCCTGCTCGTGACCACGGGCGTGGTCGACGCCGCGTCGCCGTGGCCGGCGGTCGCGTGGGGCGCCGCCGCGGCGCTGGCCGTGGTCGGCGCGGGGCTGTGGGCCGGCGCCCTGGCGGCCCGCCGCTCGCTGGCGCGCCGCCGCGAGGACGAGGTCCGCCGGGCCGGGCGCGAGGCGCTGTCCCGCGTGCTCGTCGAGGGGCTCGGCACGCCGACGCAGCGGCTGCTGGCCGAGCACCGCCGGGCGCACGAGCTCGCCCAGGCCGCCCGCGACCTGCCGGCCGCCGGGCCGCTGACGCACGCGGTGAGGCTGCCCACAACGCTGACCGCGCCGGCGTCGTCCACACCTGCGGCGGAGGACCGCCCGCTGGCGGCCGCCCGCGACTGATCCTCGGGGCAGCGGCCAGCACCGGGCCGGCCGACGACCCCGGAGGATCAGCATGAGCGACGTCAACGTCACGGTCACGGGCCACGTGGGCAACGAGCCCGTGATCTCCTTCTCCGCCAGCGGCACCCCGTGGACGTCGTTCCGCGTGGCGAGCACGCGGCGGGTGCGCGACCCCCGCACGGGGGAGTGGGCCGACGGGCCGACGCTCTGGTTCACCGTCAAGGCGTTCGGCGACCGGGCGTTCAACGTCGCGCAGTCGCTGGCCAAGGGCACGCCGGTGATCGTCACCGGCCGCCTCGGCGTGGACGAGTACGAGGTGCGCCGCGCCGTGCCCGCGCCCGACGGCGGACCCGCCGTGGAGGCCACCGAGCGGCGCACCGCGCTGCTGGTCGACAACGCCGCGGTGGCCCTCGACGTCTCCCGCGGCGTCGCGACGTACACGCGGGTGGTGCACCGCGACACCGTCCCGGGCGGGGCGGGGGAGCCGGCCCTCCAGCCTGGCCGGCAGGGCGCGCCCGGCGGCGGCGCCGACCCGTGGGCGACCGCGCCGGGCGCCGACGTCCCGGCGGGCCGGGAGGGGGACGCCGAGGACGGCGACGCGGACGACGAGCCGGACGACGAGGAGGCCGCCGCCCCGCGCGGGGCGACGGCGGAGGCGGCCGTTCCCGCCTGAGCCGGGCGCGTCGCGTAGGCTGGGGGGTCGGCCGCCCCGTGCCGGCCTCCCAGCATCCGTCCCGCGCCCGCCTGCACGGCCCCTCTTGGTCCGGCGGGCGAGCGGGAAGCCCGTGCGATCGAAACGGTGGAAACGAGCCAGTGGCTGAGTTCATCTACACCATGTACAAGGCGCGCAAGGCGCACGGCGACAAGGTCATCCTCGACGACGTGTCGCTGAACTTCCTGCCCGGCGCGAAGATCGGCGTCGTCGGCCCGAACGGCGCCGGCAAGTCGACCATCCTCAAGATCATGGCCGGCCTCGACCAGCCCTCCAACGGCGAGGCGCGCCTGGCGCCGGGCTACACGGTCGGCATCCTGCAGCAGGAGCCGCCGCTGAACGAGGAGAAGACCGTCCTCGGCAACGTCGAGGAGGCGGTGGCCGGGATCAAGGGCAAGATCGACCGCTTCAACGAGATCTCCGCGCTCATGGCGGAGCCCGACGCCGACTTCGACGCGCTGCTGGCCGAGATGGGCACGCTGCAGGAGGAGATCGACGCGGCCGACGCCTGGGACCTCGACTCCCAGCTCGAGCAGGCGATGGACGCCCTGCGCTGCCCGCCGCCGGACGCGGACGTCACGGTCCTGTCCGGTGGTGAGCGCCGTCGCGTGGCGCTGTGCAAGCTGCTGCTGGAGAAGCCCGACCTGCTGCTGCTCGACGAGCCCACCAACCACCTGGACGCCGAGTCCGTGCTGTGGCTCGAGCAGCACCTGGCGACCTACCCGGGCGCCGTGCTCGCCGTGACCCACGACCGGTACTTCCTCGACCACGTCGCCGAGTGGATCTGCGAGGTCGACCGCGGCCGCCTGTACCCCTACGAGGGCAACTACTCCACCTACCTGGAGAAGAAGCAGGAGCGCCTGCAGGTCCAGGGCAAGAAGGACGCCAAGCTCGCCAAGCGCCTCAAGGACGAGCTGGAGTGGGTGCGCTCGAACGCCAAGGGCCGCCAGGCCAAGAGCAAGGCGCGCCTGGCCCGCTACGAGGAGATGGCGGCCGAGGCGGAGCGGACCCGGAAGCTCGACTTCGAGGAGATCCAGATCCCCGCCGGTCCGCGCCTGGGCAACGTGGTGCTGGAGGCCGAGAAGCTCGAGAAGGGCTTCGGCGACCGCAAGCTCATCGACGGGCTGAGCTTCACGCTGCCGCGCAACGGCATCGTCGGCGTCATCGGCCCGAACGGCGTCGGCAAGACGACGCTGTTCAAGACGATCGTCGGCCTGGAGCCGCTCGACGGCGGCTCGCTCAAGGTCGGCGAGACGGTCTCGATCTCCTACGTCGACCAGTCCCGCGGCGGCATCGACCCGAAGAAGACGCTGTGGGAGGTCGTCTCCGACGGCCTGGACTTCATCAAGGTCGGCAACACCGAGATCCCGTCGCGCGCCTACGTCGCGTCCTTCGGGTTCAAGGGCCCGGACCAGCAGAAGCCCGCGGGCGTGCTGTCCGGCGGCGAGCGCAACCGCCTCAACCTGGCGCTGACCCTCAAGCAGGGCGGCAACCTGCTGCTGCTCGACGAGCCCACCAACGACCTGGACGTCGAGACCCTCGGCTCGCTGGAGAACGCCCTGCTGGAGTTCCCCGGCTGCGCCGTGGTCGTCTCCCACGACCGGTGGTTCCTCGACCGCGTGGCCACGCACATCCTCGCGTACGAGGGCACCGAGGAGGACCCGGCGAACTGGTACTGGTTCGAGGGCAACTTCGCCGCGTACGAGGAGAACAAGGTGCAGCGTCTGGGCGTCGAGGCCGCCCGCCCGCACCGCGTGACGTACCGCAAGCTCACGCGCGACTGAGCCGGCCGCCGCACGCGTCCCGGCCGCCCCACGCGGCCGCGCCGCCGCGCGCGCCACGAGGCGCCGCCCCTGTCACGGGGGCGGCGCCTCGTCGCGTCCGGGGCGTGCGGACCGGCCCCGGACGCTCCCGGGGGCGCGCCGGCGCGGGCCGCTGACCTGCAGGTGCGCCCGAGGTGTGGGCAGACTGGGCGCATGACCGAGCCCGACGACGCCCCGCTGCCGCCCGACGGCGAGCGGAGCACCGCCGGGGTGCCGTCCGGCGACCCGGCGGCCGACCTGGTCGACGCCCTGGACGCGCTGCGCGCCCGCCTGGCGGTCCTGCGGCTGCCGCTCGAGACGCCCGGCGCCGGCGCCGCCCGCACCGACCGCACCCGGGCCGTGGACCAGCTCGACGACTACCTGCTGCCGCGGCTGCGCGCCGCCCGCGCGCCGCTGCTCGTCGTCGTCGGCGGCTCCACCGGTGCGGGCAAGTCCACGCTGGTCAACTCGCTGCTCGGCGAGCACGTCTCGGCGCCCGGCGTGCTGCGCCCCACCACCCGCGCCCCCGTGCTGGTGCACCACCCGCTCGACGCCCGCTGGTTCACCACCGACCGGGTGCTGCCCGGCCTCGCACGCGTCTCTGGTGGTGCCGCCGGTGGTGCCATGGGCGGTGCCACGGGCGGGGCCCCGGCGCCCGACGCCGCCGCCCCCGCAACGGGCGCGAAGGCGCCGCCGACGCGGTCGCTGCGGCTCGTGGCCTCCGACGCCCTGCCGCAGGGCCTGGCGCTCCTCGACGCGCCGGACATCGACTCCGTCGAGACGGCCAACCGGGAGCTCGCGGCCCAGCTGCTCGGCGCCGCCGACCTGTGGCTGTTCGTCACCACGGCCGCCCGCTACGCCGACGCCGTGCCGTGGGGGCTGCTGCAGCAGGCCGCCGCCCGGCACGCCCAGGTGGCGCTCGTCCTCGACCGTGTCGACCCGGGCGCCGAGGCCGTCGCCGAGGACCTGCGCCGGATGACCCACGAGCACGGGCTCGGCGACGCACCGCTCTTCGTGATCCCCGAGGCCGCCGGTGCGGGCGAGCCCGACGGGCTGACGGACGGGCTGCTGCCCGAGGAGGCCGTCGCCGAGGTGAGCACGTGGCTGTCCGGGCTCGGCGGTGACCCCGAGGCCCGGGCGCGCGTCATCGCCGCGACCCGCGACGGCGTCGTCGACGACCTCGTGCGCCGCGCCGTGCACCTGGCGGACGCCGCCGACGCCCAGGAGGCGTCCGACGCCCGCCTGCGCGAGGCCGTGGAGCGCCACCACGCCGACGCCGTGCGGCAGGTCGAGGCGGCCACGAGCGACGGCGCGCTGATGCGCGGGGAGGTGCTGGCCCGCTGGCAGGACTTCGTGGGCACGAGCGAGTTCTTCCGCGCCGTCGAGAAGGGCGTGGGCCGCGTGCGCGACGCCGTCGTCGGCTTCTTCCGCGGCCGGCCCGACGCCGGGCCGCAGGTGGAGCAGGCCCTGGCCCACGGCCTGGAGTCGGTGATGTTGGACGCCGCCGAGCAGGCGGCCGAGCGCACCTACGAGGCCTGGCGCGGCGACGCCGCCGGCGCGGCGCTGCTCGACGGGCTCGAGCTGAGCCGCGCGTCCGGCCGGCTGCGCGCCGAGGTGGCCGAGCAGGTGCGGGCGTGGCAGGGCGACGTGCTCGGGCTGGTGCGGGAGCAGGGCGCCGACCGCCGCGGCACCGCCCGGGCGCTGTCCCTGGGCGTCAACGCCCTCGGCGTGAGCCTCATGGTGCTGGTGTTCGCCTCGACCGCGGGCCTGACCGGCGCGGAGGTCGGCATCGCCGGCGGCACCGCCATCGTGGCGCAGAAGCTGCTGGAGGCGGTGTTCGGCGACGAGGCCGTGCGCAAGCTGGCCGGGCAGGCCAAGCAGCGCCTCACCGCCCGCGCGCGCAGCGTCATGGCGGGGCAGGCGGCGCGGTACACGGCGCAGCTCGACGCCCTCGGCACCGAGCAGGCCGGCGGCGCCGGGCTGCGCGAGGCCGCCCGCCGTGTCGAGGCCGCCGCGCGGGCGGAGCGCGCCGGACGGGCCGAGCCGGTGCCGGGCGGCACCCGGCCGTGGACCGGGACCGGGCGCCTGCTGCGCGGTGCGGGGACGCTGCGGGAGCCGTCGCGGCCGGTGCCGGCCGTGCTCGGCACGGGCGCCGGCGCCACGGCCGCCGAGACGGCCGCGCCGCAGGAGGAGCGGCCGGGGTTCTGGAGCCGGCTGTTCGGCCGCCGCGACGAGCGCGGTGACCGCGCATGAACATCGACCTGGCGGGGCGCACGAACGCCCTCGAGACCGCCGCGCGCGAGGCCGCCGGGCGGCTCGAGCAGGCGTTGCTCGACGACGCGCGGGCGGTCGTGACCCGCGCCCGCGAGCGCGGCGGGCTGAGCGCCGAGCACACCGTCGTCGCGCTGGCCGGCGCGACCGGCTCGGGCAAGTCCAGCCTGTTCAACGCCGTCGCGGGCACCGACCTCGCGGGCACCGGCGTGCGGCGCCCCACGACCTCGCACGCGATGGCCGCCGTCTGGGGGGCCGGCGCGGAGCCGCTGCTCGACTGGCTCGACGTGCCCACCCGGCACGAGATGCCGGCGGGCCCCGTGCCCGAGGAGCCGGTGCCGGGCCGCGGCGGGCTGTTCCGGCGCCAGCGGACCCCGGCCGGGATCACCACGGGGCTGGTGCTGCTGGACCTGCCGGACCACGACTCGGTCGTCGTCGAGCACCGCGTGCGGGCGGAGCGGCTCGTGGAGCGCGCCGACCTGCTCGTGTGGGTGGTCGACCCGCAGAAGTACGCCGACGCGGCCCTGCACGAGCGGTACCTGCGGCCGCTGGCCGGGCGCGCCGACGTCGTGGTGCTGGCGCTCAACCAGGTGGACCGCCTCGCGCCCGAGGACGCGGCGGCGATGGTCGCCGACCTCGAGCGGCTCGTGGCCGCCGACGGGCTGGCGGGCGCCCGCGTGCTGCCGGTGTCCGCGGTGACCGGCCAGGGCGTCGACCAGCTGCGCGGGCTGCTCGCCGAGGCGGCGCAGCGGCGCGAGGCGGCCACGACGCGGCTGGCGCTGGACGAACGGGCGGTGGCCGAGCGGCTCGTCGCCGCGTGCGGGCAGGCGCCGCCGGAGCGGGCGGGGGAGCGGGCCAGGGCGGGGCTGCGGGCGGCCCTCGAGGACGCGGCCGGGGTGCCCACGGTCGTCGACGCCGTGCGCACCTCGGCGCGCCGCGACGCGCACGCCGCCACTGGCTGGCCGGTCACCCGCTGGCTGGGCCGCCTGCGGGCGGACCCGCTGCGCAGGCTCGGCCTGCGGCCCGACGAGGTGCGCGTGCCCACCGACCGGACCGACCTGGCGCGCACGTCGCTGCCCGCGGCGCGGCCCAGCGTCCGGGCGGCCGCGGCGACCGCCGTGCGCACCTACGTCGGCCAGGTGACCGACGGCGCGCCGGACCCGTGGGTCCTGGCAGCGCGGCGCCGCGCGCAGGAGGGCATCGACCGGCTGCCGGACGAGCTCGACCAGGCGGTGGCGGGCACGCGGCTCGCGGCGGGCCGGCGGCCCGCCTGGTGGCGGGTCGTCGACGTGCTGCAGTGGCTGCTGCTGGCGGCCCTCGTGGTGGGTCTGCTGTGGCTCGGTGCGGCGTTCGCGCTGGCGTACTTCCAGCTGCCGCCGCTGCCGACGCCGGTGCTCACCGTCGGCGGTGCCGCGTGGGGCGGCGCGGGCCCCGGGCTCGACGTGCCGTGGCCGACGGTGCTCGTGCTCGGCGGCGTGCTCCTGGGCGTGCTGCTGGCCCTGGTCTCGCGCCTGTTCGCGGCGGTCGGGGCGAGGCGGCGCGCGAGCCGGGTGCGCCGCCGGCTGCGCGAGTCGGTGGCCAGGGTCGCGGACGAGCTGGTGCGCGGGCCGGTGGCCGACGAGCTGGCGGCGCTGGCGCGCTGCCGCGCCGCGGCGCGCGTCGCGGCGTCCTGACCGCGTCTCGATGACGTCCTGACCGCGGCCCGACCGCGCCCGGCGTCGCCCCGGGCCGCCGATAGCCTGCGGTCATGACCCGTCTGCACGTGCCCGTCCACACCCGCTGGTCCGACCTCGACGCGTACCAGCACGTCAACAACGTCGCGATGTTCGGGCTCCTCGAGGACGCCCGCATCACCGCGTTCTGGCGGCACACCGCGGAGGAGGTGGGCGAGCCGTGGCCGACGGCGATCCTCGACACCGGCCCGCACGCCACCAGCCACACCCTCGTGGCCGGCCAGCAGATCGAGTACCTGCGCCCGCTGGCGTTCACGCGCACCCCCGTGCGCGTCGAGCTGTGGATCGGAGCGATCGGCGGGGCGAGCCTGCAGGTCTGCTACGAGGTGCACGACGGCGACCCCGCGGGCTTCCCGCGCACCGGGCCGGCGTCGGGCGCGCAGCCCTACGTGCGCGCGGCGACGTCGATCGTCGTCGTCGACGCCGCCACCGCGCGGCCGCGGCGGATCACGCCCGAGGAGCGCGCCGCCTGGGCTCAGTTCGTCGAGGAGCCGGTGACGTTCCGGCGCTGACCGCGCGGCGCTCGGCCTCCTCGGCCACGTTGCGCTGCATGCCGCCGAAGACGATGCCGTGGAACGGCTTGACGGCCCACCAGTAGAGCTGGCCGGCCAGGCCGTGCGGGGAGAACAGCGCCCGCTGCACGAACCACGTGCGGTCGGGCGCGGCCGCCTCGCGCGGCCCGGCGTCGTCGTCGGCCGTGACCTGCGCGGCCGCCTCGTCGACGCGCAGCTCCAGCCAGGCCAGGCCGGGCAGGCGCATCTCGGCGCGCAGCCGCAGCAGCCGGCCGGGATCGACGGCCTCCACGCGCCAGAAGTCGAGCACGTCGTCGACCACGAGCCGCCGCTCGTCGCGCCGCCCGCGGCGCAGGCCTGGGCCGCCGACCAGGCGGTCCATCAGCCCGCGCACCCGCCAGGCCAGCGACCAGGAGTACCACCCGCGCCGGCCGCCGATCTCCTCGATCACCGGCCACAGCACGTCCGAGGGGGCGTGCACCACGCGACGCCGCTCGTCGGTGTAGAGGGAGCCGCCCGCCCAGTCGGGGTCGCTCGGCAGCGGGTCCGACGGCGCGCCGGGCAGCGCGGCCGACGACCACCGGGTGGTGACCTCGCCGTCGTGGATGCGCTGCAGCGCCAGGGTGATCGCCCGGTCGAAGCCCGTGAGGCCGCCCGGCGGGTCGGGGACGTACCGGGCGACGTCGTGCTCGCGGCACACCACCTCGTGGCGCAGCGACTCCACGAGCGGGCGGGCCACGCCGGAGGGGACGGGCGTCACGAGCCCGACCCAGTGGCTGGACAGGCGCGGCGTGAGCACCGGCACGCTCACGACGAGCCGCCGGGGCAGGCCGGCCACCGCGGCGTAGCGCTGCATCATCTGCCGGTAGGTGAGCACCTCGGGGCCGCCGATGTCGAAGCCGCGCGACACCTCGGGCGGCATGCTCGCCGCGCCCACCAGGTAGTGCAGCACGTCGCGGATCGCGATCGGCTGGATCCGGTTCTCGACCCAGCGCGGCGTGGTCATCGCCGGCAGGCGCTCGGTGAGGTAGCGCATCATCTCGAACGACGCGGAACCCGAGCCGAGGATCACGGCCGCGCGCAGCACCGTCGTCGGCACGCCGGAGGCCAGCAGGATCTCGCCGACCTCCTTGCGCGACGACAGGTGCGGCGAGAGCTCGTCGTCCGGGACGTCGGGCGTCAGCCCGCCGAGGTAGACGATGCGTCCCACGCCCGCCTCGCGCGCCGCCCGGGCGAAGGCGAGCGCCGTGCGCCGGTCGCGGGCCTCGAACGCCGGCCCGGTGCCCAGGGAGTGGATGAGGTAGTAGGCGACGTCGACGCCCTGCAGCGCCGCGCGGGTCTGCTCGACGTCGGCGGCGTCGGCCGCGACCGTCTCGACGTCGTCGGCCCACGGGCGCCCCGCCAGCCGCTCGGGGTGGCGGGCGAGCGCCCGCACCTCGTGGCCCGCGGCGAGCAGCTCCGGCACGAGCCGCCCGCCGACGTAGCCGGTGACTCCCGTGACCGCTGCCCGCATGCCCGTCCCCGTCCGTGGTCGATGAGTGCTCGTCGGTGCCCTTCGGTGCTCCCGGGGGCCCGGTCGTGCGCCCGCTGGCGCCTGCGCGCGGCGCGTCAGCCCAGCAGGTCGAGCACCGCTTCCTCGGCGCGCTCCTGCGACTGCGTCGCGCCGATGGTCTCGCCGCGCTCCCACAGGTCGAAGAGCCGCGGGTCGATGTACGACGCGCGCGCGACGGCCGGGGTGTTGCCGAGCTCCTCGGACACGTCCTTGACGATGCCGGTCACGAGGCGCTTGCGCGCCCGCTGCGACGGCGGCGGCGCGCCGGCGTCGGCGAGGGCCCGCGCTGCCAGCACCGTGGCGTGCCAGGTGCGGAAGTCCTTGGGCGTGGCGTCCTCGCCGAGCCGCTCCTTGACGTACTGCTGCACGTCGTTGCTGGTGACGTCGTGCCAGACCGCGCGCCCGCCGGGCGCCGTGGTGCGCCACGCGAGCAGGTCGGTGCCGCCGCGGCGGCGGCGCAGCGTGGCCACGAGCTCGGCCACGACGGGGTCGTCGACGACGACGTCGCGCACCTGGCCGGACTTGGCCGGGTAGCGGAAGTGCACCGAGCCGTCGCGCCGCACCCGGGCGTGCTCCTTGCGGATCGTGGCCAGCCCGTAGCTGTTGTTGCGCTTGGCGTAGATCTCGCCGCCGGCGCGGAAGTACGCCAGGTCGAGGAGCCGGAACGCGAGCGCGAGGACCTTCTCACGGGGCATGCCGGGCAGCGCGAGGTCGTCGCTGACCAGCTTCCGGGCGGTCGGCAGCCGGCGCCCGATGTCGAGCACGTGGTCGTGCTTGCGCCGCTTGCGCCGCTCCGTCCAGGCCTCGTGGTACAGGTACTGGCCGCGCCCGGCGTCGTCGTAGCCGAACGCCTGGATGTGCCCGTTGGGGTACCGGCAGATCCAGACGTCCTTCCACGCCGGGGGCACGGCCAGCTTCTTGCAGCGGGCGACCGCCTCGTCGTCGGCCAGCGGCGCGCCGTCGACGTCGAGGAACACCCAGCCCTTGCCCGCGCGCCGACGACCGAACCCGGGGGAGGAGACGGTCACACGTCGCAGGCGAGGCACGCCCGCCAGTCTGGTCGCGGGCGGGCGTGCCCGCAGCGCGAACGGCGCGGCGGCGGGCCGCCGTCAGGCGGGCAGCCGGACCATGCCCTCCTGGGCGATCGAGGCGACCAGGCTGCCGTCGCGGGTGTACACCCGGGCCAGGCCGAGGCCGCGCCCGCCCTGCGCGCTCGGCGCCTCCTGGACGAACAGCAGCCACTCGTCGACGCGGGCGTCGCGGTGCCACCACATGGCGTGGTCGAGGCTCGCCATCGGCACGTCGCGCCCGACGTCGAGCCACGAGGCGCCCGCCGAGCGAAGCACCGGCTCGAGCATCACCTGGTCGCAGGCGAACGCCAGCAGGGCCCGGTGCAGCAGCCGGTCGTCCGAGGCGACCTCGTGCCGCGCGCGGATCCACACCATCTGGGTGCTGGGCGCCTGCGGGTCCGCCCCGAGGTAGAGGGAGGTGCCCACGTGGGCCAGCTCGAACGCCGAGTCGTGGGACCAGAACCGCGCGGCCGGGTGGTTGACGCTGCCCAGCAGCTCGAACGCGCTGGGCACGTCCTCCGGCGCGGGCACGCCCCGCGGCATCGGCACGGCGTGGTCGTAGCCCGGCTGGTCGACCTGGAACGAGGCGGTGAGCGACAGGATCGGCGTGCCGTCCTGCAGCGCGTGGCTGCGCCGGGCCGAGAACGACCGGCCGTCGCGCAGGCGCTCGACGGCGAAGTCGATCGGCACGTCGAGCGCGCCCTCGCGCAGGAAGTAGGCGTGGATGGAGTGCGGCGGCCGGTCGGCGTCCACCGTGCGGCCGGCGGCGATGAGCGCCTGCGCCAGCACCTGGCCGCCGTACACGCGGTTGGCCAGGCCGGGCACCGACCGCCCGCGCCACAGGTCCTCCTCGCCGTGCGGGCCCCAGCCCTCGACCTCGCGCAGGTCGAGGACGGCGAGCAGCCGGTCCAGCGCGTCGGGGGCGCGCTCGGGGGCCGCGCCGGGCTCGTCGGCGGGGGAGGTCGCCGGGGTCCCGGCGTCGGACGTGCTCACGTCGCTCACGAGCTCACTCCTCGAAGGTGTTGACCAGGGAGAACGCCGCGCGCTCCAGGTAGTCCCACAGCTGCGCCTCCTGCAGGGGCGGCAGGCCCAGGGTCCCGACGGCGGCGCGCATGTGCCGCAGCCAGCGGTCGCGGGCGTCGGGGTTGACCTTGTACGGCGCGTGCCGCATCCGCAGGCGCGGGTGCCCGCGCTGCTCGGAGTACGTCGTCGGGCCGCCCCAGTACTGCTCGAGGAAGAGGGTCAGCCGCTCCTTGGCCGGCCCGAGGTCCTCCTCGGGATACATGCCGCGCAGCACCTCGTCCGTCGCGACGCCGTCGTAGAACGCGTCGACGAGCCGGACGAAGGTCTCGTGGCCGCCGACGTCCTCGAAGAAGGTCCTGGGTGTCACCCGCTCATGGTGCCAGAGAGGCGCGCCGTCCCCGGGACGCGCGGGGGTGGGACGGGGGCTCGGGGCGCGGGCTACTCTGGACGGACCTGCGACGAGGCAGCAGAATCACGAGCAGTGTGATCTCTGCGACGAGGCAGAGGGACGGGAGAGGCGCACATGACCAAGGCGGACCAGATCCTCGAGGCGCTCGGCGGCACGACCAACGTCGTCGAGCTCGAACCGTGCATCACCAGGCTCCGGGTGGAGGTGAGCGACCCCAAGCTGGTGGACGAGCCGAGGCTCAAGCAGTCGGGGGCGTTCGGCGTGGTCCGCTCGGGCCGCGTCATCCAGGTCATCGTCGGCCCGGAGGCGGACGACCTGGCCGCCCAGCTGGACGTGCTGCGCACCTGAGCGGACCACCCGGGCAGACCACCCGGGCAGGGCACCCGGGCAAGGCACCCGGGCGGGGCGCCCGAGGACGCCCGCCGGGACGGGTCGGCCGGCGCGACGACGAGGTCGCGCCGGCCGACGTGTCTCCGGGCCCCGGCTCGGGTGCCGGGCCGGACCCGCTCGTCCCGGTGGGTCAGTTGCGCGCCGCGGCGGCGGACGCGTCCGCGTCGTCGACGTCGTCGCGCAGCAGCCGGGCCAGCCGCAGCTCCTCCTGCGCGGCGCCGAGCAGCGCCCGGGAGACGTCCCACTGCATGGCCGGGCGGACCTGGGCGTGAACCGTGAAGGTCATCGTGATGTCGTTCCACGCGTCGACGCCGCGCACGGACGGCGCCTCGAGCAGGTGCGGGGCCAGCTCGTCGTCCGCCTGCACGCGGTCGGCGGCGCGCCCGAGCGCGGCGCGCACCTGGTCGACGTCGGCGTCGAGCGGGACGCGGACCTCCGCGACGGCGCGCGACCACTGCTGCGTGAGGTTGCCCGCCCGCAGGATCTCGCCGTTGCGGACGTACCAGAGCGTGCCGTCGAAGCTGCGCACCTGCGTCAGGCGCAGCCCCATCTCCTCGACGGTGCCCACGGCGCCGTTGAGGTCGACCACGTCGCCGACGCCGAACTGGTCCTCGATGAGCAGGAAGATGCCGGAGATGAAGTCCTTGACCAGGCTCTGGGCGCCGAAACCGACGGCCACACCGACCACACCGGCGGAGGCCAGCAGCGGGGCGACGTTCGCGCCGACGGCGGACAGGATCATCAGGATCATCACGGTGACGATGACGATGTTGGCCGTCGAGCGGAGCACCGAGCCGACGGTGCGGGCGCGCTGGGCGCGGCGCTCGCGGGCCATCGGGCTGGCCAGCGTCAGGGCGTCCTCGATGATGGCGGGCCGGCGCTGCCACCAGCGGCCGGCGGAGGCCTGCTCCGTGGTGGTCACGCGGGTGGCGCCGGACGCGATCCGCTCGGTCACGTGCTTGATCGTGCGGCGCACCAGGGCGAGCGCCAGCACGCCCACCGCGACGATGATCGCGACCTGCAGCGGCCACCCGGTCAGCCACTCCCAGGAGTCGTTGGCGATCTGCTGGCCCTGCTCCACCACCTGGTCGAGCCCGTCGGAGGGGGACGGGGACGGCGACGGGTCGGCGGCGGCGGCCGCGGCGGAGAGGCGGGCGGTCAGGGTGGTCGGTCCGAGGTCGATCACGCGGGCCACCGTAGCGGCGGCGTGTGGAGGTCGCGTGAGGCCGCCGGGGACGGCTGCGGCGGACCGGCCGTGGGATCCGCCACGCCGGCGCCGGCGGAGCGGGTGGAACCCGTGCCGACCCGGGGCCGTGACCTGCTGAGGAACCGGACAGGTGGCAGGATCGTCCCCGTGACCCAGGAGACGACGACGCCCGACGAGGTGCCCGCGGAGCTGCGCGAGCTCGCCCACGTCCACGGGGTGCGCACCGAGTACGAGGGCTTCGACGGCACGACCAAGCACGTCAGCGGCCCGACGCTGGTCGCCGTGCTCGAGGCGCTGGACGTGCCGGCGGCCACGCCGCAGCAGGTGGACCTGAGCCTGGCCCGCGAGCGGGACGAGGAGTGGCGGCACGTGGTGCCGCCCAGCGTCGTCGTGCGCGAGGGCGACGAGGTGACCGTGCCCGTGCACGTCGCCGACGGGGCCGAGGTCACCGTCTGGGTCGAGATCGACGGCGCCGAGCCCGGCGCCCCCGCGCGCGCCCGCCGCGAGCGGCGCGAGCTGACGCAGCTCGACCTCTTCGTCGAGCCGCGCACCGTCGACGGCCGGCGCGTCGGGCGCGCGACGTTCGCCCTGCCCACCGACCTGCCGCTGGGCTGGCACTCGCTGCACGCGGCCACGGACGGCACGGAGGCCCGCGGCACGCTCGCGGTGACGCCGGCGCGGCTGGACCCGCCGCAGCTGCGCGAGGGCCAGCTGTGGGGCCTGCTCGTGCAGCTGTACTCCGTGCGCTCGCGCACCTCGTGGGGCATGGGCGACCTCGCCGACCTCGCGGACATCGCGTGGCTCGCGGCCCACCAGGGCGGCGCCGACTTCGTCGCCGTGAACCCCCTGCACGCGGCCGAGCCCGTGACCCCGGTGACGCCGTCGCCGTACCTGCCCACCACCCGCCGGTTCCTCAACCCGGCCTACGTGCGGGTGGAGGACATCCCGGAGACGGCCTACCTGTCCGCCGCCGACCGGTCCCTCGTGGAGTGGGCCGCCGACCCGGTGCGCGACCTCGACACCGACCCGGGCCCGATCGACCGCGACGCCGTCTGGGAGGCAAAGAAGGCCGCCCTCGAGGTGGTCTTCACCGCGCCCCGGCGCGCCGCCCGCGAGGCGGCGTACGAGGCGTTCGTCGCCGAGCAGGGCAAGGGCCTGCGCGACTTCGCGACCTGGTGCGCGATCGTCGAGCGCCTCGGCGGCAAGGCGTGGCCGGCCGACCTGGACGGGCCCGACGCCCCGGGCGTCGAGGCGCTGCGCGAGGAGCTCGCCGAGCGCGTCGAGTTCTGGACGTGGGTGCAGTGGGTCTGCGACGAGCAGAAGCGCACCGCGCAGCGGGTGGCGCGCGAGGCCGGCATGCGGGTCGGGATCATGCACGACCTCGCGGTCGGCGTGCACCCCGCCGGCGCCGACGCGTGGGCCAACGGCGCCTACCTCGCCCGCGGCGTCGCCGTCGGCGCGCCGCCGGACATGTACAACCAGCAGGGCCAGGACTGGTCGCAGCCGCCGTGGAACCCGCGGGCGCTGGCGCGCGCCGGGTACGCGCCGTACCGCGACATGCTGCGCACCGTGCTGCGGCACACCGGCGCCCTGCGGGTCGACCACATCCTCGGCCTGTTCCGCCTGTGGTGGATCCCGCGGGGGTCCGGCCCGGCGCACGGCGCCTACGTCACCTACGACCACGAGGCGCTGGTGGGCATCCTGTGCCTGGAGGCGCAGCGCGCCGGGGCGATCCTCATCGGCGAGGACCTCGGCACGTTCGAGCCGTGGGTGCGCGAGTACCTCGCCGGCCGCGGCGTGCTGGGCACGTCGGTGCTGTGGTTCGAGCAGACCGACGGCGCCCCGACGCCGCCCGAGGACTACCGGCACCTGACGATGGCCACCGTGGGCACGCACGACATGCCGCCGACGGCCGGCTACCTGGCCGGCGAGCACGTGGACCTGCGCGAGCGGCTGGGGCTGCTCGACGAGCCGGTGCCGGTGGTGCGGCGCAAGGCGCGCGCCGAGCGCGACATGTTCGTGCAGGCGCTGGCCGAGCGCGGCCTGGTCGGCGACGACCCGTCCGAGCGGGAGATCGTCGAGGCGATGCACCGCTACCTGCGCCGCACGCCGGCCGCGCTGGTGGGCGTGCAGCTGGTCGACGCGGTGGGGGAGCGGCGCTCGCAGAACCAGCCGGGCACCGACACGGAGTACCCGAACTGGAAGGTGCCGCTGGGCGACGCCAACGGCAACCCCATCCTGCTGGAGGACCTCTTCGGCCTGCAGCGCCTGCGCAGCCTCCTGGCGGCGATGGACGACGAGCGCTGACGAGCGCTGACGGCACCTCTTCCGCCGAGATAGAGACCTCTCCCGCCGAGATAGAGAGGTCCTCGGGCGAGATAGAGAGCCGCTCGGCCGATATCGAAGCCCTCGGCGGGGCGGGCCGGGGTCGCCGCGGCTGCAGTGCGCCGCCGGAACGCTGTGCCCAGAGGGCACGGCGGGACGGCGGTGCACAGCGATCGCAGGCGCCCTCGTCCGTGTCGATCTCTGGCGGCAACGTGTCGTCGCATGGCGATCCGCACACTCCCCGAGCCGCTGGTCCCGCCCACGCTGCCGACGCTCCTCACGGGAACGGTGGCCGAGGCGGTCGATCTTCTCGCCGCGGCCGACGAAGGCTTTCACCGGCTGCGGCCCGGCTTCTATGCGACGTCCGACCCGGCGGCCCCGCCGGCCACGACCCGGCGCGAGCTGGTGCTGGCCCGCGTGGCCGCGACGTACCGGACGCTCGCGAGCGAGTACTGGTTCAGTCACGAGACGGCGGCGCTGCTGCACGGGCTGTGGACCTACCGGCTCCACGACCGGGTCCACCTGACCCAGCTCTACCCGCCCCAGGTGCGGCGGGACGACGCCTCGTACGAGCACCGCTACCGCCTCACACGGCACTGGACACCGCTGCCTCGGCGCGACCGTACGACCGTGGCCGGGCTACCCGTGACGAGCGTCGAGCGCACCGCCGTCGACTGTGCGCGCTCGCTCCGACCGGCGGCGGCGCTCGTCGTCGTGGACTGTGCCCTGCGCCACGGGGCGGACCCGCGACTCCTCGAACAGCTGCTCGACGAGTCGCGCGGGAAGCGTGGTGTCGTCCAGGCGAGGCGGATCATCGCTCTCGCCGACCCGGGCGCCGAGTCTCCTGGTGAGAGCCTGGCGCGGTTCCTGCTCGTCGAGGCAGGGCTGCCTCGGCCGCAGACTCAGGTCCGCGTCCGGACGGCGCTCGGCGACCGGTGGATCGACGTCGGGTGGCCGGAGGCTCGGGTCGGCGTGGAGTTCGACGGAGAGGTGAAGTACACGGACCTCGCCCGGGGTGACCCGGGGGAGGTGCGACGCCGGGAGCACGAGCGGCAGGCCGCGATCGAGGACGAGGGCTGGCGCATCGAGCGCGCCGGGTGGAGCGACGTCGACGAGCCGAAGGGATACGTCCTCACCGTGCGTCGTGCGCTGCGCGGCCGGTGGGGGCGCCTCGCGTCGTAGTCGGATGTGGGGAGCGGCGAGATGGAGAGGGGCTCCGAGGACGACGTCCTCGGAGCCCCTCTCTATCTCGCGGCGGGAGCTCTCTATCTCGGCGTCAGGCCGTGGCGGCCGCCGCGTCGACCTCCTGGGCGCGCAGCGCCCGCTCGGTGTCGGCCAGCGACTCGACCACCAGGCGGCGCAGCGCGGGCGCGGCGTCGGCGTGCGCCTCGAGCCAGCCGGCGACGGCGTCGCGCAGCCCGGCCGACGCGACCGGCGCCGGGTACAGGCCCTCGATGAGCTCCTCCGACATCTGGTACGTGCGCGACTCCCAGATGGGCAGCAGCGCGTCGACGTACCGCTGCACGAGCGGCGCGAGGACGGCCGGGTCGGCGACGCGGCGGAAGCCGGCCGCCGTGGCGCGGATGATCGCGTTCGGCGCCGAGCCGTCGTCGACGATCGAGGCGAACGCCGCCTCCTTGCCGGCGGTCGTCGGCTTGCTCGCCCGCACGCGCGCGGCGGCCTGACGGCCCGAGGCGGTGTCGTCGTCCTCGAGCTGGGCGTCGATCTCGGCGTCGTCCGCCAGGCCGACGGCGACGAGGCCCTGCAGCAGGTCCCAGCGCAGGTCGGTGTCCACCTGCAGGCCCTCGAGCGGCGAGGAGCCGTCGAGCAGGCCGCGCAGCGCGGTGCCGTGCTCCTGCGTGGCGGCCACCGTCGCGAACGCCCGGACCAGCTGCAGCTGCAGGTCGGAGCCCGGCCGCGCCTCGCGGGCCAGCTCCCACAGCCCGTCGGCGACGCGCTCGGTCTGCGCGGCGCGGCGGGCCGGGTCGGCGTACACCGACGACGCCGTCGCGAGCTGGGCCAGCACCATCGTCACGGTGGTCGACTCGGTCTCGGCGAGCACGTTGTTCAGCACCAGGTCGACGAACGACGACGCCGGCGTCTCGCCGTCGCGCACCGCGTCCCACGCCGAGCCCCAGATGACGCCGCGCGCCAGGGAGTCGGCGATCTTCGACAGGTTGGCCACCGCGAACGCGAGCGAGTCGGCGTCCAGGCGCACCTTGGCGTAGGCCAGGTCGGCGTCGTTGAGCAGCACCAGGCCGGGACGCTCCCGCCCGACGAGCTCGGCGATCTCCGTGCGCTCGCCGTCGACGTCCACCACGACCTGGTGCGTGCGCACCACGGCGCCCGAGCCGTCGGTGTCGTAGAAGCCGATGCCCAGGCGGTGCGGGCGGATGGTCGGGTGGTCGGCGGGGGCCGACTGCAGCACGGCGAAGCCGGTGATGGTGCCGGACTCGTCGACGGTGATCTCCGGGCGCAGCGTGTTGACGCCCGCCGTCTCGAGCCAGGCGGCGCTCCACGCCTCGAGGTCGCGGCCGCTGGTGGCCTCGAGCTCGACGAGCAGGTCGCGCAGCTCGGTGTTCGACCACTCGTGCTTGCGGAAGTAGGCGGCCAGGCCCTTGAGGAACTCCTCGCGGCCCACCCAGGCGACGAGCTGCTTGAGGACCGAGGCGCCCTTGGCGTAGGTGATGCCGTCGAAGTTGACGAACACGTCCTCGAGGTCGTTGATCGGCGCCACGATCGGGTGCGTCGAGGGCAGCTGGTCCTGGCGGTAGGCCCAGGTCTTCTCGGAGGCCGTGAACGTGGTCCACGCGCCCTCCCACTCGGTGGCCTCGGCGGTGGCGAGCGTGGAGGCGAACTCGGCGAACGACTCGTTCAGCCACAGGTCGTTCCACCACTTCATCGTCACTAGGTCGCCGAACCACATGTGGGCCAGCTCGTGCAGGATCGTGACGACGCGGCGCTCCCTGCGGCCGTCGGGCACCTGGCCGCGGAACACGTACGCCTCGGTGAAGGTCACGCAGCCCGGGTTCTCCATCGCGCCCATGTTGTACTCGGGCACGAAGAGCTGGTCGTACTTGTCGAACGGGTACGGGTACTCGAACGTCTTCTCGTAGAACTCGAAGCCGCGGCGGGTGGTCTCGAAGACGTAGTCGGCGTCCATGTACTGCGACAGCGACCGGCGGCAGAACACGCCCAGGGGGATCGTGCGGCCGTCGGCGGAGGTCAGCTCGTCGCGCACGACGGCGTAGGGGCCCGCCACGAGCGCGACCAGGTAGGTGGAGATCCGCGGCGTGGCGCCGAACGTCCACGTGGCGGCGTCCTCGTCGCCCTCGACGGCGGTGGCCGGCGTCGGCACGGGCGTCGGCTGGTTGGAGACGACCTCCCACCGCGCCGGCGCGGTGACGGTGAGCTGGAACGCCGACTTGAGGTCGGGCTGCTCGAACGTCGCGAACACGCGGCGGGCGTCCGGCACCTCGAACTGCGTGTACAGGTACACCTCGCCGTCGACCGGGTCGACGAAGCGGTGCAGGCCCTCGCCGGTGTTGGTGTAGGCGCAGTCGGCGACGACGGTCACCTCGTTCTGCGCGGCGAGGCCGTCCAGGCGGATGCGGGAGTCGGCGAACACCGCGGCGGGGTCGAGCTCGCGGCCGTTGAGCGTCACCGAGCGCACCGCCGGCGCGACCAGGTCGAGGAAGGTGCTGCCCCCCTCGACGGCCGCGAACCGGATCGTGGTGGTGGACGCGAACGTGGTGGGACCGGTGGTCAGGTCCAGGGCGATGGCGTAGGACTCGACGGCGGTGACGACGCTCGCGCGCTCGATCGCCTCGGCGCGGGTCAGGTTCTCTCCGGGCACGGGTTCTCCTCGGTGTGTGCGCCGCGGGCTCGCGCCCGCGGGGCGGCGTTCGGTGGGTCGCCGGCGACCCGCGGTCGATCCTCTCACCTCGGGCAACCCGATTCGCGACCTGCGGCGCGGGCCCGCCGCGGCGGGCCGCGGCCGGCTCGACGCACGTGACCGAACCGTGACATCCTGCCCGCTGCGCTGCCGCGCCCCGGCGCGCGACCGCGCCCGTCCGGCCCCTCGCCGGACCGTCCCGGAGGGAGATCGCATGTCTGGCCCGCACACCTCGGGCTCCGTCCCGCCGCCCCCGCCGCCGCCCGACCCGGCGTCGGCGGGCGACGGCTCCGCGCGCCCTGCGCCCGTCACGCGCGTGCCGCGGGGCGACCGGCGTCCGCCGTCGTTCGCGCCCGGCGCGCAGCCGTCGGCCGCCGCGGAGACCGCGGTCCTGGGCGGCGAGATGCCCGTGCAGCAGGTGGCGGCACCCGACGGCGGGCCGCCCACCGCGGCCATGCCGCCGGTCGACCTGCCCGGTGCCGCGGCGGGGCCGGCCGTCCCGCCACCCCCCCCGGCCCCGCACCAGCCGGCCCCGCACCAGCCGGCGGCCGCCGCGCCCGCGTCCTACGGCGGCCAGCCGGGGTACCCCGCGACGCACGGCCACCCGCCGCAGGCCGGCCACGGACAGCAGCCGGGCTACGCCCAGCAGCCGCCCGCCGGGTACGGCCAGCAGGCCTACGGGCACCAGCCCCACCCCGGGTACGCCCAGCCCGCCTACGCCCAGCAGCAGGCGTACGGCCAGCAGCCCCACCCGGGGTACGCCCAGCCCGCGTACGCCCAGCAGCAGGCCTACGGCCACCAGCCCCAGCCGGGGTACGGCCAGCAGCCGGGCCACGCCCCTGCCGGTGCCTCTGCCGGTGCCCCGGCCGGCGCGACGGCTCCCGGCGGCGCGCCCGGCCCGGACGAGCAGCCGCGGCGCCGCGGTCGGCTGTCGGCCGGCTGGATCGCGTTCATCGCGCTCGACGTCGTGCTCATCGCCGCGGCGGTCGTGTTCGCGGTGAACCTTTTCTCCGGCTCCGGCTCGCGGACCGCCGCCGACGACGCCGGCGCCGCCGCGCCGTCTGCCGGCACCTCGGCGGCCCCGGCGGTGCTCGCCGAGTTCGCCGCCCCCAGCGGGAACATCACGTGCACGATCGCCTCGGACGCGGTGACGTGCGGCATCGCCTCGCTCAACCAGCAGCCGGCCCCGGTCGAGGGCTGCGAGGGCACCACCGGCTACGTGGTGCGGGTCCAGGCGGCGGACGGCAAGGTCTCGCTGCCCTGCGTCGCCGCGCAGGACCAGCCGCAGCCGGCGCCCGAGGGCCTCGACCGGCTGGCCTACGGCGAGTCGATCACGCGGGGGCAGTTCACCTGCACCTCGGAGAAGACCGGCATGCAGTGCAAGGACGACGAGTCCGGGCGCGGCTTCACGGTCGCCAAGGCGGGCGTCGGCACGTTCTGACGCCGGCCCGGCGTGCCGGTCCGCCGACGACGAGGGCCCCGCCCGCGAGGATCGCGGACGGGGCCCTCGTCGTCGGCGCCGCACTCGTCGCCGGGGACCGGTACCCGAGCCCGGAGCCGGGCTCAGCGGGCGGTCACCAGATCCGCACGCGCTCGGCCTCCGGCAGGTACAGCGCGTCTCCCTCGGTCACGTCGAACGCCGTGTAGAACTCGTCGACGTTGCTGACCACGCCGTTGCAGCGGAACTCGTTGGGGGAGTGCGGGTCCACGGCCAGGCGGCGCAGCGCCTCCTCGTCGCGGGCCTTGGACTGCCACACCTGCGCCCAGCCGAGCAGCACGCGCTGGACGCCGGTGAGCCCGTCGATCACCGGGGCGTCGTCGAGCGAGCCGCCGAGCGCGAGGCGGTAGGCCTTGAGGGCGATCGACAGCCCGCCGAGGTCGCCGATGTTCTCGCCGATCGTCAGGCTGCCGTTGACGTGCGGGGCGTCCTCCGGCAGCTGCGCGGGGCGGAAGGCGTCGTACTGCGCGATGAGCGCCTTGGTGCGCTGCTCGAACTCCGCGCGGTCGTCGGCGGTCCACCAGTCCTCGAGGCGGCCGTCGCCGTCGTACTTGGAGCCCTGGTCGTCGAAGCCGTGGCCGATCTCGTGGCCGATGACGCCGCCGATGCCGCCGAAGTTCACCGCGTCCTCGGCCTCGGGGTCGAAGAACGGCGGCTGCAGGATCGCCGCGGGGAAGACGATCTCGTTCATGCCGGGGTTGTAGTAGGCGTTGACCGTCTGCGGCGTCATGAACCACTCGTCGCGGTCGATCGGCCGGCCGATCTTGCCCAGCTCGCGGTCCTGCTCGAACGCGTGGGCGCGCCGCACGTTGCCCACCAGGTCCTCGGCGTCGACGACGAGCGCCGAGTAGTCGCGCCACTTGACCGGGTAGCCGATCTTCGGCGTGAACTTCTCGAGCTTGGCGAGGGCCTTGGCCTTGGTCTCGTCCGTCATCCAGTCGAGCTGCTGGATCGACTCGCGGTAGGCGTCCACGAGGTGGCCGACCAGCCGGTCCATGTGCTCCTTGTGCGCCGGCGGGAAGTGCCGCGCCACGTACTGCTCGCCGACGGCCTCGCCCAGCGCGCCCTCGACCAGCGACACGCCGCGCTTCCAGCGGTCGCGCACCTGCTGCGCGCCGGACAGCACGCGGCCGTAGAAGTCGAAGTTCGCCTCGACGAGCTCGTCGCTCAGGTAGGGCGCGCGGGCGGTGACCAGGTGGTAGACCGCCCACAGCTGCCACGTCCCGAGCGGCTCGGAGGCCCACAGCCGAGCGAAGCCCGTGGCGAACGACGGCTCGCGCACGACGACGTCGTCCATCGCGCCGGCCGGCGCGCCGAGCGCGGTGGCCCACGCCTCCCAGTCGAAGCCCGGCGCCTGCGCGGCGAGGTCGGACAGCCGCATCGGGTTGTAGGTGAGGTCGGCGTCGCGGTCGCGCACCACGTCCCAGTGGTGGGAGGCCAGCGCCGTCTCGAGCGCGACGACCGGGGCCGCGGCGTCGTCGGCGTCGACGCCCCACGGCGAGTCCGCCGTGACGCCGGCGAGGCGCAGCATGCGCGCGACGTGCGGCGTGTACTTCTCGCGCACGGGCGCGTACTGGTCCTCGCGGTAGTACGCCTCGTCGGGCAGGCCGATGCCGGCCTGCGCCAGGTAGGTGACGTAGCGCTCGGGGTCCTTGGCGTCGTTGTCGACGTAGAGGCCGACGACGCCGCCCCCGCCGGTGCG
This sequence comes from Puerhibacterium sp. TATVAM-FAB25, assembly GCF_046535855.1. Taxonomy (NCBI): domain Bacteria; kingdom Bacillati; phylum Actinomycetota; class Actinomycetes; order Micrococcales; family Promicromonosporaceae; genus Puerhibacterium; species Puerhibacterium sp. TATVAM-FAB25. The sequence goes on along the minus strand of NZ_JAXUAK010000003.1, from coordinate 34,887 downwards.
CTGCAGCGCGCCGAGGACGCCGACGAGCTCCGCCTGCGACGCCGCACCGGCGATCAGCGCCAGCTCATCGCGGATCGGGTCGGTGCCGAGCGCCTCGACGCGCTCGGTGTCCATGAAGCTGGCGTACAGGGCGCCGATCTTGGCGGGCGTCGAGGCCGGGTCGAGGCCCTCCTGCGCCGCGAGGTCGGTGATGATCTCGCGCACGCGCTCCTCGGACAGGTCGTGCAGCGCGCGGAACGAGCCGTCCATCGACCGGTCCGCCGGGATCTCGTGCGACGCGATCCACCGGCCGTTGACGTGGCGGTACAGGTCGTCCTGCGGGCGGGTGGACGGGTCCAGGGCGTCGAGGTCGATGCCGGACCTCAGGGCTTCGGTCGTCATGCTGGCAGCCTAGAGGCCGGGTCCGGGCGCCCGCAGGGGGCCCGCCGTGGGCGTGCCCGCCCGCCGCGCCGGTCCGAGGGCGGGGTGGTGGACAATGGCGCCATGCGCCTGCACATCGCCACGGACCACGCCGGATTCGAGCTCAAGACCCACCTCCTGGAGCACCTGCGCGCCGAGGGCCACGACGTCGTGGACCACGGGGCGTTCGAGTACGACGCCCAGGACGACTACCCGGCGTTCTGCATCGCGGCGGCCGAGGCGGTCGTCGCGGAGCCCGGCTCGCTCGGCATCGTCATCGGCGGCTCGGGCAACGGCGAGCAGCTCGCCGCCAACCGTGTCCCCGGCGTCCGGGCGATCCTCGCCTGGTCGGTGGAGACGGCGAAGCTCGGCCGGCAGCACAACGACGCGAACGTCGTCTCCGTGGGCGGCCGCATGCACCCGCTCGAGGAGGCGACGGCGATCGTCGACGCGTTCGTCGCCGAGCCCTTCAGCGGGGACGCCCGCCACCAGCGCCGCATCGACCAGATGACCGCGTACGAGGCCCGGCGGTCGGGCGCGAGCGCCTGACGTGCCCGAGGGCCACACCGTCCACCGCCTCGCGCGCGCGTTCGGCGCGCTGTTCACGGGGCAGCGCCTCGAGGTGACCAGCCCGCAGGGCCGGTTCGCCCCGGGGGCCGCCCTGCTCGACGGCCGCCCGCTCGTGGCGGCCGAGGCGTGGGGCAAGCAGCTGTTCCTCGGCTTCGCGGCCGACGACGACGGCGCCGACGGTGACGCGGCGAGCCCCGGCGTGCGCTGGTTGCGCGTCCACCTCGGCCTGTACGGGGCGTGGACGTTCGCGGGCGACGGCACCGCCGCCGTCGTGCACGCGATCGGCGCACCGCGCCGCCGGATCGGCGAGCGCGAGACGGTGCCGGCCGCCCCGCCAGCCGCCCTGGACGGCCCCGCCGTGCCCGGCGACGCCAAGGCGGCCGGCGACGCGGCGGCCGGTGCAGGTGCCGACGCGGCCGCGACCGCCGACGGCGCGGGGGAGTGGGAGCCGCCCGCGCCGCGCGGCGCGGTGCGCGTGCGCCTGCGCGGGCCGCACGCCGTCGCCGACCTCACCGGCCCCACCGCGTGCGAGGTCGTGACGCCGGAGCAGAAGGCCGCCGTCGAGGCGCGCCTGGGTCCCGACCCGATCCGGCCCGACGGCGGCCGGGCCTCGCTCGACGCCGCCCGCGAGGACTTCGTCGCCCGGGTGCGACGCTCGCGGGTCGTCGTGGGGCAGCAGCTCATGGACCAGGCGGTCGTGGCCGGCGTCGGGAACATCTACCGCGCCGAGGCCCTCTACCGCGCCCGGCTCGACCCGGTGCGGCCGGGCCGCGACGTCGACGCCGGGACGCTGCGCGGCATCTGGGACGACCTCGTGGTGCTCATGCGCGACGGCGCCGACCACGGCGCGATCGTCACCACCCGGCCCGAGCACCGCGACGCCGGCGACGGCGGCACGGGCAACGGCGGGCCGGATGTCGGCGGGCAGAGCGCACCCCGGCGCCGCACGCGGCAGAACACCGACGGCGCCGCGGGCGCGGTGCCGGCCGAGGACGCGTTCTACGTCTACCACCGCGACGGCCTGCCCTGCCGGGTCTGCGGCACGCCGGTGCTGGTCAAGGAGCTCGCGGGGCGCAACCTGTTCTGGTGCCCCGCCTGCCAGGTCTGACCCGGCCCGCGGCCCGCTCAGCCGTCCTCGAGCACCCGCGACAGGTGCCGCAGCGGCGCCTCGCCCCAGTCGGCCACCTCGTCCTCGGTGGCGCCGGCCAGGCAGTCCCACCACGTCTGGCTCCGGTTGACGGCGTGGGTCACCCCCGCGGCGCGCAGCAGCGCGTCCCACACGGCGTCGTCGGCCGGGCCGGCGGGGCCGCCGGCGGCGGCCCAGGCGGCCCGCGCCGCGGCCAGCGCCGGCGCCGGGTCCAGCCCGGCGGCGTCGACGACCGCGCGCGGCACGACCAGCGCCTCGAGCGGGTGCGCCCACTGCGCGTCGCCGAGGTCGAACACGCGCAGCCCGGCGGCCGTGGCGAACACGTTGCCGGGGTGCAGGTCGCCGTGCTGCAGGGTGACCGGCAGCGTGTCGGCGCCGAGCAGCGCCGCGGCCGCGGCCACGCGCGGGCGCGCGGCCTCCAGCCGGGCGACGGTGCCCGCGTCGGGCCGGGAGGGGTGCCCGGCCGGCAGCGCCCGCAGCCGGGCGAGCACGAGCTCGAACCGCTCGGGCACCGTGGCGGGCGAGCAGTCCGGGACGCCCACGGCCAGCACGGCCTCGCGGTGGGCGGCGACCGCCCGCTGCACCCCGACCCACGCGGCGAGCACGGCGGCCCAGTCGTCCACGGTCGGCTCGTGGTCCTCGCGCAGCGTCGCGCCGCGGTCCGCGGTCAGCAGCCAGCCGCGCGCCGCGTCGACGGCGACCGGCGCGTCCGCCGCGCCGGGGACCAGGTCGGCGAGCAGGGCCTGCAGCGCCGGCTCGAAGGCCTGCGCGGGGCAGCACGCCTTGAACCAGAACCGGCCGCGCGTCGTCTCCACCACGAGCTGGGTCGACCACGGCCGCACGCGCGGCTGCTCGACGCCGGTCACCCGGGCCCCGAGGTGCTCGAGCGCGTCGCGCACCCACGCCTCGGCCGCCGCCCGCCACGCGGGCGAGGAGACGGCGACGGAGAAGGGCTCGGCAGCGGAGGGCTCGGGAGAGGGCTCTGCGGTGGTCTGCGGCGCGGTGGTCACGGGCCGATCCTGGGATCGTCGGCGCGTGGCGGGCCAGCGATTTCTCGTGCCCGGTGCTCGTGCCGGCTGCGCGGGCGCCCTACGCTGGCGGCGTGACCTGGCCCTTCGGCGCCCCGCACCCGGTGGACGAGCCCGACCGCGACCCCGAGGAGCACCCTCCGGGCTCGCCGGAGGAGTACGCCGCCGCGGTGCTGAGGCTCGTGCGCCAGGTCCCGTCCGGCCGCGCCATCACGTACGGGCTGGTCGCGGAGGTGGTCGCCGACACCCTGCACCGCGGCGGCCCCCGTCAGGTGGGGCGGGTGCTGGCGGGCTCCGGCGACCGCTACGCCCACCTGGTGCCCGACGGTGCGGCCGTGGTGGGCCCGGCCGTCGTCGACGACGTGCCGTGGTGGCGGGTGGTCAACGCGGCCGGCGCCCCGCCGGCGCACCTGCTCACGGCCGCCCTGGACGCGCTGCGCGCCGAGGGCTGCCCGCTGACGCGCGACGGCCGGCGCGTGGACCTGCGCCGGGCAGTGTGGTTCCCGGGCATCGACGACGCGCCCGCGGGCTGAGCGCCGCGGCGGCGGGCTGACCGACGGGCTCGCGGGCCGGCTCCGGGACCGTCAGACCGTACGCGGCGCCACCCGTGCCAGCAGCGAGGCCGCCGTCGCGCGCACCCGCCCGACCGCCGGCGTCGTGCCGTCCGCGCCGGGGGCACCCTGCGCCGCCGCGAGCACCGTGAGCACCGACGCGGGGTCGCCCTGCAGCAGCATCGTGGTCAGCGCGGTCCCGTCCCAGCGCGCGAGGTCGCGCGCGACCTTCTCCGCCGGCCCCACCAGGGCGATCTCCTCGACGAGCTCGAGCGGCACCGCGCGGGCCGCGTCCTCCCGGCGCCCGGCGAGGTAGAGGTCCTGCACCTCGTCGAGGGCCTCGCCGTACCCGAGCCGGTCGAGCGACGCCTTGTGGAAGTTCGCCCCCTTGGCGCCCATCCCGCCGGCGTACAGCGCCACGTGCGGGCGGACCACGTCCGCGGCGGCCTCGACGTCGTCGCGCACCACCACCGGCACGGTGGCCAGCACCTCGAAGCCGGCGGCCGGCGAGCGCTCCTCGCGACGGGCGGCGAACCCCTCGGCGAGCAGCGCGCGGAACGTGGCGTCCGTGCGCGGGGCGTAGAAGCCGGCCAGCCAGCCGTCGGCGATCTCGGCGGCGAGCGCCACGTTCCGCGGGCCCTGGGCGGCCAGCACGATCGGGATCTCGCGGCGGCGGGGGTGCACCGTGGGCCTGAGCGCCTTGCCCAGCCCGGTCGCGCCGGGGGCGTCCGCGGGCAGCGGCAGGCGGTAGAAGTCGCCGTCGTAGGCCACGGGGCGCTCGCGGGCGACGACCTCGCGCACGACGTCGACGAACTCCCGCGTGCGCGCCAGGGGGCGGCGGTAGGGCTGGCCGTACCAGCCCTCGACCACCTGCGGGCCCGAGGCCCCGAGGCCCAGCACGAACCGCCCGCCGGAGAGGTGGTCCAGCGTGATCGCGTGCATGGCGGTGGCGGTGGGCGTGCGCGCGGCCATCTGCGCGATGCCGGTGCCCAGGCGCACCCGCCGGGTGCGCGAGCCCCACCAGGCCAGCGGCGTGAACGCGTCGGAGCCGTAGGCCTCGGCGGTCCAGACGGAGTCGAGGCCGAGGGCCTCGGCCGCCACGAGGGCGGGCACGACGCCCGCCGGGGGCCGGCGGGACCAGTAGCCGGTCTGGATGCCGATGCGCACGGGCGGCTCCTCGTCGAGTCGGGATGCCCGGGACGCGCCGTCCCGGGTAACGCGCGACACACCCTAGCGCGCCCGGGTCTCGACACGACGTCCGAGATGGTGCAGACTAGTTTGCAGTACAAACCACTCTGCCGAGCCGCACCCCACACCGACGCCCGGCGACCCGCAGCACCGACCGAGAGGAACCCCATGACCGACGACGCCCGCACCGGCAGGCCCGACGAGCCCGGCGAGGTGACGCTCGACGCGGCGGCCAGCCTGCGGCTCATCCGCGAGCAGCAGGAGCGCGCCCGCGCCGCCACCGAGCCGGACGGGCGCGCCCTCTACGCCGCGTGGGGCGTCGCCTGGCTCGCGGGCTACCTGTGCCTCTGGTCGAGCTCGCGGCGCACGGCCGACGGCGCGGCCGGCGCGTCCGGGCAGCCCGAGCCGTGGGCGTTCGCCGTCTTCGGCGGCGCGATCCTCGCTGCGGTGGCCTTCACCATCGTCCACACCGTGACCCGCACCGCCGGCACCCGGGGAGCCAGCGCCCGCACCGGCGCCCTGTACGGCTGGGCGTGGTTCCTGGGCTTCCTCGCGATCGCCTTCATCCAGGGCGGGCTGGCCCGCGCCGGGGCGAGCCCCGAGGTGATGGGCCTGGCGAGCAACGCGACCGCCTGCCTCGTCGTCGGCCTGCTCTACCTCGCCGGCGGCATGGTGTTCGGCGAGACCCGGCTCTACGTGCTCGGCGTGTGGATCCTGCTGGTCGCGGCCGTGGCCTCGTTCGTCGGCATCCCGCTGACGTACCTGGTGATGGCGCTCGCCGGCGGCGGCGGGTTCCTGCTGCTCGCGGCGCTGGAGCAGGTGCTGCGGTCCCGGCGCCGGCGCGCCGGCCGCGCGGCGGTGCCGTCGGTGGCGGCGGGGGATGGGCCGTCCCGTGCCTGAGGCCCTGGACCCCGTCATCCACGCGCCCGCCCGGCTGCGGCTCGTCGCGACGCTGGCGGCGCTCGCCGCCGGCGACGAGCTGTCCTTCCCCAAGCTCCAGAAGCTGCTCGAGATGACCGCGGGCAACCTGTCCACCCACCTGCGCAAGCTCGAGGACGCCGGGTACGTGGCCGTCACCAAGACCCACGAGGGCCGCACGCCCGCCACCTACGTCGCCCTGACTCCGCGCGGCCGCCGCGCCTTCGACGACTACACCGAGGCGCTCGACGCCCTCCTGAAGGGAGCCGGATCATGACCACCCCGCCCAGCCCAAACGCCCCGCCGCACGCCCCGCCGCACACGGCGCAGGCTGCCGCCGGCGCCGCGCCCGTGATCGCGGCGTCGCGCGTGACCCGCCGCTTCGGCGCCGTCGTCGCGCTCGACGACGTGTCCCTCTCCGTCGCCCCCGGCGAGCTCGTGGGCCTGCTCGGCCCCAACGGCGCCGGCAAGTCCACCCTGCTGTCCCTGGTCAGCGGCCTGCGCGGGCCCGACGCCGGCACCGTGCGCCTGCTCGGCGGCGACCCGCGCGACGCCGCGTCCCGCGTCGGGCTGGGCATCACGCCGCAGGAGACGGGCCTGCCCGCGACGCTCAAGGTGCGCGAGGTCGTGGACTTCGTCGGCGGGCACTACCCCGACCCGGTGCCCACCGGCGACCTGCTCGAGCAGTTCGGGCTCACCGCGCTCGCCGGCCGGCAGACCGGCGCGATGTCCGGCGGGCAGAAGCGCCGCCTCGCGGTGGCGCTCGCCCTGGTCGGCCGCCCGCGCGTCGTGCTCCTCGACGAGCCGACCACCGGCCTCGACGTCGGTGCCCGCCAGGCGCTGTGGGAGGCGGTGCGCGCCTACCACGCCGGCGGCGGCACCGTGCTGCTGACCAGCCACTACCTCGAGGAGGTGCAGGCGCTCGCCCAGCGCGTCGTGGTCATCGACCAGGGCCGGGTGCGGGCCGACGCGCCGCTCGAGCAGATCTTGCAGCAGGTGTCGCTGCGCCGCGTCGTCGTGCACAGCGACGAGGACCTGTCCGGCCGCCCGGGCGTGGTGCGTGCCGAGCGCGCGACCGGCGGCGACCGGCAGGAGGTCTACACGGCCGACGCGGACGCGCTGGTGCGCGACCTCGTGCTGTCCGGCGTCGCGTTCCACGGCCTCGAGGTCCGCGGCGCGAGCCTGGAGGAGGCGTTCGAGCAGATGACCTCGGGCGCGACGGCGGGCGGGCAGGCGGTAACGACGGGGTCGACGACGGGGGAGACGGTCCGATGAGCACGACGACGCACGCGCCCGGTACCGGCGGGGCTCCGGCGGGACGGCGTCCCGCCGCCCGGCCCGGCACCTTCCGGCTGACCTGGCTGCACCTGCGGTACCAGTTCCTCGAGACCGTGCGGGTGCCCATCGCGGTGCTCGGCAACCTGCTGTTCCCCGCGCTGGCGATGTTCTTCTTCGTGGTGCCTCAGGAGTCCGTCGCGGGCGACCCGCTGGCGGCGACCACGGCCGTGGCCTCGCTCGGCCTGTTCGCCGTGTGCTCGGCCAGCCTGTTCACCTACGGTCTCGGCGTGGCCGAGGACCGGCAGCTGCCGTTCGACCCGTTCCTGCGCTCCCTGCCGGCCGGCCCGGCGCCGCGGATGGTGGCGCGGATCGGCACCGGCGCGATCTTCGCCCTGTTCGGCCTCGTGCCGCTGGTGGGCATCGGCTGGCTGTTCACCGAGGCGAGCGTCACCGCCCCGCGCCTCCTCGCCGGGGTCGGCACGATCCTGCTGGTCTCCGTGCCGTTCGTGCTGCTCGGCATGGCCGTGGGGTACGCGCTGCCGGCCAAGGCCGCGCTGCCCGTGGTGCAGGTGATCCTGTTCCCGCTGGCGTTCGCGGGCGGGCTGTTCATGCCGCCGCAGTTCTTCCCGGGCTGGCTGGACGGGATCTCCCAGGCGACGCCGACGCGTGCCGGGCGCGACCTGCTGGTGCAGGCCCTCACCGGCCAGCCCGGGTACGGCGCCGCCTGGGCCGTGCTCGCGGGCTGGGTCGTGGTGCTCGGCGCGCTCGCGGTGACGGCCTACCGCCGCGACGAGGGCCGCCGCTTCCGCTGACGGCGCCCGCCCGCCCGCGCCGCGGGGGCGCGGGCGGGCCGACGCGGCCGCGTGCCGACCGCCGGCCGCCGGGCTACGGTCGGCACGTGGTCACCGTCGACGACGTCGCGCGGCTCGCGGCCGCGCTGCCCGGGGTCGAGGAGGGCACCTCCTACGGCCACCGGGCCTGGCTCGTGGGCGGACGGCGGTTCGCGTGGCTGCGGCCGTTCTCGAGGGCCGACGTGCGCCGTTTCGGCGCCGGACCCGTGCCGACGGGTCCGATCCTCGCTCTGGCCGTGGAGGACCTGGGCGAGAAGGAGGCGGTGCTCGCCGCGCGCCCGGCCGCCGCCTTCACCATCCCGCACCTGGACGGCCACCCCGTCGTGCTGGTGCGGCTCGACGCCGTGGGGGCCGCCGAGCTGGCCGAGGCGCTGGAGGACGCGTGGCTGGCGACGGCGCCCGCGCCGCTCGCCCGCGCCCACCGGGGCGGCGGGGAGCCGGCCGGCGGCGGCCCGGACGCCGACCGCTCAGCCGGCCACCCGCGGCCGTAGCGCCCCGCGCCCCACGAGCACCGCGAGCACCACGGCCGGCACGATCCACCCGGACCAGCCGAGGACCGTCGCGTGCACCGTGTCCACGGGCTCGCCGGCCCGGGCCAGCACCACGCTCAGCCCGGCGGCCGCGTTGAGCGTGCCGTGCCCGAGCGCAGCGGGCCACACCGAGCCGGACCGCTGCCGCAGCCAGGCGAGGAGCCCGCCGACGACGGTGCACATCCCGCACATCGCGGCCAGCGCCACCACCGGGTGCGCGCCCGGGTAGTTGTAGCCGAGCAGCACCAGCGGCGCGTGCCACAGCCCCCAGACGACGCCGGAGACCAGGACGGCCGGGACCGCGCCGAGCGGCAGCAGGCGGGGGAAGAGGTAGCCGCGCCAGCCGAGCTCCTCGCCGGCCGCGGGCACCGTGTTGACGACCGAGCCCACCACGACGCCCGCGACCTGGCCGACCAGCACCACCCCGAGGGGCACGGCGACCGGCGGGGCGCCGGCGGCCTCGAGCTGCGCGTCCAGGACGGCCCGCAGCCCCGAGAGGCCCGTGACGTCCGCGGGGTAGACGCCCAGCAGCGCCCCGACGAGCAGTGCGACCAGCACCGTGCCCAGCAGCACGCCGAACGCGACGCCCGACCAGCCGAGGACCGCGGCGGCGGACCGGCCGCGGGATACCGCGCCGAGCCGCGACCACACCGCGCGGTCGCCCTCGACCCACCGCACCGTCACGAGGGCGGCGATCGCCGGCGTCGTCATCACCAGCAGCGACACCGGCAGGAAGTACGGGCTGGCCAGTCCGCCCGTCGCGTACAGCGGGGCGGCGGCGAGCCACGCGAGCGCGAACGCCAGCACGACGAAGACGACCGGCCCGCGCCGGCCGGCGGGCGTGCCCGCGCCCGACGAGGCGCCCGGGGCGCGTGCGGCGGCCGGCGGGGCGGGAGCGGGGCGGCGGCTCACCGTGCCCGCTCCGCCATCGTGTTGAGCAGCGCGGCGGCGGTGGCGGCGTCGTCGACCGTGACCACCAGCGACCGCCCGCCGGTGCGCTCCACGAGCAGCGCCTCGCCCGCGCGCAGCACGACGCCGACCCGGCCGCCACGGCCGACGCGCCAGCCCCAGCCGCCGAAGTCGCGCAGCGGGCTCACCTCGACCACCGAGGCCCGCTCGACCTCGCCGGCGGGCGCGTGCGACCGCGGCCAGCCGAGGGCGGAGCGGACGGTCAGGCCGGCGGCGTCGACCCGCACCGTGAAGGCGAACATCGCGGTCAGCGCGAGCGCGAGCACGAGCGGCACCACGAGGGCGCCCCACGTGCCGGTGGCGACGGCGGTGGCGGTGGCCACCAGGAGCGCGACCGCCCCCACCGCGATGCCGAGGCCGCCGGCGGTGCGGCGCAGCCACACGGCGCGCTCGCCCGCGCCGAGCTCGATGCGCGGCGCGTCGGCGGGGACGGCCTCGCGGGCGGGGCTGGGCGGGTCGCCCGGCACCAGGAACCACGTCACCGCGCCGAGCGCGACCATCGCGGCGAGGCCGAGCGCCGTCGGGGTGCCGGGCGCCGGCGCGGCCGCGGCGTCCGCGAGGCCGCGCTGCGCGGCGAGGCTGCCGGTCACGAGCACGGCGAGCATGGCGCCGGTCCCGACCGACAGGGCTGCGGTGAGACGCCGCGTGGCGGCGGCCTGCCCCGCGCGCACGCCCATGGCGGTGAACAGCGCGGCGAGCAGCGCGGTGGTGCCGACCATCACGGCGAGGTCGGCCTCCAGGCTCATGAAGCCGTCGGCGCGCGCGCCGGACCAGTGGCTCGCCACGGGGTCCGGCAGCTCGTCCCGCCAGCCCCAGGCGACCGCCGCGGCGGCGAGGGGGAGGGCCAGGCCCGCGGCGCCCGCCGCGAGCGCGGGGTAGCGGGCGGGGGCGCCGCGGCGCGCACGCCCTCGGTGGTCGGTCGTCGTCAGGGTCATCCCTTGAGCGCCTCCTTGAGCAGGGTGGTGGTGGCCTCGGGGGGCAGGCCGGCGCCCCGGGCCGCGTCGACGAACGCCGCGAGGGCGCGCTCGACGGCGGTCAGGTCGCGGCCGGCCGTCCCGGCGCCCTGGACCACGACGGCGCCGCGCCCCCGGCGCAGCTCGAGCACGCCGTCGTCGCGCAGCTGCTGGTAAGCGTGCAGCACCGTGTGGACGTTGACCTCGAGCGAGGCGGCCAGCTCCCGCGCGGCAGGCAGGCGGTCGCCCGGGCCGAGCTCGCCGCGGGCGAGCGCCAGGTGCACCTGCGCCACGAGCTGGGCGTACAGCGGCTCCTCGGCGGCAGGGTCGACGGTCCAGAGCATGGTGCAAGGCTACTTGTTCTAGCCCAACACGAACAATGCGCCGCGCCGGGAGACGGCGACAGACGACGACGGGGGTGCGGCCGTGCGGCCGCACCCCCGTCGTCGTGCGCCCCGGAGCCCGGGGCGGGCGGTCAGATCATGTACTCGATGAGCAGCGCCGGGTCGGAGTGGTTGTCCCGCTCGGCGGCGGGCTGCCGAGGCATGCGCACCTGCGCCGGGACGCCGAGCGCCACCGCGCCGGCGGGCACGTCCTTGACCACGACGGCGTTCGCGCCGACCTGCACGTCGTCGCCGAGCGTCACCGGCCCGAGCACCTTGGCGCCCGCGCCGACCATGACGCGGTCGCCGAGCGTGGGGTGCCGCTTGCCGCGCGTCATCGACCGCCCGCCCAGCGTGGAGCCGTGGAACAGGATGCAGTCCGAGCCGATCACGGCGGTCTCGCCGATCACCACGCCCATGCCGTGGTCGATGAACAGCCGGCGGCCGATCACCGCGCCGGGGTGGATCTCGATGCCGGTGACGAACCGCGCGACCTGCGACAGCAGGCGGGCCGCCAGCCGCAGCGGCGGGTGGTGCCACATCCGGTGCGAGAGCCGGTGCACCCACAGCGCGTGCACGCCGGGGTAGCCGAGGGCCACCTCGAGGCGGGTGCGCGCCGCCGGGTCGTGGGCGTGCGCCGCCGCGAGGTCCTCCTGGAGGATCTCCCACAGGTGGCGCAGCCCCGGGCGGTGCCCCGGCGGCATGGGGTGCTCGGGCTCGGCGGAGGGGCGACCGTCGACGGTCGCCTCCCGCACGGCGCGCAGGTCGGTCACGTCAGTCCATCAGGTCGGAGTACAGGATGGTGGACAGGTAGCGCTCACCGAAGTCGGGCACGACGACGACGATCGTCTGGCCCGCGTGCTCGGGACGGCCCGCCAGCTCGACGGCCGCGGCCAGCGCCGCGCCCGAGGAGATCCCCACGAGCAGACCCTCCTCCTTGGCCGCGCGCCGTGCCCACTCGACCGACGTGTCGGCGTCGACGTCGATCACCTCGTCGTAGATCCCGGTGTCGAGGATCTCCGGGATGAAGTTGGCGCCGATGCCCTGGATCTTGTGCGGGCCGGGGGCGCCGCCGTTGAGGATCGGCGACTCCTCGGGCTCGACGGCGACGACCTTCAGCCCGGGCTTGCGGTCCTTGAGCACCTGCCCCACGCCGGTGACGGTGCCGCCGGTGCCGATGCCCGCGACCACCACGTCCACGGCACCGTCGGTGTCGGCCCAGATCTCCTCGGCCGTGGTGCGGCGGTGGACCTCGACGTTGGCCGGGTTGGCGAACTGGCGCGCCAGGATCGCGCCGGGGCGCTCCGCGGCGATGCGCTCGGCCGCGGCGACGGCGCCCTTCATGCCCTCCGACCCCGGCGTCAGCACCAGCTCGGCACCGAACGCGCGCAGCAGGGCGCGGCGCTCCTTCGACATGGTCTCCGGCATGGCCAGCACCACGTCGTAGCCGCGCGCCGCGCCGACCCAGGCCAGGGCGATGCCGGTGTTGCCCGACGTGCCCTCGACGATCGTGCCGCCCGGCTGCAGCGCGCCGGAGGCCTCGGCGGCGTCGATGATGGCGACGCCGATGCGGTCCTTCACCGAGTTGGCGGGGTTGTAGAACTCCAGCTTGGCGAGCACCGTGGCGCCGAGGCCCTCGGTGAGCTTGTTGAGGCGCACCAGCGGGGTGCCGCCGATGAGCTGGGTCGCGTCGTCGTAGATGCGGGCCATCGTGAGTCAGTCCTTGTCTCTAGCGGGGTCTCTAGCGGGGTCTCGGGCGGGGTTTCGAGCGGGGTCTCGGGGCAGGTCGGTCTGGTCAGCAGCCGGGCGTGCGGCGGCCGCGTCGCGAGGGGTTGACGTGGCCAGCCTGGTCACGGGCGGGGCGTCGCGCCACCGGAGCATCCCGGGGTGTCCTGGAGCGGTCGGGCGCGGCGGGCGTCGCACGGGCGCCGCGGCCCGCGCCGGGTCCGGCGGCGGGTCAGGCGTGGGGTGGACGCCCTAGAGACAGCGACAGGCGCGCGGCGTCACGGGGCGGGCGGCCGGCCCGCTGCAGGTGGGCGAGCCGCAGGCGGGGAGGGCGGTGCGGACGACGGTGCGCGTGCGCATGCTCGGCTCCCTCCGTGCGCGACCTGTGCTGCAGCCGGCCCGGCTCGGGGGCCGGGCCACGTGGCCTGCTGTTTCCTACGGACAACCTAGCCACTCCGGCAGGCCCGGCGCCAGGCCCGGCGTCCCGGCGCGCCGCGGGCGGCGTCGGCCCCGCGTGTCAGGGCACGGAGCATCACCGGTCCGTTCGGTGATTCGGTGGCTGATCGGCGATCCGGACCGCCGACCGGCCGACGAACCACCGAACAGACGGTCGAGGCCGGCATGACGTCCGGTACCGCCGCCCCTAGGCTGCGGGGCGTGCCCGCCGCCCACCCCGCCGCCCCCGGTCCCGACGGCGCGGTTCCCGACGGCGCGGCCCCCGCAGCCGTCCCGGCCGGCCGGGCGGCGCGGGAGGTCGTGGACCGGCACGCCGCCCTCGTCGCGGCGGCCCGCGGGGTGCTCGACCACCTCGACGCCACCGTCGTCGCCGTGGCCGCGTGGGTCGCCGACGACGAGCGGCGCCGCGTGCGCACGGAGCTCGCCCTGGTGCCCGTCGAGCGGCTGGGGGAGACCACCGACCGCAACCTGCGCCTCGCGGCCGTCCAGGCCGCCGGGTACGCCACGGCGGCGGACCTGCTCGGCGTCGGCCCGCAGGAGCTCGACGCCCTGCCGGGCGTGGGCCCGGCCACCGCCAAGGCCGTCGTCGCGGCCGTCGACCAGCTCGCCCGCGCCGCCGCCGGCCTGCGGCCGCTGCGCGTGGAGGTCGACCGGGCCGGGCTGCCGGCGCCCGAGGGCGCCGAGCGCCTGCTCGCGCTGCTGCACCGGCTGCTGCGGCTGCGCCCGCTCGTCGAGCCGCACCGCACGGCGCTGGCCGACTACGCCCGCACCGCCGGCGCCGCCCTGCCGGCCGCCCGGCGCGCCGGCTCCGCGCTGCGGCTGGTCCTCTCGCTGCCGCGCACCCGCCGCGAGGCCCGGGCGGCGCTGGCGGCCCTGCAGGCGTGGGACCCGTGGCTGGCGGGCACGGACCTGCCGCGCGTCGTCGCCGACCTGCAGGCCGCCGTCGCGCGCCCCGACCCGGGCCCGTTCGACCTCGCGCGCGACTTTGTGGCGCGCGCGGCCGAGTACTGGACGGTCCTGGAGGACGTCGCGCCGCAGGCCGCGACCGCGCTCGCCGCGCGCGGCCTGCTGCCCACCGACCTCGTCGAGCGGGTCGAGGCCCGCCCGCTCGACCTGTCCGCGATGACCGTGGCGCTGCGCGGCTACCAGCAGTTCGGCGCCCGGTTCGCGCTCAACCAGGGCCGGGCCCTGCTCGGCGACGAGATGGGCCTGGGCAAGACCGTCCAGGCGCTCGCGGTGATGTCCGACCTCGCGGCGGCCGGCGAGCGCCGCTTCCTCGTCGTGTGCCCCGCGAGCCTGCTGGCCACGTGGGCACGCGAGGTCGCGGCCCGCACCACGCTCGTCGCCCACCGGCTGCACGGCCCCGGGCGCGACGCCGCGGCCGAGGCCTGGCGCACCGGCGGCGGCGTCGCGATCACCTCCTACGAGGGCCTGGCGCACGTGCCGGCGGACGGCACCGAAGTCGGGCTGCTCGTCGTCGACGAGGCGCACTACGTCAAGAACCCGGCGACCCGCCGGGCCCGCGCCGTGGGGGCGTGGGCGCAGCGGGTGTGGCGGGTGCTCATGCTCACCGGCACGCCCATGGACAACCGGCTCGAGGACTTCCTCGCCCTGGTGCGCGTCTTGCAGCCCGAGCTGGTGGACCGGCTGCCGCGGTCCCTGGCGCTGCTCGGCCCGGACGGGTTCCGCCGCGCCGTGGCGCCGGTGTACCTGCGCCGCAACCAGGCCGACGTGCTCGTCGAGCTGCCGGGCGTGCTGGCGGCGGACGACTGGGTGGAGCCCACGGCCGAGGACGCGCGGCACTACCGCGAGGCCGTCGCCGCGGGGAACCTCATGGCGATGCGCCGCGCGGCGTGGGCGGCCGGCGACGGCGGGCCGCGGCGCTGCGCCAAGCTCGCCCGCCTGCTCGAGATCGTGGACGCGGCGCGGGAGGAGGGGCGCGCCACCGTCGTCTTCTCCTACTTCAAGGACGTGCTCGACGTCGCGGGACGGGCCCTGGGGGAGCGCGGCGTGCCGGTGCACGGCCCGCTCAGCGGCGACGTGCCCGTCGCCGGGCGCGCCGCGCTGGTGGACGCCTTCACCGCCGACACCGACGCGCCGGTGCTGCTCGCGCAGGTGACGGTGGGCGGCACGGGCCTCAACCTGCAGGCGGCGAGCGTCGTCGTGCTGTGCGAGCCGCAGCTGACGCCGGCGGCCGAGGAGCAGGCGGTCGCGCGCCTGCACCGCATGGGGCAGGCGCGCACGGTGCGCGCGCACCGGCTGCTGGCCGAGGGGAGCGTCGACGAGCGGGTCGTGGCGCTGCTGGCCGGCAAGCGCGAGGTCTTCGACGACTACGTGCGTGCGTCGTCCGTGGCGGCGGCGACGGCGGCGGTCGACGTGACGACGGCGGGCCTGGCGCGCGAGGTGGTGGCCGCGGAGCAGGCGCGGCTCGGCTACGGGCCGTGGTGGGCCGAGGTGGAGGCCGACGTCGCGGCGTCCGAGGGCGCCGCGGCGGACCGGGCGGCGGACCGGGCGGCGGACCGGGCGGCTCACCGCGCGGCGGGCCGGCACGAGGACAGGGAGCGGGCGACGGGAATCGAACCCGCGTAGCCAGTTTGGAAGACTGGGGCTCTACCATTGAGCTACGCCCGCACGGCTGCGACGGACCCCCGCGAGGGAGCGGGGCGTCGAGCGCGGGCCTCACCCTAGCAAGAACCCGACGGTCCGCCTGCGGCTGCCCGCGGCTCTAGACTGACCGCGGCCGCCGGGACGCCCGCGGTCGCCGGGGTGTGGCGCAGCTTGGTAGCGCATCTGCTTTGGGAGCAGAGGGTCGCAGGTTCAAATCCTGTCACCCCGACCGGTACGGAGGGGGCCCCGCGGCCGGCGAGCACGCCGGCCACGGGGCCCTCGTCGTCAGCGTCCGCCCACGCCGGTCAGATCCGCTCGCCCTGCGGGCTGTCCGGCCAGCCGCGCAGCCCCTCGTCGCGCACCCTGGCGGCGCCCGGGCGCGCCAGCACGGCCATGCCGACGGCGCCGGCGAGCCCGACGACGTACAGCGGCGTGGACATGGGGCTGCGCCGGCCCTTCCACAGCGGGGAGTCGGTGGCGACGAGGTGGCCGACGGCCATCCCCGCGCCGATCCCGCGCAGCACGTTCTGCGCCACGGGGTCGTTGGCGCGCGCCACCTGGAAGGTCGCCCACCCCTGCACCGCCATCAGCCACACCGGCGGCGACTGGGCGGTGCCGAGCAGCAGCGCGTTGAGCGTGCCGTTCTCGGCCGGCGGCGCGACGCCGGCCAGCTTCGGGGGCAGGCGGTGGCGCAGCGAGCGGGTCATGCCCACGACGCTGCTGACGAGCTCTGCCGCCGAGACCGCGGCCAGGATGGGGGACGCCATGACTCCGTGGTATCCCGGCCCGGGCCCGGCCGCACGCGGGGGCGCAGGTCGCGCCGGCCCGGGGTGCCGTAGGATGGACGGGTTGCCCGTACGCCCGTCGTACGGGCGCGCACCCCGCGCCGCTAACGGCAGGCGAAGCACGCCTCTCGAGACCCGACGCGCGCGCACGCACCCGATCACAGTTGGAGACCATCGAAGTGAAGAGCGCCGTCGAGACCCTGGAGCCCACCAAGGTCAAGCTGACCGTCGAGGTGGACTACGACGAGCTCAAGCCGAGCATCGACCACGCCTACAAGCACATCGCGGAGCAGGTGACGATCCCCGGCTTCCGCAAGGGCAAGGTCCCCCCGCGCATCATCGACCAGCGCGTCGGCTGGGGCGCCGTCGTGGAGCACGCGGTCAACGACGCGCTGTCGGGCTTCTACGGCCAGGCCGCCTCGGAGCAGAAGCTGCGTCCGCTCGGCCAGCCGTCCGTCGAGGTCACCGAGATCCCCGCCCAGGCCGGCGAGGGCCAGCTGAAGTTCGAGGCCGAGGTCGAGGTCCGCCCGGAGATCGAGCTGCCCGCCCTGGACGCCCTCGAGATCACGGTCGACTCGACCGAGGTCACCGAGGAGGACGTCAACGAGCGCCTCGACGCCCTGCGCGAGCGCTTCGGCACGCTGGTCGGCGTCGACCGCCCGGCCGCCGAGGGCGACTACGTCGTCATCGACCTCAAGGCCGTCATCGGCGACGAGGAGGTCGACTCCGTGTCGGGCATCTCGTACCAGATCGGCTCGGGCAACATGCTCGAGGGCCTGGACGAGGCGCTCACCGGCCTGTCCGCCGGCGAGACCACCACCTTCAAGGCCACGCTGGCCGGCGGCGAGCACGAGGGCGAGGAGGCCGACGTCACCGTCACCGCCTCGACCGTCAAGCAGCGCGACCTGCCCGAGGCGGACGACGAGTTCGCCCAGCTCGCCTCGGAGTTCGACACGCTCGAGGAGCTCACCGCCGACCTGCGCGAGCAGGTCGCCTCGATCAAGAAGTCGAACCAGGCCGTCACCGCCCGCGACCAGCTCCTCGAGAAGCTGCTCGAGGCCGTCGAGATCCCGGTGCCGCAGGGCGCCGTCGAGGCCGAGGTGCACCGTCACCTGGAGTCGGAGAACCGCCTCGAGGACGACACGCACCGCGCCGAGGTGACCGTCGACGCCACCGAGGCCCTCAAGAACCAGATCCTGCTCGACACCCTCGCCGAGAAGCTCGAGGTCAAGGTCGGCCAGAACGAGCTCATCGAGTACCTGGTGCAGGCCTCGCGCCAGTACGGCATGGACCCGCAGCAGTTCATCTCCACGCTCGACCAGGGCGGTCAGATCCCGGCCATGGTCGGCGAGGTCGCGCGCTCCAAGGCGCTGGCCGTGGCCCTGCGCTCGATCGAGGTCAAGGACGCCGACGGCAACGTCGTCGACCTGACCGAGTTCATCGGCTCGGAGGAGGAGGACGCGGCCGAGGCCCCGACCGCCGAGGAGTCCGCCGAGTCGGCTGAGAGCGCGGAGTCCGCCGAGTCGGCGGAGTCCGCCGAGTCCGCCGACTCGCCGGAGGAGGCCCCGGCCGCCGAGGCCCCCGCCGAGGAGAAGGCCGAGGAGAAGCCGGCCGCCAAGAAGGCTCCGGCCAAGAAGGCCCCGGCGAAGAAGGCGCCGGCGAAGAAGGCCGCCGCGAAGGCCGACGACGCCGGCGAGACGGCCGCCGAGGAGAAGCCGGCCAAGAAGCCGGCCCGCAAGACCGCGAAGAAGGCGGACGCCGAGGAGACCACCGAGGCGTGACCGCCCGGGCCCCTCGGGGCCCGCGTCGCTCGACGACGGCCCGCACCGCTCCGGCGGTGCGGGCCGTCGTCGTCCCGCCGCTGCAGCGCCGTGCTGGGGCCGCCCCCGGGGCGCCATGCGCCGTGAGCGAAACCGGGCCCGGCCAGGGACGTTCGGCCGGGGGCCGCGCGTTAGGGTCAGGCGACGACGAACGTGAGGAGTACGGACGTGAACGACCTGCTGCGGATGGACGGCACGGCCCCCGTCGGACGTGCCGACGGTGCCAGCCTCGGCCTCAACGACTCCATCTACAACCGGCTCCTGCGGGAGCGCATCATCTGGCTCGGGTCGGAGGTGCGCGACGAGAACGCGAACGCGATCTGCGCGCAGATGATGCTGCTGGCCGCCGAGGACCCGGACAAGGACATCTGGCTGTACATCAACAGCCCGGGCGGCTCGATCACCGCCGGCATGGCCATCTACGACACCATGCAGTTCGTCAAGCCCGACGTCGCCACGGTGGCGATGGGCATGGCGGCCTCGATGGGCCAGTTCCTGCTCTCCTCGGGCGCCAAGGGCAAGCGCTACGCCACGCCCCACGCCCGCGTGATGATGCACCAGCCCTCGGGCGGCATCGGCGGCACCGCCACCGACGTGCGGATCAACGCGCAGCTGATCATGCACATGAAGCAGGTCCTGTCCGAGCTGACCGCCGAGCAGACCGGTCAGCCGCTGGAGAAGGTCCTCAAGGACAACGACCGCGACAAGTGGTTCACCGCCCCGGAGGCGCTCGAGTACGGCTTCATCGACCACGTGGTCGAGAACGTCGCCTCGGTCTCGGGCGGCGGCGGCATGAACAACCAGTCCTGACGCCGCACCGGACCAACGCGAAGGAGAAACCCCCCGTGAGCCACATGAGTGCAGAGCAGTTCGCGGCGACCGCCGGCCGTCTCGCCGGCGACTTCGCCCGGCCGGGCGGCGTCGGCCTGCCGTACGGCGCCCCGAGCAGCCGGTACGTGCTGCCGCAGTTCGAGGAGCGCACCGCCTACGGCTTCAAGCGCCAGGACCCGTACACCAAGCTGTTCGAGGACCGCATCATCTTCCTCGGCGTGCAGGTGGACGACGCCTCGGCCGACGACGTCATGGCGCAGCTGCTGGTGCTGGAGTCCCAGGACCCGGACCGCGACATCGTCATCTACATCAACAGCCCGGGCGGCTCGTTCACCGCGATGACGGCGCTGTACGACACCATGCAGTACATCCGCCCGCAGATCCAGACGGTGTGCCTGGGCCAGGCGGCCTCGGCCGCCGCGGTGCTCCTGGCCGCCGGCCAGGAGGGCAAGCGCCTCGCCCTGCCCAACGCCCGCGTGCTGATCCACCAGCCCGCGATCGAGGGCGGCGCGTACGCGCAGGCGTCGGACATCGAGATCCACGCCAACGAGCTCATCCGCATGCGCGAGTGGCTCGAGAACACGCTGGCGCACCACTCGGGCCGCGACATCGAGCAGGTCCGCGAGGACATCGAGCGCGACAAGATCCTCACGGCCGCGCAGGCCAAGGACTACGGCCTGGTGGACCAGGTGCTCGAGACGCGCAAGGCGCCGGTGATCGCCGCGCGCTGACGGCCGCGCGCCGACCGTCGTCGGTGCCCGGCGGCGGGCCACCCACCCGGGTGGACCGCCGCCGGGCACGGTCGTCGCCACGGGGTGCCGCGGGCACCGCGTGTCGGTGGCGGCCGATACCGTTCGACGACGCACCGGAGCGCCCGGCTGACATCGGCGGGGCGGGTGGTGTGGAATGGACGAAGATCGTGCAGGACCCCTCGGAGTGAAGGAGACGCCTGGTGGCACGGATCGGTGACGGGGCGGACCTGCTCAAGTGCTCGTTCTGCGGCAAGTCGCAGAAGCAGGTCAAGAAGCTCATCGCGGGCCCAGGCGTCTACATCTGCGACGAGTGCATCGACCTGTGCAACGAGATCATCGAGGAGGAGCTCAACGAGGCCGCGGAGCTCGGCCTGACCGAGCTGCCGAAGCCGCGGGAGATCTTCGACTTCCTCGAGCAGTACATCATCGGCCAGGAGGGCGCGAAGCGGGCGCTGGCCGTGGCGGTGTACAACCACTACAAGCGCATCCAGGCGGCCGAGGCGGGCCGCGACGCCGAGGACGGCGTCGAGATCGCCAAGTCGAACATCCTGCTCATCGGCCCCACGGGCACGGGCAAGACGTACCTCGCCCAGACCCTGGCCAAGATGCTCAACGTCCCGTTCGCCATCGCGGACGCCACGGCCCTGACCGAGGCCGGCTACGTGGGCGAGGACGTCGAGAACATCCTGCTCAAGCTCATCCAGGCCGCGGACTACGACGTCAAGAAGGCCGAGACGGGCATCATCTACATCGACGAGGTCGACAAGGTGGCCCGCAAGGCCGACAACCCGTCGATCACGCGCGACGTCTCCGGCGAGGGCGTGCAGCAGGCTCTGCTGAAGATCATCGAGGGCACGACGGCGTCCGTGCCGCCGCAGGGCGGGCGCAAGCACCCGCACCAGGAGTTCATCCAGATCGACACGACGAACGTGCTGTTCATCGTGGCCGGCGCGTTCGCCGGGCTGGACGACATCGTCGCCTCCCGCGCCCGCAAGCGCGGCATCGGGTTCGCCGCCCCCATGGAGACCGGCGCCGACGAGGACCTGTTCGCCGAGGTGCGCCCCGAGGACCTGCAGAAGTACGGCCTCATCCCGGAGTTCATCGGCCGCCTGCCGGTCATCGCGTCGGTCTCGCCGCTGGACCGCGACGCCCTGGTGCGCATCCTCACCGAGCCGCGCAACGCCCTGGTCAAGCAGTACCAGCGCATGTTCCAGATCGACGGCGTGGAGCTGGAGTTCGCGCCGGACGCCGTCGACGCGATCGCCGAGCAGGCGCTGCTGCGCGGCACCGGCGCGCGCGGCCTGCGCGCCATCATGGAAGAGGTGCTGCAGCAGGTCATGTTCGACGTGCCCAGCCGCGACGACGTCGAGCGCGTGGTGATCTCGCGCGAGGTCGTGCTGGAGAACGTCAACCCGACGCTCGTGCCCCGCGCCAACCCGGTGCGCCCGCGCCAGCCGCGCGAGAAGAGCGCCTGACCTCTGCTCTGAACGGTGACGGGCCCGCACGCAGCACGCGTGCGGGCCCTTCGTCGTCCGGCGGCGCGCCGGGTGCCGGGCTCACGACGGTGCGCCGTGACGCCGGCCCCGGCGGTCAGGCGGCCGGGGGAGGCGACTGCGGCTTCGGGGCGGCGTAGATGCCGTCGATGACGTCCGCGAAGTCGCGCAGCACGAGCGGGCGCTTCACCTTGAGAGACGGCGTGAGGTAGCCGTTCGCCTCGGTGAAGTCGTTCTCGAGCACGTGGATCTTGCGGATGGACTCGGCGCGGGAGACGGCCTCGTTCGCGCGCCCGA
Organism: Puerhibacterium sp. TATVAM-FAB25; assembly: GCF_046535855.1. NCBI lineage: Bacteria > Bacillati > Actinomycetota > Actinomycetes > Micrococcales > Promicromonosporaceae > Puerhibacterium > Puerhibacterium sp. TATVAM-FAB25. Next base: position 13,356 of record NZ_JAXUAK010000003.1, on the reverse strand, counting down.
CCGCCCGCTCGAGGTGCTCGAGCACCGTCGGGTCGGTGCGCGCCTCGGTCACCGACATCCGCGGCAGGCCGTGCGTGGCGAGCCAGCCGGGCAGCATCTCGGGGTCGAGGGTGACCAGCGCGGCGATGAACGGGCGCTGGTCGCCCACCACGACCACCTGGGAGACCAGCGGGTGGCCGCGCAGGCGGTCCTCGAGCACGGCGGGGGCGACGTTCTTGCCGCCGGCCGTCACGATGATCTCCTTCTTGCGGCCCGTGATCCGCAGCCGGCCCTGCTCGTCGAGCGAGCCGAGGTCGCCGGTGCGGAACCAGCCGTCGGCCAGCGCCTCGGCCGTCAGCTCCGGCTGGTTGCGGTAGGCGCGGAACAGGTGCGGGCCGGCGAGCAGGATCTCGCCGTCGTCGGCGATGCGGATGGACGTGCCCGGGAACGGCGGGCCCACGGTGCCGATCGCCACGGAGGCGGGCAGGTTCACCGCGGTGGGCGCCGTCGTCTCCGTGAGGCCGTAGCCCTCGAGCACCGTCAGGCCCAGGCCGCGGAAGAAGTGGCCGAGCCGCTCGCCGAGCGGCGCGCCGCCGGAGACGGCGTACTCGACGTCGCCGCCCATCGCCGCGCGCAGGCGGCCGAGCACCAGGCGGTCGGCCAGGGCGTGCTGGGCGCGCAGCCACGGCGAGGGGCCGCCGGCGTCGACCGCGCGCGACGTCGCCTCGGCGGTCCTCGCGGCCCAGGCGAAGACGCGCTGCCTGGCCGGCGAGGCGGCGGCCTGCTGGGCGGCGCTGTTGTAGACCTTCTCGAACACGCGCGGCACGGCCAGCAGGAACGTCGGCCGGAACGACCCGAGGTCGGCCACGAGGTTCTTCACGTCCGGCGCGTGGCCGAGCACCGTGCCCGAGGACACCACGGCGACCTGGATGAGGCGGGCGAACACGTGCGCCAGCGGCAGGAACAGCAGGGTGCGGGCGCCGTCGCGCTCGAGCAGCTCGGGCAGCGCGAGCCGGGCGTTCATCGCGACGTGCGCGAAGCTGCCGTGCGTGAGCTCGGCGCCCTTGGGCCGGCCGGTGGAGCCGGAGGTGTAGATGATCGTCGCCAGGTCGTCGCGCCGGACGGCGTCGCGCCGGGCGCGCACCTCCTCGACGGGCACGTCCTGGCCCAGCACGCGCAGCATGCCGAGCGCGCCGCCGTCGAGCACGAGCACGCTCTCGAGCTCGGGCAGCCGGTCCCGCACGGTGTCGAGCGTGGCGGCGTGCGCCTCCGTCTCGACGAGCGCGAGGCGCACCCCGGCGTCGGACAGGATCCAGTGCACCTGGTCGGCCGACGAGGTCTCGTAGACGGGCACCGGCACCCCGCCGACGGCCCACACCGCGTAGTCGAGCAGCGTCCACTCGTAGCGGGTGCGCGACATGATGGCGACGCGGTCGCCCGGGCGGATGCCGCGCGCCACGAGGCCGCGGGCCACGGACAGCACGTCGTCCTCGAACTCGCGGGCCGTGACGGGCAGCCACGGGCCGCCGGCGGTCTCCCGGCGCTCGGCGAGCGTCGCGTCGCCCGCGCGGGCGACGCGGTCCACCAGCAGGGTGCTGATGCTCGTCGTCTCGGGCACCTCGCGCAGTGCCGGCGTCGTGGCGGTGATCATGCGGGCTCGTCCCCATCTCTCGTCGACCGGCAGACGACCCTACACGCCGCGGGGCCCGGGACGCGGGCCTGGGCGGGGGACGGGTGCCCGGGGCCGGGCCCGTAGGATCGGGGCATGGCCGAATCCGACATGCCGGGCGAGATCCTCGAGCTGCGCCGCAGCATCGACAACATCGACGCGGCGCTCGTGCACCTGCTGGCCGAGCGCTTCAAGATGACCCGGCGGGTGGGCCAGCTCAAGGCCGTGGGCAACCTGCCCCCGGCCGACCCCACGCGCGAGGACCAGCAGATCGCGCGGCTCACCGGCATCGCCACCGAGGCCGGCCTGGACCCCAAGTTCGCCGAGGCGTTCCGCGCGTTCATCGTGGCCGAGGTGATCCGCCACCACGAGCTCATCGCCGCGGAGTACGCCGAGGGCCGCCGACAGGGCGAGCTGCCGCCCCTCGACACCTACTCATGAAGGGGCTAGGCAGCCCCCGCACGCAGCACCGGGCCGACGGAGCGCCCGCCCGGAGCTGACACCGAACTGACACCGAGCTGACCGCCGCGCGCGGTGGCGACGCTCTCCGGGCCGTCGCAGGCTGGGGGGACCCGACCCTCAGCGAGGTGTGAACACAGCTATGAAGATCGACTGGATCAAGCCGCTCCTGGGACGTCCCGGCCCGTTCGCCACCGTCTACCTGGATGCCACCCGCTCGGCCGACGCCGCCGACAAGGACGTGGTGACCAGGTGGAACGGGGTCCGCCGGACGCTCGCGGACCAGGGGGCCCCGGCCGCCGTGCTCGACGCCGTGGAGGACGCGGCGCTCAAGCGCACGCGCAAGCACGGTGCCCACGGGCGGGTGATCATCGCCGACGACTCGGGCGTGCTCGTCGACAAGCCGTTCCGGACCCCGCCGGCGGTCTCCGCCGGCACCTGGAACCACGTGCCCGCCCTGCTCCAGGCGGCGCTGGCCGGCGAGGAGTCGGTCGACGTGCTCAAGGTGGCCGTCGACCGGACCGGCGCCGACCTCATGCTCCTGGGCCAGCGTGGGTGGGACGAGCCGCGCACGTTCGAGATGCCGCACGACGACATCACCATGGCGGCGCAGGGCGGCTCGTCCCACGGCAACAACTCCGACCGCGGCAGCACCGCCACGGTCGAGGCGCGGGCCCTCGACTCCTGGGAGCGCAACGGCGCCGCCGTGGCCCGCGAGATCGAGCGGATCGTCGCCGACGAGCGGCCCGAGCTCGTGGTCCTCACGGGCGACGTGCGCACGGTGAACATGACCAGGACGGCGCTGAGCCGGCCCGTCGGCGAGATGACCGTCGAGGTGCAGGGCGGCGGGCGCAACGCCGGCGTGCGCGAGGACGTGTTCATGGAGAACTTCGAGGACGCCCTCGACTCCTACCGCGAGCGGCGCCGCGAGGTGGTCCTGTCCGAGCTGCGGCAGGAGCAGGGGCGCGAGCACGCCGCGGTGACCAGCGTGGAGGACGTCGTGGCCGTCCTGGCGCGCGGGCAGGTCAAGGACCTGGTGCTCAGCGAGGACGTCGTCTACGACCCGGCGCTGGCGCCCGGCTCCGACGGCGGCGGCGGCCCGCTCGGCGGCCGGTGCCTGTGGGTCGGACCGGACCCGCTGCACATCGCGGTGTCCAAGGACGACCTGCGTGACGCCGGCGTGACCGACGGCTTCGAGGAGCTGCCCGCCGCGGTGGCCATGGTCCGCGCGGCGGTGGGGCAGGACGCCGGGCTCACGTTCGCCCCGGTCGGCTCCGTGGACCTGCGCGACGGCGTGGGCGCGACGCTCCGGTGGGTCGACGACTCGACGCCGCACGAGGTGGCGGCGTCGATGAGCGGCGACGGCGTCCGCCTCCAGGAGCGCTGACACCGCCGAAGTAGAGAGGCCCCGCGCCGAGATAGAGAGGCCCCGCGCCGAGATAGAGAGCTCTCTATCTCGGCGCAGGGCCTCTCTATCTCGGCGTGAGGAGGGGACCGTCAGGCGCGCGGCTGCTTGGCCGGCGGCTCGCCCAGCTCGCTGGCCACGACGACGATGCCGCCCTGGACGTCCGCGTCGCCCTGGCCCTCGGCCGTCTCGACGAGCTCGAGCTCGCCCTCGACGCGGCCGGCGCCCTTGACGTCGCCGAGCGCGGCGGCGACCCCGGCCACCGACGCCGCCGGCACGGCCAGCGTCGCGCCGAGGATCGGCGTCTTCATGGAGACCTTGGCCTCGGACTTGATCTTGCGCAGCGCCGCCAGGGCGTTGCCGGCCGCACCGAGCTGCGCCGGGTCGGCGTCGCCCGCGGCGGCGCGCAGGGCGTCCGACGTCGGCCACGGGGCACGGTGCACCGAGCCCTCGCGCCACCACGACCAGACCTCCTCCGTGGCGAACGGGACGAACGGCGCCAGCAGGCGCAGCATCACGTCGAGCGCGATCGCCAGCGCGGTGCGGGCCGACTCCGTCTCGGCCGACACCTCGGCCGCCGCGACGCCGGCGCCGTAGGCGCGGTCCTTGACCAGCTCGAGGTAGTCGTCGCAGAACGTCCAGAAGAACGTCTCGGTGAGCTCCAGGGCCCGGGTGTGGTCGTACGCCTCGAACGCCTCGGTGGCCTGGTCGACGACGCGGGCCAGGCCGGCGAGCATCGCCCGGTCGAGCGGCGCGGTGACGCGCGCGGGGTCGAGCACGATCTCGCCGGCGCCCGTCTCCGGGTCGACGCCGAAGGACAGCGCGAACTTCGAGGCGTTGAGCACCTTGATCGCCAGGCGGCGGCCGATCTTCATCTGGCCCTCGTCGAAGGCCGCGTCGGTGCCCAGGCGCGCCGAGGCCGCCCAGTACCGCACGGCGTCCGAGCCGTGCGTCTCCAGGAGCCCCATGGGCGTGACCACGTTGCCCTTGGACTTCGACATCTTCTTGCGGTCGGGGTCCAGGATCCAGCCGCTGATGGCGGCGTTGGCCCAGGGCAGCGTGTCCAGCTCGAGGTGCGAGCGCACCACCGAGGAGAACAGCCACGTGCGGATGATGTCCTGGCCCTGCGGGCGCAGGTCCATCGGGTAGACGCGGGAGAACAGGTCCTCGTCGCGGTCCCAGCCGGAGACGATCAGCGGGGACAGCGACGACGTCGCCCAGGTGTCCATGACGTCGGCGTCGCCGACGAACCCGCCGGCCTGGCCGCGCTGCGACTCGTCGTAGCCCTCGGGGGCCTGCGACGTCGGGTCCACCGGCAGCGAGGCCTCCGACGGCACGATCGGGTGCGCGTAGTCCACCTCGCCCGACTCGAGCACCGGGTACCACAGCGGGATCGCCACGCCGAAGAAGCGCTGGCGGGAGATGAGCCAGTCGCCGTTGAGGCCGCCGACCCAGTTCTCGTAGCGCACGCGCATGAAGTCGGGGTGGAAGTCCAGCTCCTTGCCGCGCTGCAGCAGCTCGCCCTTGAGGTCGCGACCCGGCATCTCGCGCCCGCCGTTGCGGATGTACCACTGGCGGCTGGTGACGATCTCGAGGGGCTTGTCGCCCTTCTCGTAGAAGTTCGTCTTGCGCTGCGTGGGCGTCGGCTCGTCGACCAGGTCGCCGGCCTCGCGCAGCGCGTCGACGACGGCGGTGCGCGCGCTGAACGTCGTCCTGCCCGCGAGGGACTCGGCGTACAGCGCCTCGCCCGGGCCGCCGGCGACCCACTCCGGCGTCTCGCGCGACAGGCGCCCGTCGCGCTGGATCACCGAGCGCGTGGGCAGCTGCAGCTCGCGCCACCACTGCACGTCGGTGAGGTCACCGAAGGTGCAGCACATGGCGATGCCGGCGCCCTTGTCGGGCTCGGCCGCCGGGTGGGCGAGCACCGGGATCTCCACGCCGAACAGCGGCGAGGTCACCGTGGTGCCGAACAGCGGCTGGTAGCGCTCGTCGTCGGGGTGCGCGATGAGCGCCACGACGGCGGGGATCAGCTCGGGGCGGGTGGTCTCGATGACCACCCGCTCGCCGGCCGCGTCGCCCGTGCGGTGGAAGGCCACCTTGTGGAAGAAGCCGGGGTAGTCGCGGGCCTCGAGCTCGGCCTGGGCGACGGCCGTCTGGAACGTGACGTCCCACAGGCCCGGGGCCTCGGCCTGGTAGGCCTCGCCGCGCTCGAGGTTGCGCAGGAACGCCTTCTGCGCCGTCGCGCGGGAGTTCACGTCGATGGTCTGGTACGTCTGCGCCCAGTCCACGGACAGGCCCAGGCGGCGCCACAGCTCCTCGAACTGCTTCTCGTCCTGGGCGGTGAGGCGCTCGCACAGCTCGACGAAGTTGCGGCGGCTGACCGGCACCTGGTCGGCGGCCTTGACCGTCTTGCCCTCGGTGCCCTCGTGCGGCGGGGTGAAGTCGGGGTCGTAGGGCAGCGACAGGTCCACGCGGACGCCGTAGTAGTTCTGCACGCGCCGCTCGGTGGGCAGGCCGTTGTCGTCCCAGCCCATCGGGTAGAAGACCTCGCGCCCGCGCATGCGCTGGAAGCGCGCGACGACGTCGGTGTGCGTGTAGCTGAACACGTGGCCCACGTGCAGCGAGCCCGACGCCGTGGGCGGCGGGGTGTCGATCGAGTACACCTGCTCGCGGGTGGCGGTGCGGTCGAACGCGAACGTGCGCTCGGCGGTCCAGCGCGCGTCGAGCTTCTCCTCGAGCCCGTCGAGGCTGACCTTGTCCGGTACCTCCCGGACCACCGCGCGGACGACGTCGCCGGCTACCGAGGTGCCGGGGGTGGTCGCAGCGGGGGAGGTCTGCTCCGCGCCGGCGCCGGGGGCGGCCGGCGCGGCGGCGTTCGTCGGGAAGTCGCTCATGGTCGCCCATTCTCCCAGATGCTGACGGGTTGGACGCACGACGTTCCCACCGTGATCACGCCACGCCGTGGGCTCCGGACGAGGCCGGTGTGACACGCGATACCGAGGCTGCGTCTATCGAACCCAGAGACGTGGGCTATCGTTTTCTCCTGACGGTCCCGCGCGAGCGGACGCCGTCCCCCGCCCGGCGCGTGAGCGCGGGCCCACCCATCCTGGAAGGACGAGCCGTGCGACCCGTGGCGTGCTGTCGGTGCCGTTGCCGCACCCGCTCCGCCACCGCACCGCACCCCCGTCCCTAGGAGATCCCGTGTCGCTCGAGCGCTCCGACGAGCTCGCCGCCCCGGCGGCCGTCGGCTCGACCGCCGCGCCCGGCATCCCCGGCGGCGCCCCCGGCCGCAGCTCCGGCCGCCCCGCCCTGTGGCGGCGCCTGGCCGCCGACCGGTTCGCCGCGGCCGGCGCCGTCGTCGTGGCCCTCTACGTGCTCGTAGCGCTCTTCGCGCCGCTGATCACTCGCGCGCTCGGCGTCGACCCGTACACCTACGACCTCGAGGCGCTCGGCCCCAGCGGCGCGCCCGCCGGTGCGTTCGGCGGCATCTCCGCCGAGCACTGGTTCGGCGTCGAGCCGCTGACCGGCCGCGACCTGTTCGCCATCGTGATCATGGGCTCGCGCACGTCGCTGCTGGTCGGCCTCGGCGCCACCGCCGTCTCGGTGCTCGTCGGCACGGTGCTCGGCCTGGCGGCCGGCTACTTCGGCGGCTGGGTCGACTGGGTGGTGGCGCGCAGCATCGACGTGCTCATCGGCCTGCCCGCGCTGATCTTCATGATCGCCGTCGGCGCAGTGGCTCCGGCCTGGTTCCCCCGGACGCTGCTGCTGGTGCTGGTCATCGGGCTGTTCGGCTGGTCGAGCATCGCCCGCGTGGTGCGCGGTCAGACCCTGGCGCTGCGAGGCGCCGGGTTCGTGCGCGCCTCGCGCGCGCTGGGCGCCTCCCACGGCCACGTGGTGCTGCGCCAGGTGCTGCCCAACCTCGCCGCCACCATCGTCGTCTTCACCACGATCGCGGTGCCCAGCGCCATCGGCTCCGAGGCGGCGCTGAGCTTCCTCGGCGTCGGCGTGCCGCCGCCCACCCCGAGCTGGGGCCGGTCCATCGGCAACGCCGTGACCTGGTTCTCCGTGGACCCCATGTACCTCGTGTTCCCCGGCGTGGCGCTGTTCGGCATCACGCTGGCGTTCAACGCGCTCGGCGACGGCCTGCGCGACGCGCTCGACCCGCGCACCGCGGCCCTCGGCCCCGGCGGCCGCGGCTGGGCCCGCCGCAAGCAGCGGCGCGCCGAGCGGGACGCGGCCCGCCGCGCCCGCCGGGCCGCGCACGGCCGGAAGGAGGTGGCCGCGTGACGGTCGCCCGGTTCCTGGGCACGCGCCTGGCCTCGGTCGTGTTCGTGCTGCTGGTCGTGTCGCTGCTGACGTACGCGGTGTTCGTGATCCTGCCCGCCGACCCGGCCCAGCTGGCGTGCGGCAGGCCCTGCACGCCCGAGCGGCTGGAGACGGCGCGGGCGTTCATGCAGCTCGACAAGTCCTGGGTCGAGCAGTGGTGGGACTTCCTGCACGGCGTGTTCGCCGGCCGCACCTTCGGCACGTCCGGCGCCACGATCACCTGCCCGGCCCCGTGCCTCGGCTACTCGTTCCGGCTCAACACCCCGGTCACCGAGCTGATCCTCAACCGCTTCCCGGTGACGGCGTCCATCGCCGTCGGCGCCGCGGTGCTGTGGCTGCTGGCCGGCGTGGCCGGCGGCGTCGTCGCCGCGGTGCGCCGCGGCACGGCGCTGGACCGCACGCTCATGGTCGGCGCGATCGCCGGCGTCTCGGCCCCGAGCTACCTCGTCGGCCTGCTCGGCATCCTGCTGTTCGGCTTCACGCTCGACATGGTGCCGGTCAGCGGGTACGTGCCGCTGCGCGAGAGCCCGGTCGACTGGGCCTGGCACCTGGTCCTGCCGTGGACGGTGCTGGCGCTGCTCAGCGCCGCGATCTACACGCGCCTCACCCGCGCGCAGATGCTCGACGCGCTGGGCTCGGAGTACGTGCGCACCGCCCGGGCCAAGGGCATCTCCGAGGGCCGCGTCGTCACCCGGCACGCCCTGCGCAACGTGCTCATCCCGGTCGTGACGATCTTCGCGCTCGACCTCGGCGCGCTGCTGGGCGGCGCCGTCATCACCGAGAAGGTCTTCTCGATGGCCGGGCTCGGCGCCCTGCTCATCGACGCCGTCGCCAACACCGACGTGCCCGTGCTCGTGGGCGTCACCGTCTTCACCGCCGCCATCGTCGTCGTCGCCAACCTCCTGGTCGACGTCGTCTACACGCTGCTCGACCCGCGCGTGCGGCAGGGGAGGGTCGCCCGATGAGCCCGACCCTGCGCCGCGACGCCCGCACGGGGCGGCGATGTACGACGGCGCGCGCGTCCCGCCCGGGCCCCGCGCGCCGCCGTCGCCGCCCCCGCACCGCCCCCTGAACCGGAGAGACGATGTCCACCACCGCAAGCTCCCGACGCCGGCGCCTCGCCGCCGTCGTCGCCCCCGTCGCCGCGGCCGCGCTGCTGCTGACGGGCTGCAACGCCAACGAGCGCGCGAACGACGCCGCGTCGTCGGCCGCGCCCACCGCCGTCGAGAAGGGCGGCACGCTGCACATCCTGACCTCGGCCACGAGCGTCAGCTGGGACCCCGCCACCAGCCAGAGCCTGGCCATCACCTCGCTCGGCCTGGTCGAGCGCCGCCTCACCGCGTGGAAGACCGACGCCGAGGGCAGCACCACGGTGGTCCCCGACCTCGCCACGGACACCGGCACCCCGTCCGAGGACGGCAAGACCTGGACCTTCACGCTCAAGGACGGGCTGGCGTTCGAGGACGGCACGCCCATCACCTCGGCGGACATCAAGTACTCGGTGGAGCGGACCTTCGCGCCCGAGCTGTCCGGCGGGCTGAGCTACCACAAGTCGCTGCTCGAGGGCGCCGAGGACTACACCGGCCCGTACCAGGGCCAGCAGCTCGACTCGATCGAGACGCCGGACGACAAGACCATCGTCTTCCACCTGAACAGCGCCTACGGCGACTGGCCGTGGATCGTGTCGATGCCCGCGTTCAGCGCCGTGCCGCAGGACCAGGACGACGTCGCCACCTACGCCACCCAGCCGGTGGCCACGGGCCCGTACCGGGTCGCCGAGACCGTCGAGGGCACCTCGATCACGCTCGAGCGCAACCCCGAGTGGGACGAGGCCACCGACGAGGCCCGCGCGGCCGGCCCCGACTCGATCGTCTTCGAGCTCGGCCAGGACGCCACGGTCGCGGCCCAGCGCCTCATCGCCGACTCCGGCGACGACCAGAACGCGTTCGGCGCCAACTTCGTGCCGGCCGCGCAGCTCGCGCAGGTGCAGGGCGGCCCGGCCGCCGAGCGTCTCGTGACCTCGGGCCCCGGCGCGCTGGCCTACCTGGCGATCAACACCCAGGCCGCCGGCCTCGACAACACCGACGTGCGCAAGGCGATCAGCCTCGCCGTCGACCGCAACGCCTACCGCGTGGCCTCCGGCGGCGAGATCGCCGGCGACTTCGCCTCGACGCTCATCACCCCGGGCATCCCGGGCCGCGAGGAGTACCCGACGCTGTTCGACGACGTCGACCCGTCCGGCGACCCGGAGCAGGCGAAGCAGCTGCTCGCCGACGCCGGCTGGGACGGCCGCGAGCTGCGCCTCGTGGTCCGCGACGACGAGGCGTCGCTGGCGCAGGCCCAGGCGATCCAGCAGGGCCTGCAGCGCGCCGGCCTCACCGTGACGATCGTGCCGCAGGCCTCCGAGGTCTTCACGCAGACCGTGACGCAGGGCGACGGCTCGGGCTACGACCTGACGCTGAGCTCCTGGCAGCCGGACTTCCCGAGCGCGAACGGCAACATCCAGCCGCTGTTCGCCTCCTCGCAGATCGGCGGCGGCGGGTACAACATGGCCCGCTACTCCAACCCGGAGGTCGACGACCTGATCGCCCAGGCGACGGCCGAGACCGACCCGGAGGCGGCCGGCGCGCTGTGGGCGCAGGCCGACCAGGCCATCGCCGCCGACGCCCCGGTGGTGCCGCTGATCTACACGAAGAACTCGTTCCTGCACGGGTCCAAGGTCGTCAACTTCCGGATCCCGGACTTCCCGGCCTACCCGAACTACCTGCAGACGTCCCTGGAGCAGTGACGACCCTGTGCCTGACGCAGTGATCGACCGGCAGGTCGCCGGCGGGCAGCCCCTCCTTGCGGTGGAGGGGCTGTCCGTCGTGTTCGACGACGGCCGGGGCATCGACGGCGCCCACGGCGCCGGCCCCGCCGCGGACGCGCCGCGCGCGGTGGACGGCGCCTCTTGGGCGCTGCACCCCGGCCGCGTGACGGCGCTGGTGGGGGAGTCCGGCTCGGGCAAGAGCGTCTCGGCCATGGCGGTGCTCGGCCTGCTGCCGCGCACCGCCCGGGTGGGCGGGTCCATCCGGTTCGCCGGGCCGCTCGACGGTCGCGCCGCCGGCACGCCCACCGAGCTGGTCGGCGCCGCGCCGGAGACGTTCCGGGCCGTGCGCGGCACGGTGCTGTCGCTGGTGTCGCAGGAGCCGATGGGCGCCTGGAACCCGGTGCTGACGATCGGCGACCAGGTCGCCGAGGCGCTGCAGGCGCACCGCTCCCGGCGCGACCGGCTGCCGCGCCGCGCCGCCGTCGAGCGGGTGCTCGAGCTGCTCGGCGACGCCGGGCTCGCCGACCCCGCCCGCGTCGCGTCGTCGTACCCGCACCAGCTGTCCGGCGGGCAGCTGCAGCGCGCGATGATCGCGATGGCGCTGGCCCAGGAGCCGGTGGCGATCGTCGCCGACGAGCCCACCACCGCCCTGGACGTCACCGTGCAGGCCGGCATCCTCGACCTGCTGCGGCGGCTGCGCGACGAGCGCGGCACCGCCGTGCTGCTCATCACCCACGACATGGGCGTGGTCGCCGACCTCGCTGACGACGTCGTGGTGATGCGCGGCGGCCGGGTCGTGGAGCACGCGCCGGTGCGCGAGCTGTTCGCCGCGCCGCGCGAGGAGTACACCCGCGCGCTGCTGGACGCCGTGCCGCACCTCGGGGCGGACGGCGCCGCTGTCGGCGCTGGTGGTCCCGACGGCGCGGCGGGCGCGGGCCTCGCCGCGGACGCGGCCGGTGTCGACGGCGCGGACGGCGCGGTTGGTGCCGACGGCGCCGCCGTCGTGCTCGACCACGTCTCGGTGGTCTACCCGGGCCACCGCGGCACCGCGCCGGTGCGCGCGGCCGACGACGTCGAGCTGGCCATCGCGCCGGGCGAGGTGCTCGGCCTGGTGGGGGAGTCGGGCTCGGGCAAGTCGACGCTCGGCCAGGTGGTCTCCGGGCTGCTGCGCCCGACGTCGGGCCGGGTGCTGGTCGGCGGCGTCGACCTGGCCCGCGCCGGCAAGGCCGAGCGGGCCGAGCGGCGGCGGCGCACCGGCGTCGTCTTCCAGGACCCGGCGTCCACCCTCAACCCGCGCTGGACGGTGGGCCGCTCCATCGCCGAGCCGCTGATGCTGCACACCGACCTCGACCTCGAGGGCCGCAAGGCGCGGGTGCGCGAGCTGCTCGCCCTGGTGCGGCTCGAGCCGGAGCACGCCGAGCGGTTCCCGCACGAGCTGTCCGGCGGGCAGCGCCAGCGCGTGGCCATCGCCCGCGCCGTGGCGCTCGGGCCCAAGGTGCTCGTGGCCGACGAGCCGACGTCGGCGCTGGACGTGTCCGTCCAGGCGCACGTGCTCGAGGTGTTCCGCGACCTGCAGGAGCGGCTCGGCTTCGCCTGCCTGTTCGTGTCGCACAACCTCGCGGTGGTCGAGCGGGTCGCCGACCGGGTGGCCGTCATGCGGGCCGGCCGGATCGTCGAGCAGGGCCCGACGGCGCAGGTGCTGCGCACGCCGCGGCACGCCTACACCCAGGCGCTGGTCGCCGCGGCCCCGGTGGCCGACCCGGACCGGCAGGCCGAGCGGCGGGCCGCCCGCGGGGCCGAGCGGGTGGCCTGAGCCCTCCGCTCGCCCGCCCTCTGCGCCGAGACCTGAGTTGTGGCCGCTTCGCCGTGTCTCGAGGCGGCCACAACTCAGGTCTCGGCGCGTCAGGCGAGGCCCAGCACCTCCCGCACGCCGAGCCGCTCGAGTCGCTCCGGGTCGGCGAGCACGTCGAGCCCGGTGATGCGCCCGTCGGCGATGTCGAACGCCATGACCGACACCACGCGCCCGTCCAGCACGGCGGCCACGGCGGGGCGGCCGCCGGCCAGCAGCGGCGTGGAGTGCGCGGCCACCCGGGCGAACAGCGTCGCCTGCTCGGCGATGGCCCGGCCGCCCTCGACCACCTGGCCGCCGCGCGCGCCGTAGTCGGCGCGCAGCACCGCGCCGTCGTCGAGCAGCCCGAGCAGCGCCGCGAGGTCCCCGTGCCGGGCGGCGGCCAGCCACGCGTCGACGATCGCGCGCGACCGCCGGGCGGGGGCGCGCTCCGGCTCGGGCGCGCCGCGCAGCCGGCGGCGCGCCCGCGAGGCGAGCTGCCGCGCCGCCTCGGGGGACCGGTCGAGCGCGTCGGCCACCTCCTCGAACGGTCGGCCGAACACGTCGTGCAGCACGAACGCGATCCGCTCGGCGGGGCTGAGGGTGTCGAGCACGAGCAGCAGCGCAGCGTTGACCCGGTCGCCGCGCTCGGCCTCGGCCACCGGGTCGCCGTCGTCCGCGACCGGCTCGTCGCGCCAGGTCTCGACCTGCCACGACTGCTCGCGCGTGCGTCGCGGGCTGCGCAGCTGGTCGAGGCACACCCGCGAGACCACCGTGGTCAGCCAGGCGTCGAGGTTGTCGATCGTCGCGGGGTCCACGCGCTCGAGCCGCAGCCAGGTCTCCTGCACGGCGTCCTCGGCGTCGGCGGGCGAGCCGAGCAG